>NZ_JAZDCH010000025.1:0-257851 GCF_036311905.1 Brachybacterium sp. J153 | reverse complement strand
CCCACCGAGGAGAGAGGGCCCGAACCGCGCGATGCGCGGTCCGGGCCCTCGTGGATCTGCCGGGAGGCGGGGTCAGCCCTCGGAGGAGGACTGCTGCTCGCCGCCTCCGGTCGCCCCGTCGCCGCCGCGGCTCCGGCTGCGACCGCGACCGCCGCGCGACCGACGCCGACGGGGACGCTCGCCGTCGGACTCGGGGCCGGAGCCCTCGCCGCCCGCGGCGCCCGAGGAGCTCTCGCTCGAGGCGTCGCCCTGCTGCTCCACGACCTCGCCGTTCACGCGGCGGGTGCGGGAGCGGGAGCGGCTGCGACGCGGACGATCCTCACCCGTGGACTCGGCCGAGGCGGTGCCTTCCGTGCCGTCGGCGTCGGCGGGACGTGCGGAGTCCCGGGACTCCGAGCGCTCGGACCGGCCGCCGCGGCCGCCGGACCTCTCGCCGCGACCGGACCGCTCACCCCGCCCGGACCGCTCTCCCCGACCGGAGCGCTCGCCCCGCTCGCCGCGACCGGAACGCTCACGCCGCGCCTCGGGACCGCCGAGGTCCTCGAGCTCCTCCGCCTCCAGACCCGCGCGCGTGCGCTTGTCCTTCGGCAGGGTGCCCTTGGCCTCGGTGGGGATGTCGAGATCGGTGAACAGATGCTCGGAGGTGGAGTAGGTCTCGACCGCCTCGGTCGACTCGAGCCCCAGCTGCCGCGCGATGAGCGCCCAGCGCGCCAGATCCTCCCAGTCCACGAAAGTGATGGCGGTGCCCTTGCGGCCCGCACGACCGGTACGGCCGGTGCGGTGCAGATAGGTCTTGTCGTCGTCGGGGCAGTTCCAGTTCACGACGTGGGTGACGTCGTCGACGTCGATGCCACGGGCGGCCACATCGGTCGCCACCAGCACGTCCACCTTGCCGTTGCGGAAGGCGCGCAGCGCCTGCTCGCGCGCCCCCTGGCCGAGGTCGCCGTGCAGCGGGGCGGCCGCGAAGCCGCGCTCGGCGAGATCCGCGGCGACGCGGTCGGCCTGGCGCTTGGTGCGCATGAAGATGATCGTCAGGCCGCGGCCGCGCGCCTGCAGCACCCGGGCCATCACCTCGATTTTGTCGAGCTGGTGCGCCCGGTAGACGACCTGGGTGATGTCCGCCTTGGTGCGCGAGACGTCACCGGGATCATGCGCCCGGATGTGCGTGGGCTGGCGCATGAACCGGCGGGCGAGAGCCATGATCGGGCCCGGCATCGTGGCCGAGAACAGCATGGTCTGGCGGGTGGTGGGCACGGCCTGGAGCAGCTTCTCGATGTCCTCGAGGAAGCCCAGGTCGAGCATCTCGTCGGCCTCGTCGAGCACCGCGACCTTGACCTGCGAGAGGTCGAGGTACTTCTGGCGCATGAGGTCGATCAGGCGACCGGGGGTGCCGACCACCACCTCGACACCCTTCTCGAGGGCCTCGATCTGCGGCTCGTAGGCGCGGCCGCCGTAGACGGTGAGGATGCGGACGGGGCGCTTCGTGGACGCGGCCTGCAGATCTTCGGCCACCTGGACCGCGAGCTCGCGGGTGGGGAGCACGATGAGGGCCTGCGGGGCGCCGATGCGACGGTTCTCGGGGTTGTCCTCCCCGGGCGCCACCACGGACTGGAGGGCCGGGATGCCGAAGCCGAGCGTCTTGCCCGTGCCCGTCTTGGCCTGGCCGATGATGTCGCGGCCGCGCAGCGCGACCGGGAGGGTCAGCGACTGGATCGGGAAGGGATGGATGATCCCCTTGGCGGCGAGGGCCTCGACGATGTCGGGGCGGACAGCGAAGTCGGAGAAGGTCTGCGGGACCTCGACGACGGGGGTGCCGGAGCTCTGCTCGACGGCGGGGGAGGCCGACTCGGCCTCGTCGGTGTGCGGGATGGTTTCGGGCACCGTTCAACTCTCTGGATATCGGATGTGCCCTGCCATGGTAGCCCCCGGCCCCTGACGGGCCCCCGAGATCAACCCCCGCCGCCGTCGCTGACCGAGGGCAGGGGGCTCTCCGGGTCCGTCGGCGTGACGCGCTCCTCGTCGGGGAGCCCCTGGCCCGGTTCGACCTCCTGTTCGGACGGGATCGGCTCCGCGGGGGTCTCAGCGCCCTCCGGGACCTCGAGCGCGGGAGTCTCCTCGGGCATCTGGGTGCGCTCGATCGAGACCGACACCAGGCCGAGGCCGCCCATGGTGATGTCGTCGTAGGCGAGGAGCCGGCCGGTGATCGAGTCGAAGTACAGCATCCGCGCGGTCAGCTCGAGCGGCTCCTCGCCCTGCAGCACGGGGGACACGCCGCCCGAGGCGAGCGCACCGCCCGTGGAGCCGACGGTGAACCAGTCGGTGCCCGAGCCCTCGCGGTCCAGCTCCACCTTCGAGGTGTGCATGTGCCCGGAGAGCACCAGCGGCGCGCGGCCCAGCAGGCCGTCCGGCTCGGTGGGATCGTGGATCAGGGCGATGTCCACGGGGTCCTCGGGATGCGCCGCGTCGTAGGCGGTGATGGTCTCGCCGAGCTGGAAGCCGCTCGCCGAGACCGCTTCCTTGCCCTCGCGCCAGCCGCCGGCGTCGGAGTCGTCGTCCGCGGCGAAGCGCGGATCGCCGATGCCCGCGATGGTCAGCCCCTCGATCTCGACCACCTGGTTGTCCAGGACGGTCGCATTGGGCTGGGCGGCGATCATCTCGGCCGCGGCCTGCCCGTCGTGGTTGCCGCTGATGTACACGTAGGGCACGTCGAGGGTGCCGATTTCGCGCAGCAGTTCGTTCTCCCAGGGTGTGCCCCAGGAGACGATGTCGCCCGTGTCGATCACCAGGTCGATCGCGAACTGGGTGTGGAGCTGCTCGATGACGTCGTACGCCTGCGGGTTGTCGTGGATGTCGGAGACGTGCAGCACCGTGGTGACGTTCTCCGCGTCGAGCCCGACGGGCAGCGAGTCCGCGGCGATGTACAGCGCCGAGACCTGGCCGACGAACTCCGCGATCGTGTTCCGGTAGTTCGCGTAGTCCGCCGCGGTCGCCTCGCCGAGGTCCGCGACATAAGCGGCCTGGGAGAGCAGCCCCTCGAAGCGGGGCTGGCTGAGGGACTCCGGGGAGAAGGTCAGGCTCGTGGTCAGTGCCGAGGCGGCGACGACCGCGGCGGCGCCGCCGGCGGAGGCCACGGCGCGGCGCACCCGACGGAAGGTGAGGCCGACGGCGAGACCGGCGCCCGCGGCGCAGAACAGGGCGTTCAGCGCCGCGTTCACGGCGGCCGCGGAGGTGATCGCCTCCGGGGCGGTGCGGCTGAGCTCGGCGAGGCCGGCGTCGGAGGTGAAGAGGGCTTCGGCCGCGGCCACGTCGACGCTCTCCACACGCGCCTCGACCCGCACCGGTGCGCGGTGGGTGTCGAAGGCGACCTCGCCCACGGGCGGCAGGAGCAGGACGGTCTCGGCGTGCAGCGAGGGGCGCATGTGCACGCTCGCGGTGAGCGGGCCCACCTCGACCTTCGTCGCGGGGACCAGCAGGATCCCGACGATCGCGCCGAGTACCGCGATGAGGGCGGTCGTCGTCCCCTGGAGCAGACGACGGCGCCGCCGACGGCGCCTCGTGCGGAGCGCCGCGACCTCGTCGTCGACGGCGGCGGTCACGGCAGGGTCAGCCGAGGAAGCCGACGCGGCGGGGCTCCTCGGAGGAGAGCTCCACGTAGGCGACCTTCGCGCCGGGGACCAGCA
Organism: Brachybacterium sp. J153; assembly: GCF_036311905.1. NCBI lineage: Bacteria > Bacillati > Actinomycetota > Actinomycetes > Micrococcales > Dermabacteraceae > Brachybacterium > Brachybacterium sp. J153. Next base: position 254,171 of record NZ_JAZDCH010000025.1, on the reverse strand, counting down.
CGGTGCGGCCCTTGTCGTCCACCAGGGTGACCGGGGTGCCGTCGCGCAGAGCGGCGGAGAGGCGCTCGAGAAGCTCCTCGGAGCCCTCCGCGGACTCGATCACGATCTCGCGGGCGGAGTGCTGGATGCCGAGGCGAATCTCCATGGTGGGTCCTTCCCTCCGCCGCGGGGGCGGGGTAGTCCGGTGCTGTGCGTGCGGGAGTCTAGCGGTCAGGGCTGGGCGGTGACGGGGGCGTCGCCCGTCCGGGAGGAGCCGTCGGCGGCGAGCACCGTCCCGGCCACCTGCGGATGCTCGAGCGGGGCGAAGCCCGTCAGGCCGTGCAGCATCGCGGAGGTCATCACCTCGAGGATCTCCTCCCGCTCGGGCTCGCCGGAGGCGGCGTGGAGCATCACGGCGGTGGACTGCGCGGCGGCGAGGATGCTGCGGCCCAGGATCCTCGCTCGCGCATCGGAGATCTCGCGGGTGACCATGAGCAGGCTCGCGAGCTCGATCGACAGGGAGTCCAGGACCTGGGTGACCCGCTCCTGCACGGTCGCGGGGACCGGTTCCGAGCCGGTGAACAGGCGCACCGCATTCTGCAGCGAGACGAAGCGGTAGAAGAGCTCGAGGCCGAAGCGGACCCGCTCCACCGAGCCGCCCTCGACCTCCCGCACGGTCTGGACCTCGCTCATCATGCGCTCCGCGATGATGTCCAGGACCTCCGCGTACAGCGTCTCCTTGGAGGTGAAGTGCTGGTAGAGCACGGGCTTGGTGACCCCCGCCGTGTGGGCGATGTCGTCCATCGAGGTGCGCTGGTACCCCTTCTCGCCGAAGACCCGGGTGGCCAGCTCGAGCAACTGGGCGCGGCGCTGCGCACGAGGCATGCGAGGGGTGGACGGCGAGGACATGACGGCCGCCTCCGATCCTGGATAGACCTGTCCGGGTGACCCGGATCATGGTACCGCCACGGGACGCGTCCCCCGGCGTCATCGGTCGGGGGGATGAGGTGCAATGGGGGCATGACGACGACCGCGAGCTCCGCACGCCGCCGCATCCGGCTGCTCGGGCCGGACCCGTCGGCCGTCGCCGCGGTCCTGCCCCCGGAGCGTCTCGACGTCGAGCAGCGGCGCACTCTCGAGCTCGTCGAGGGCGGCGGGGACGTCCTGGTCCACGCCGGACCGGGCGCCGGGCGCACCGCGCTCGCGCTCGCGGCGGCCGCCCGGGCGGGCGAGGGGACGCTGCTGCTCGCCCCCCGGCGCGCCGCCGCCGGGCGGCTGCGGGACGCCCTCGCGGTGCACGGCGCCGCCGGGGTCCACGCCATGACGCCCCCCGCCCTCGGCCACGCGATCGTGCGCGCCGAGTCGGTCCGCGCGGGGCGCGGCGAGCCGACGCTGGTCACCGGGGCCGAGCAGGACGCCCTCCTCGCCGAGCTCATCGCCGAGCGCGGCACCTGGCATCTCGAGGTCGACGCGGCGGCGCGCACGCTGCCCGGCTTCCGTGCGGAGCTGCGCGATCTGATCACCCGGGCGACGGAGCGGGGGCTCTCCCCGGCGGACCTCGACCGGCTGGGGGAGGAGCGGGCCCGTCCCGCGTGGCGCGATGCCGCAGCGCTGCTGCGCGACTACCTCGGCGTGCTCGATCTCGAAGCGGCCGCCGCCCTCGACGCGGGGCCGCGCCTGGACTCGGGGGGCCTCGTCCGACGGGCGGTGCGCCTGCTCGAGGACACCGCGCAGCCCGCGCCGTACTCCCTCGTGGTCGTCGACGACGCGCAGGACCTCACCAGCGCCGGCGTCGACCTGGTGGCGGCGCTCGCCGGGGCCGGAGCGCGGCTGCTCGTGCTCTCCTGCCCCGATGCGGCCGTGGACACCTTCCGCGGGGCGCTGCCGGATGCGGCCGACCGGCTCCGCGGGCTCCTCCGCAGGCCGCTGTCGGAGATCGTCCTCCCCGGGGCCCACGGGCCGCGGGGCGGTGCGCTGCGCGTGCTCGACGGACTCCGCGGCCGGCTCCCGCTCGCGGGGGCGCCGGCCGCGGTGCGTCGTCCCCGGCACACCCCGGACGGCCCGCGCCCCGTGACTGTGCGTGCCCGGGACCCGCTCGAGGAGGCGCGGCTGATCGCCGGCGCGCTCCGCGACCTCCATCATCGGGAGCAGGTGGAGTACGACGACATGGCGGTGGTGTGCCGCTCCGGCGCGGCGGTGGCCGACGTCGCCGACCTCCTCTCGCGCTCCGGGCTGCCGGTGCGCGTGCCGCACCGGCCCCAGCCGCTGCGCGAGGTGCCGGCGGTCGCGGACCTGCTGACGGTGCTCGAGATCGCTCTCGCGCCGGAGGGCACCTCCGTGGACCCGCTGGTCGCCGACGCGCTGCTGCGGGGGCCCTACGGGGACGCCGACTCGCTGCGACTGCGCCGCATCCGCCGCCTCCTGCTCGCCGCCCACCGCAGCGCCCGCCCCGAGGACGAGACCCCGAGCGACCAGCTGCTCGCCCGGGCGCTGCTCGAGAAGGAGGCCCCCGGACTGCCGGGCGCCGAGGACCGGGACCGCACGGCGGCCCCCGTGCACCGGTTGCGGGACATGATCGCCGCCGTCCGCGCCCACCGCGAGGAGGACGCCCAGCAGGTGCTGTGGCACGCCTGGGACGCGGCGGGGCTCGCCGGGGGCTGGCGGCGGGCGGCCCTCGGCGCCCCGGGGGACGTGGACGGCGCCCGCGCCCGGCTCGCCGGGTCCCGGCTCGACGCCCTGCTGGAGCTGTTCGCGGCCGCCGAGCGGCTCACCGACCGACGTCCCGGCGCGGGGCCCCTCGACCTCGTCGAGCAGGTCCGCGCCCAGGCCGTCGTCGAGGACACCCTCGCCCCGGCTGCCGCGCCCCGGGGTCGGGTCGCCGTGCTCACGCCCGCGCAAATCGCCGGCGAGCACCGGGACACCGTGGTCCTCGCCCGCCTGCAGGAGGGTGCCTGGCCGGACCTGCGCCTCCGCTCGACCCTCTTCGGTGCGGCGGAGCTGGCGCTGCTGACCGACTCCCGGGATCCCGGCGGGCTGCCCGCCGACCCCGAGCCCGTCCGCGCGATCCAGCGCGCCCAGGTCCTCGCCGATGAGCTGCGGCTCGCGGTCTCCGCCCTCGCCCGTGCCCGCTCACGGGTGCTCGTCACCGCCGTCGAGGACCCGGACTCGGACCCCTCCGCGCTCTTCGAGGCGCTCGAGCAGGGGGCCACCGCCGCGGCCGCGGACTCCCCGGACGAGCCCGACTGGCTCGATCTCGACGCGCTCCGACGGGACCCGGGCCCCGCCCCCGACGTGCGGGAGCTGGTCCCCGCCCTGCGACGACGGCTCCTCGACCCGGACCCGGCGCGTGCGGCCGACGCGGCCCGGGCCCTGCACGCGCTCGCCGCGGTGGGAGCTCCCGGCACCGCCCCGGAGCGCTGGTACCACCAGCGCCCGAGCAGCGACGCGCCGCTCGCCGACCCGGGCACGGAGATCCCCTTGTCCCCCTCGGCCCTCGAGCGCGCCGCCGACTGCCCGCAGGCCTGGCTGCTCGAGCGCTCCGGCGGCACCCGCTCGGGAGGGCCGGCGCAGCGCATCGGCACCGCCCTGCACCACCTCGCGCAGACCCATCCGCGCGGACCCGAGAACGGCGTCCAGGACCTGCTCGACGCCCTTCATGCCCAGCTCCGCACCATCCCCGGCACCGACACCTGGTCGGGGAGGCGCCGTGTGCGCCGGGCGGAGGACGCCGCTCGCCTGCTCGCCGAGCACCTCGCCGCCGCGGCCCCGCCGCTCGCCGTCGAGGCACCCTTCGAGGTGGTCCTGGGCTCGGTGCGGCTGCGTGGCTCGATCGACCGCCTCGAGGGGGACGAGACCGGGCTGCGGGTCGTCGACCTCAAGACCGGTCGCGCCGCGAAGTCCCGGGCCGCCGCGGAGGAGGACCTCCAGCTCGCCGCGTACCAGACCGCGGTGCGTGACGGGGCGCTCGCCGAGCAGCTGGGGGAGGATGCCCCCGAGCGGCTCAACGGCGCGCAGCTGGTCTACGTCGGCACCGGGGGGCGCAGCGCCGCCGTCCGCACCCAGACCGCCCTCTCCCGCGCGGAGGATCCCGCCTGGTTCGACGACCTCGTGCGCCGCGTCGCCGCGGACGTCTCCGGAGCCGAGGTCGCCGCGCGGATCACCTCCCACTGCAGCCGCTGTGCGGTCCGCTCGAGCTGCGCCCTGCAACCCGAGGGGGAGCAGCTGTGACCCGCCCCGAACGCGACCAGCACGACGAGAACTCCGATCACGACGAGCACGACGAGCGCCCCGCCCCGGCGCTCAGCGCGGCCCGGCTCGCCGGCCTGCTCGAGCAGCCGCCGCCGACCGCCGAGCAGACCGCCGTCATCGAGGCCCCGCTGCAGCCGCTGCTGGTCGTCGCCGGAGCCGGCTCCGGGAAGACCGAGACGATGGCCTCCCGGGTGGTCTGGCTGATCGCGAACGCCGTGGTCGAGCCGCGGCAGGTGCTGGGTCTGACCTTCACCCGCAAGGCGGCGCACGAGCTCTCCGCCCGCATCGCCCAGCGTCTGGCGACCCTCGCCGACGCGCTGCGCGCCGAGGGCCTGCCCCTCCCGGCCGGTCTCGAACGGGGCGGGGACGAGCTCGTCGGCCAGCGCCCCGCGGTCCGCACCTACAACGGGTTCGCCCTCGACCTGGTCCGCGAGCACGCCCTCGCCGTCGGCATCGATCCGGAGCTGACGATGATGTCCACCTCGGCGTCCTGGCAGCTCGCCCACACCCTCGTGGAGTCCTGGGACGACAGCCTCGACCTCGAGGCGTCCCCCGCGACCCTCACCGCCGCCCTGCTCTCGCTGACGTCCTCGCTCGCCGACCACCTGGTGGATCCCGCGCGGCTCGAGGCGCACCTGCGGGAGATCCACACGCACCTCTCCCAGATCCCGCTGCAGGTCGAGGGACGGCGCCGCACCACCCCGAAGGCTGTCGCCGGGGTGCTCACCGCCCTCGAGAACCGCCTCGCCCTGATCCCGCTGGTCGAGCGCTTCGCCGAGATCCGCGCCGAGAGCTCCGCTCTCGACTTCGCCGATCAGGTCTCCCTCGCCGCCCGCATCGCGCGCGAGGTGCCCGCCGCCGGAGCCCTCGCCCGCCGCCTGCACCGGGTCGTGCTGCTCGACGAGTTCCAGGACACCTCCGTCGCCCAGCTGCGGATGCTCACCGACCTCTTCGGCCCCGGGCACCCCGCGTGCGCCGTCGGCGATCCGCAGCAGGCGATCTACGGCTGGCGCGGTGCCTCGGCGGCCTCCCTCGCGGGCTTCGCGGAGGCCTTCGCGACCCCGGAGCGGCCGGTCCTGCAGCGCACCCTGTCCACCTCCTGGCGGAACGACGAGGCGGTCCTCGCCGTCGCGAACCGCCTCGCGGGACCGCTGCGCGCGGCCGGGGCCGGGGTGGAGATCCCCGAGCTGCACCCCCGCCCCGGCGCGGGGGAGGGCGCCGCGGAGATCCACGAGGCCGCCGACGAGACCGGCGAGGCCCGCGCCATCGGCCGCTGGATCCGGGCCCGCCGCGCCGAGGCCCCCGAGGACGAGGTGCCGTCGGCGGCGGTCCTGGTGCGCGCGCGGCGTCAGATCCCCGCCCTCGTCGAGGGCCTCGAGGCCGAGGGACTGCCCGTGCACGTGGTGGGGCTCGGGGGTCTTCTGCACCGGCCGGAGGTGGCGGATGTCCGCGCCCTCCTCGAGGCCTCCCACGATCCGGGGCGGGGCGATGCGCTCATGCGTCTGCTCACCGGACCCCGGGTGCGTCTCGGGGCGCGGGATCTCGCGGTCCTCGGCCGCTGGAGGGACCGGCTCGGGTCGCGTCTGCGGGCCGCCCGGCCGACGACGACCGACGGCGCGCCCGCCGCCCCCGACGAGGTCGAGGAGGTGTCGCTGCTCGACGCCGTGGACGACCTCCCGCCGCGGGGCTGGACCGATCCGTCCGGGCGCTCCCTCAGCGAGCGCGGTCGCGAGCGCCTCGAGCACGTCCAGCAGGTGCTGCGCGAGATGCGGCGGCTGCTGCCGCTCCCGCTCCCCGATCTGGTCACGGCCGCCGTGCGCCTGCTCGAGGTGGACCTGGTGTTGCGCGAGGCGGATCCGTCCACGCGGGCCCTCGGCGATCTCGAGGCGCTGCGCGAGCACGCCGCGGCCTTCGACCGCACCGCCCGGCGCGGCGGGCTCGCCGCATACCTGGACCTGCTCGAGATCAGCGAGGACGAGGAGGCCGCGCTGTCCGTCGGCGCGGCGGGGGAGGCGGAGGCCGAGAGCGATCCGGAGGCGGTCACCATCGTGACCATGCACTCCGCGAAGGGCCTCGAATGGGACCTGGTCGCCGTCGCCGGCCTCACCGAGGGATCGGTGCCCTCCTACGACCTGCGCCGGGCGAAGACCGACGAGGCCGGGCGGGTGCGGGTGCCCGGCGACGGGTGGCTCGGGAAGCTCGCCGGGGCCTCCGTCCCCACCGCCCTGCGCGGTGACGCCGACACCCTGCCCGAGCTCGCCTGGGCGGAGGCGGACACCCAGGTCGACGCCGAGGCGCTGATCGAGGAGTACCGGTTCGCTCAGGGGGAGGAATCGCTGCGCGAGGACCGTCGGCTGATGTACGTCGCGGTGACCCGCGCCCGTCGGCGCCTGCTGCTGACCTCCGCCGCCTGGCGCCAGGGCCTGACCACCGCGCGGCCCCGCTCCCGCTATCTCGCCGAGGCGGAGCCGCTGGTGCCCGCACCCTTCCGCCGCCGGGAGGACGTGCCCGAGCAGAACCCGCTCGAGTCCGTGCGCCGGGTCGCCTCCTGGCCGCCAGCACCGGGAGAGCCCGAGCGCCGCCGGGATCTCGCCGAGGAGATGCTCGCCGCCGCCGAGGACCTCCCGCCCGCGGACCCCGAGCTCGCCGAGACCCTGCGCCGGGTGCTCGATGACCTGGAGCGCCAGGAGGGGCCGCCCGCCGTCCACTCCCCGGCGCGGCTGTCCGCCTCGCAGGTCGTGCAGCAGGCGCGCGACCCGCAAGGCGCCGCCCTCGACCTGGTGCGGCCCCTGCCGCGGCGGCCCTCCGCCGCGGCGGCCCGAGGCACCGCCTTCCACGCGTGGCTCGAGCACCGCTTCGGCGGGGCGACCCTGCTCGATCTCGAGGACCTCCCGGATCTGGGCGAGGACGAGGCGCCGCACCTCGACGACCTGGCCCTGCGCGAGGCCTTCGCCCGCTCCGAGTGGTCCGGCCGCACCCCGATCGCGGTCGAGACCCCGGTCCACACCCGGGTGGGTGCGGTGGCGGTGCGCGGCGTGATCGACGCCGTCTTCCCCGACCCGGACGCCGGGGACGCCGACGGTCCCGACGATGCGGCGGGGGTGATCATCGTGGACTGGAAGACGGGGCGCATGCCGCGGCCCGCGCAGCTGCGCGAGCGCTCCCTCCAGCTCTCGCTGTATCGCCTGGCCTGGCACGAGAAGACCGGGATGCCGCTGTCGCGGATCCGCACGGCCTTCCACTTCGTCGCCGAGCGCACGACGCACGAGGTGCGCCGCCATCCCTCCCGGGAGCGGATCGCGGAGATGCTCCTGGGAAGCTGACCGAGCTGACCGAGCTGACCGAGCTGACCGAGCTGACCGAGCTGATCGAGCTGATCGAGCTGATCGAGCTGATCGGGCGGACCGAGCTGATCGGGCTGACCGGGGTGGCCGGGGTGACCTGGGTGGCCGGGGTGACCTGGCTGACCGGGTTGCTCGGCGGTCGCGAGGGCGTGGGGCTCAGGCCTCCGCGGGCCGCTGCGCGCTCATCGCCTCGTAGGCGCGTTCGGCCTCTTCGCGGGCGAGCTGGGCGAGGTCGGCGTCGAGGTCCGAGATCATCGCCCGGGCGTCGGCGATGATCTCGGCGTCGCCGGCGTCCTGGCCGTGGATCAGCCAGGCGACCACCGCGAACTCGCCGAGCGCCTGGGCACGCTCCATGAGCCGCGGATGCGTCGAGGTCGGCAGTTCCTCCCGGTAGCTCGTGTACAGCTCGTCGAAGCGCTCGGCGTCGAGGGCCGAGACCAGCCAGGCGAGATCGGCGGCGGGATCGGCGACTTTGGAGGAGGACCAGTCGCGGATCGCGCTGATCTGGTCGGCGGCGACGAAGAGGCTCTCCTCGGAGAGGTCCGCGTGCACGAACTGCGGGGTGAAGTCCCACAACTCCTCGTCGGCCAGCAGCGTCTCCCAGCGCTGGGCGACCGCTGCGGGGAGATGCCCGCCCTCCTGCGCTCGGGTGACCCGGTCCCGGTGCTCCGCCAGCAGTGCGGCGGGGGTGAAGGTCTCCACTCCCGCGGCCTCGGCGGCGTAGCGGGGCACCGTGTGGATCCGTGCGAGCACCTGGCCCAGCGAGCGCGCGAGCGCGGGCGAGTCCTGCAGGTCCTGCAGCATCAGCGGGCGGCCGACGGGCGCCTCGGTCACCGCGGCCCGGCCACCCTCGGCGAGCTTGACGACTCCGAGCACCGGAGGGATCACGCCGCGCAACGGCGTGCCCGTGAGCGCATCGGCGACGCGCAGGTCGCGCTCCAGGTGCACCCCGGCGGCCACCGAGGCGGGGGAGAGGATCATGACCCGGCGGCCGTCCTCGCCCACCACTCCTGCGACGTCGAGGTCCTCGACCGGGGTCGCGATCGGCGTGGTCTGCGCGGGGACCAGACCGGGGACCGCCGCCGCGGCGAGGGCTGCCAGGGAGTAGGAGTTGCGATGCACCCTCACACCGTACCCGGCCGCCCCTCCGCTCCCGCGTAGGCTGAGCGCCATGGCGATGTTGCGCGGACCCCATCTGGACACCCCCCTGACCCTCGTCGGCAGCGATCGTGACGCCCTGCGTCGCGGCGAGGAGGGCGTGCTGGATCCCGGTCCCGACGCCCGCTACCTCGTGACCCGCGCCGGGGCGGTCGCCGTGGAGGAGACCGACGCCGGCCTGCGCGTGCTGCTCGAGGAGGCCGATCCGCGCGGCAGCCACGACAGCCTCGTGCTGCTCTCGTTCCGCGACGGGATGCGGGTCCTGGGCGTGGAGCTGCCCGAGCCCAGTCCCGAGATCGATGATCCCGGCCGGGACCTGCGGGACCTGCGCCGCATCGCGGGGGATCTCACCCCGGAGGACGCCGATCTCGCCCTGACCGCCGTCGCGATGGGCGCCTGGCACCGCTCGATGAAGCACTGCCCGCTGTGCGGCGAGCTGCTCGAGGCGGAGATGGCCGGCTGGGTGCTGCGCTGCCGCGAGGACCGCTCCGAGCACTTCCCCCGCACCGACCCGGCCGTGATCATGGCCGTGCGCGATGACCGCGACCGGCTACTGCTGGCCCGCAACGCGAGCTTCCGCGGTCGGTTCCACTCGGTGCTCGCCGGATTCGTCGAGCCGGGGGAGAGCCTCGAGAACGCGGTCGCCCGCGAGGTGGCCGAGGAGGTGGGCCTCACCGTCGCGGAGGTCGAGTACGTCGGCAGCCAGCCCTGGCCCTTCCCGCGCTCGCTCATGCTCGGCTACCGCGCATGGATCTCGGGCTCCGCCGAGCTGACCCTCCAGGACGAGGAGATCGCCGAGGCCCGCTGGTTCACCCGGGAGGAGTTCCACGCGGCCCTCGAGTCGGGGGACCTCGAGATCCCCGCCAACGCCTCCCTCGGCCGAGCCCTCATCGACGACTGGTCCCGCGAGCGCCCGGCGGGCTGATCCTCGCGGGCTGATCCCCGCGGCGTGATCCGTGCGCCGTGAGCGACGCCGCGTCCACACCGCCCGCTCGTCCGTCGGGCTCCGCTGGCAGGATGGTCCGCGATGACCGACGCCCCGCTCCCCGTCCCCGATTCCGAGGCGCTGCTCGCCGCGCTCGACCCCGAGCAGCGCGAGGCCGCCCGCAGCTTCGGCACGCCCGTCTGCGTCCTCGCCGGCGCGGGGACGGGCAAGACCCGCGCGATCACCCACCGCATCGCCTACGGCGTCGCGACCGGTCAGCTCAACCCGCGCCACGTCCTCGCCGTCACCTTCACGGCGAAGGCCGCGGCGGAGATGCGCTCGCGCCTGCGCGATCTGGGGGTCCCGGCGGTGCAGGCCCGCACCTTCCACTCGGCGGCGCTGCGTCAGCTGCGGCATTTCTGGCCGCGGGTGGTGGGCGGGCCGATGCCGGACATCATGGCGAGCAAGTACCCGGGCGTGGGGGAGGCTTGCCAGCGCCTGCACCTCTCGGTGGACCGTGCCGCGCTGCGCGACATCGTTGCCGAGGTGGAGTGGTCCCGCGTCTCGATGCTCACCCCCGAGGCGTACCCCGCCGCGGCCGAGGCCGCACGCCGGCCCGGGGCCGCCGGCTTCGACGCCCGCACCATCTCCCGCATCCTCACCCAGTACGAGGAGGTGAAGAAGGAGAAGGGCGTCATCGACTTCGAGGACGTGCTGCTGCACATGGTCGGCTTCCTCACCGAGCGGGCCGACGTCGCCCGGGAGGTGCGCTCCCAGTACAAGCACTTCGTGGTGGACGAGTACCAGGACGTCTCGGCGCTGCAGCACGCGCTGCTGCGCCTGTGGCTGGGCAGCTCCGACGATCTCTGCGTGGTGGGGGACGCGGCCCAGACCATCTACACCTTCGCGGGCGCCCGCGCCTCCTACCTGCTGGACTTCTCCCAGGAGTTCAAGCGCGCCCGTACCATCCGGCTCGAACGCAATTACCGCTCGACCCCGCAGATCGTGCGCCTGGCGAACACGGCGCTGGACGCCGCCCGGGGGCGCACCCGCGACCATCGCCTCACGCTCGTCGCGCAGCGGGAGGCGGGGGAACCGCCGACGATCGAGTCCTATCCCGACGACGTCGCCGAGTCCGAGGGCGTCGCCCAGCGAATCGCCGACCTCGTCGCCGAGGGCCGACCCGCCGCCGACATCGCGATCCTGTTCCGCACCAACAGCCAGTCCGAGGCCTTCGAGCAGGCGCTCACGGGCCGCGGCATCGGCTATCTGGTGCGCGGCGGGGACCGGTTCTTCGAGCGTCAGGAGGTCCGCCGGGCGATGGTCGCGATGCGCGCCGCGGCCCGGCTCGAGCACGAGGAGCCCGCCCGGGTCGTGCGCGACGTCCTCGGCCAGCAGGGATGGTCCGAGAAAGCACCCGAGTCGACCGGAGCCGTGCGCGATCGCTGGGACTCCTTGCAGGCCCTCGTCGGCCTCGCCGACACCGTGCTCGCCCGTCCCGGGGCCGCGCTCCCGGACCTCGTGCGCGAGCTCGAGGAGCGGGCCGAGGCGCAGTCCGCCCCGCTCGTGGACGGCGTCACCCTCGCCTCCATCCATGCCGCGAAGGGCCTCGAATGGCCCGTCGTGTTCCTTGTCGGGGCGAGCGACGGCCTGCTGCCGATCTCCATGGCCTCCTCGGCGGCCGAGGTCGAGGAGGAGCGGCGCCTGTTCTACGTCGCCCTCACGCGCGCCCGCGACCTGCTCACGGTCAGCTGGGCGGCGGCCCGCAGCGCCGGCGCACGCGGCAGCCGCAAGCCCTCCCGCTTCCTCGACGGGATCCTCGACCATCCCGAGAACCGTCGGCCCGGGGGAGGCGGCCCGACCGCGCGGCGCACCGGGCGTCGCAGCGCGACCGTGCATACCGAGTGCCGGGTCTGCGGGCAGGCCCTCGTGGCCCCCGCCGAGCAGCGTCTGGGCCGCCACCCCGGCTGCCCCTCGCCCGCGAGCGGGGACCTGCTGCAGGACCTGCGCCGCTGGCGCAGGGACCGCGCGGCGGCCCTGGGCAGTCCTCCCTACGCCGTGCTGACCGATGCCGCGCTCGAGGCCGTCGCGGAACGGATGCCCGTGACGGCCGAGGAGCTGCTGGCCGTCCCCGGGCTCGGCCCCGCCGCGGCGCAGCGCGTGGGGGAGGAGCTGCTCGAGCTCCTCGGCGCCCATCGCCGGGAGGTCGCGGGAACCGCGTCCCGGAAGGCATCGCCGCAGGTCAAAAAATAGATGTGCGATCTGTGACGGGTGTGTAGACTCAACTCGTCAATCGTCCGCATCGCGAACCGGGACACCGGTGAGCGCGCACAGAAAGGGGGTGGCCTCATGATCATCAGGAATATCGCGGAAGCAGGGCCGCACTCCTTCGGAGTGCCCGCTCTCCCGCAGCGGTATCGGGGTCGTATCCCCGCAGGTGCCCACCTGAGCTGACGAGGTCCTCCTCGCTGCCGGTGCGGCGCCGCCGCCGCACCCCGCCCCTGACAGGGCTCGTCCCCGACGATCTTCGAAGCAGCGAGACGATGACTATCACCACCTCCCTCAGCACGTTCCTGTCCCCCGACGCCGCCTCGGCGCATCTGCTGCCCTGCCACGATGCGGAGGCCGCGGACCTCTTCTTCTCCGAACGACCCGCTGACCTCGAGCAGGCCAAGATGCTGTGCGCCGACTGCCCGCTCATCGAGGACTGCCGTCGCGGTGCCCTCGAGCGCGAGGAACCGTGGGGCGTGTGGGGCGGCTCCATCTTCGAGTCGGGCCGCATCATCGCGGTGAAGCGCGGCCGGGGGCGTCCTCGCAAGGACCGTTCGGCGGTCAGCGCCGCCTGAGCCCTTCGCGCTCGGGTGCCGCACGACGAAGGGGGCGGAGCACCTCACGGTGCTCCGCCCCCTTCGTGGTCCCCGGGGCGCTCGAGGAGCGGCCCGGGAGCGGTCCTCAGGCCTTGCCGAGGATCCGGTTGAGCTTGGTGCCGCACTCGGGGCACACGGCCTTGGCCATGCGGCGACCGTTGGAGACGACGACGTTCCCCTCGGCCTCGCGCTTCTCGCGGCACTTGACGCAGTAGAACTCTCCGGCGTAGGTCTCGTCGGCCATATTCGCTCCTCGTGGGACTCGATGGTGATTCCGTTCCCCGGCGCGATCGCTCAGGCGATGCACGCGGGATCGACCCACCATAGACGGGGACTCCCGGCGCGCACGAATCAGGCGCGCCGCGGACAGGGCGACGGCTCGCCGCGCGCTTCGGGTCGAGGGGGCTCCGCGAGGAGCCGAGGAAGTGCGCACGGCGAGCCGGCATCGTCCGCCCGGACCGGGCTGGACGCCGATCGGGCCGTAGGACCCCGGGGGCGCTCAGCACCACGCGCACCTTCCCCGTGTGCGTCCTGCTAGTTATCCCGGGGTCCCACGTGCAGGGAAACCTAGCCGGACTCGGGGCGGCGGTCAAAGGCGGGCCGGGGACCGACTGTGGACAACAGCCGCTGCACTGTGGACAGGGTGCGGACGGGCCGGGACCCGCTGTGGAGGGAAGATCGACGGTGCAGGTCACAGGCATGCTGTGGCCCATCTCGCCGTGCACACCTGTGGACGGAGAAAGTTTGTGCCGTTGCGCGTGCCAGGCTGGGTGCATGACCGAGACCGTCCTCCTCGAGCAGCAGCGCGGACCCCGTGGAGAGCGGGTCCTGGTGCGTCGCTCGCGCCGCCGCACCCGTTCCGTCGCGATCACCCGGCGGGACGGCGATCTGATCATCGCGATGCCGGCGGCCTTCTCCCGGCGGCAGGAGGAGCAGTGGGTGCGGCGCATGCTCGACCAGCTCGCCGCGAAGGAGAGCCGCACCACCTCCGCCCCGCGGGGTGATGCACACCTCCTGCAGCTCGCCACCGAGCTCAGCGAGCGCTACCTCGGGGGCCGCGCCCGTCCCGTCTCCGTCACCTGGTCCACCCGGCAGAAGCACCGCTGGGGCTCGTGCACCGCGGCCGAGGGCACGATCCGGCTCTCCACCCGGTTGCAGGGGATGCCGGACTACGTGGTGCACGCCGTGCTCGTGCACGAGCTCGCCCACCTCCTGGCCGACGACGGCCACGGCCCGCAGTTCCGCGCCCTGATGGCCCGCTATCCGGAGGCGGAGCGGGCGGAGGCCTTCCTCGCCGGCGTCGCCTGGGCGCGGGACTGGCCCGATCCGGGCGACGGGCAGCCCGCAGGCCCTGCCGCGGCCGAGGCGCGGGGGAGTGGTGCGGGGGACGGCTCCGCGATCGACTGAGGACGCGCATCGCCAGCCGGACCGGCCCGCACGGCGGACGCTCGCCAGAGGCCAAGAGCGGTTCAGGAGCCGGGAGCGGCTCAGGCGCCCTGCGCCGCCAGGTGCCGGCCGAGACGCCGCAGGTTCGCGGCGAGATCCGGCACCGTGCCCTCGGGCAGGGTCGCCGTCTCGGCGGCCCCCGGATCGTGCAGGGGCCACGGCACCCAGACCACCTCGGGGGACTCCTCGCTCGGCCGCAGTGGTTCCTCGGCCGCGGAGCGTCTTGTGCGCAGCAGGTACTGCACGTCCCAGTGCTCATGGCAGGCGCCGAAGGCCGCATCGAGTCCGTGACGGTTCAGCACGGCGGGGCCGTCGCCGACCGCCTCGAGGTCCTCCAGCCCGGTCTCCTCGGCGACCTCGCGGCGCGCCGCCGCCTCGAAGGAGGTCTCGCCCGCCTCGAGGTGCCCGCCGGGCTGCACCCAGAAGCGGCCCTTGCGATGCCACACCAGCGCGACGTGCTCGCCGGGGGCGTCGACCACGATCGCGCTCGCCGTGAGATGCCTCGGGCCGCCGTCGCGGTGCAACGCCCGCGGATTCTCCCGCAACAGGTCGCCGTACTCCGACGCCAGCTCCGGACCCGACGGCGCGGTGGCGGCCCGGGCGATCTCCGCGAGGGCCTCAGCGGTCATCGTCGGCGGAGCCCTCGGACCCCTCGTCGGTGTCGTCGTCGGAGCCGTCGGGCCGCCCGTCGGCGGACCCATCGGACCCGTCGGCGGAGCCGTCCCGGTCCTCGGGCAGCACCCGGCCCTGCTCGTCCTCGCGGGGTGCGCTGCCGAGGTCCTCGCCGGCGAGGAGCCGCGCGAGCTCCGCATCGAAGTCCGAGGGGATCTCCACGGCGGCCAGGTCCCCGGACTCCTCGCTCTCGGGCGCCTCCTGCGGAGCCTGCGGGCGACCGGAGAGCATCTCGGCGCTGGGCAGCAGGTCCGGGTGGTCCCACTTGGCCTCGCGCGCCTGCTCGCCCTCGGTCGCGAGCACGCTGTCCCACCATGCGAGGGCCTCGCGGGCCTGCCGCGGCCGCAGCTCGATGCCGACGGTGCCGGACAGCATCTGCTCGGCGGGGCTGCCGGCGACGCGGCGCCGCCGCAGCACCTCCCGCAGCGCGTCCAGGTGCGGGATCTTGCCCTCCAGCGCCCGGGTGGTGACGTGGTCGACCCACCCCTCGACGAGGGCGAGGGTCGTGGCGAGCTCCTCGAGGGCGCGCTCCTGGGAGGCGCGCCGGGTGAAGACGAACATCTCCTCCGGGCGCCTCGCCTGCAGCGCCTGCGGATCGGAGAGGTCCAGGCCGCTGACCATCTCGTCGAGGGCGTCGAGGTCCAGCGTGATGCCGCGGGCGTAGTCCTCGATCGCCGAGAACAGCGCCTTCCCCAGCCAGGGCGCGGCGGAGAAGAGAGCGGTGTGCGCGATCTCGCGGGCGGCGAGGAAGATGCGCGCGGCGCCGGGGTCCAGGGAGTGCGCGGAGATGAGGTCCTCGACGTTCGCGGCGACCAGGGCGGGCTCGCCCTCCCGGCCCAGCGGCAGCGAGAGGTCGGTGGTGCCGGAGGCCTCCCGGGCGAGGGAGCCGATCGCGTGGCCGAACTGCACCCCGAACAGGGTGCCGCCGATCCGCTCCATCATCGCGGCGGGATCGCCGCCGGGCAGACCCGAGGCAGCCACCCCGTCCATCCGGCCCATTTCGCCCATCTGCGCGGCGATGGCCTCGCCGATGGCGCCCGCCATGTACTTCGCGACCGGCTCGACGATGCCCTTCCAGTGCGGCAGGGTGCGCACCAGCCAGGTGCCGCGGCTGAACACCCCCAGCTCCGCGGAGGGCACGTCGATCGCGAGCACCGGGTCCAGCCACAGCCGAGCGACCTGCGCCGCCTGGCGCAGCTCGGCGACGGTCGCGGCGGAGGGCGTCGGGTCACCGGGGGAGCCGACGGGCTCCGGCAGCCCCGGCACGCCGGTCTGGCCCGCGGCGGTGCGACGGGCGAGGTCCTCGGCCATCTGCCAGTTCACGGGGCCGTCGCCCTGCGAGGCGAAGAGATGCTGCATCTGCGCGGCGGCGGCGCGCAGATGCGCCGGGTCCTGCGGCAGGTTCGCCTGCTGGGCGAGGGCCGAGAGGTCGACCCCGTCGAGCGCCCCGTCGGGCAGCGCGTCCCCGAAGGTCTCCTTCAGGAAGCGCTTCAGCGCCTCCTCGTCCATGTTCCCGGGGCCGCCCGGGATCGGGCCGTCGGTCATGGCCACCTCCTGCAGTGCGTGGGCGCTCAGCGTACCGAGCGGGGCTGGGGCCGGGCAGGGCGCGCCCGGCCGCTCCGCCCACAGCGCAATCCGCTCCCGCCCCGATCCCGCGCGGGCCCTGGGGCACAATGTCCGGGTGAGCTCCGACCCCTCCCGACCCACCCGACTCCGCCGGGCCCGCGCCCTCGGCGACCGCTGGCTCGAGGAGGCGCAGCTGGCCCGGCCGGGCTGGGCGATCGGTTCCCTCCTGCTGCTGTGCGCGATGATCGTCGGCGCCTCGGTGATCCCCGTGCCCTATGTCGTCGAGCGGCCCGGCCCCGCCGTCGACGTGCTCGGCGAGTACGAGGAGGAGCAGATCCTCGTGATCTCCGGGGCCGAGACCCACCCCACCGAGGGCGAGCTGATGATGACCACCGTCTCGGTCGACGGCGGTCCCGGCTACACCGTCACCCCCGTCGAGGTGATCCGAGCCTGGTTCGACCGCAGCCAGGCCGTGCTGCCGCGGGAGTCCGTCTTCCCCGAGGGACAGACCCGCGAGCAGACCACGCTGACGAACACCGCCTCGATGAGCACCTCGCAGCAGGGTGCGGTCGCCGTCGCGCTCGACGCGCTCGACATCGAGTACGAGCCCGCCGTGCTCGTCGCCGGTGTCGAGGAGGAGGGCCCCGCCGACGGGACCCTCGAGCCCGGCGACGTGATCGTCTCCGTCGGCGGGCAGACCTCCGCGGACCTCGAGGGCTTCCGCACCCTGATCCGCGCCGCCGACCCCGCCGGCCCGGTCGCGATGACCGTGCGCCGCGACGGCGAGGAGCTCGAGCTGGAGGTCCCCGCCGAGGAGGCCGACGGCACCGCGCGGCTCGGGATCGTGCTCTCCGACGGCTACGAGTTCCCCTTCGAGGTGGACCTCGCCGTCGGCGACATCGGCGGTCCCAGCGCCGGGATGATCTTCTCCCTCGCCGTCTACGACGAGCTGACTCCGGGGGCGCTCACGGGCGGGCAGTCGATCGCCGGCACCGGCACCATCGCGGCCGACGGCGGCGTCGGCGGGATCGGCGGGATCCGCCAGAAGATGGTCGGCGCGTCCGACACCGGCGCCGACTTCTTCCTCGCGCCCGCCGCGAACTGCCAGGAGGTCATCGGCTACGAGCCCGACGGCCTCGAGGTCGTCGCCGTGGAGACCTTCGACCAGGCCGTCGAGGCCACCGAGACCATCGCCGAGACCGGCTCCACCGAGGGCCTGGTCACCTGTGAGGACGTGATCGAGAAGTGAGCAGGAACCGCCGCCGCACCCCGCCGAGCCCCACCGTCGTCTTCGACTTCGGGGGAGTGCTCTCCGCCGGGCACGACCCGGTCCCGGACCTCCACGAGCTGCTCGGCGGGGATCCCGCCGTCCTCACCGAGGCGCTGTGGGCGCACCGCCCGGCCTACGACGAGGGCCGGACCAGCCCGGCGGAGTACTGGGGCGCGGTCGCCGCCGCCGTCGGCGTCGACTCGCTGACGGCCGCGGAGATCGAGGAGCTGCAGGACGCCGACAACCGCTACTTCCTGCGCCTGGACCCTGCCTCCCGCGAGCTGATCCACGACCTCGCCCGGGCGCGGGTGCGCCTGGTGCTGCTGTCGAACGCCTCCGCCTCCTTCGGCGAGGCAGTGCGCCGCACCGACTGGTTCGAGGCGTTCTCCTTCGCGGTGATCTCCGCGGAGGAGAAGGTGATGAAGCCCGATGCCGAGATCTACCGGATCCTGCTCGACGCCCTCGCGCACGAGACCGGCGGGGTGTCGATCCCCTCGGCCGTCGTGTTCTTCGACGACCGCGCCGACAACGTCGAGGCGGCCCGTGCGCTCGGCCTCCACGCCCACCGCTGGCCCCGGAACGGCGAGGAGACCGGCGAGGGCGGTGAGCACGGCACGGTGATCGCGCGTCGCATCCTCGCCGAGCGCGGCGTGCTGGTGGACTGAGATGAGTGGCCCGCCGGTCCCCCCTCCGTCCCGCCGGGTGCAGCACGACGCCGTGCCGCCGCGCACCCTGCCGCACCCCGCACCGCCCGTCGGCCGCGCCTCGCTGGGCCCCGCCTCGTTGGGCCTCGCCGGGTGGCTGCAACTGCTCGCGACCGCTGCGGCGCTGGTGGGCGCCGTCCTCGCCCGCGCGACGTACGGTCCGGCCTTCGGATACGGCGTCTCGACCCTGCCCCTGATGCTGTTCGTCGTCGGGGTGCTGATCGGGATGCTCTCGCTGATGATCCTGCTGACGGCGACCCTGGTCCCCGATGCGGTCGAGCGGAGCCATCGTCTGATCGCCGGGGTCGGGGGAGCGGTGCTCGCGGGAGCGCTGCTGGTCCTGCTGGCCGTGGTGGGCTTCTTCACGCTCGGGTCGCTGCTCGATCTCGGCGGGATCGTGCTGGCCGTCCCCGTGGTTGGGGCCGTCGGGGCCGGAGCAGCCCTCGCGCTCCTCGGCGGCTCGCACGGACGACGTCGGGCCGGGGCGCTCCTGCTCGCGGGCGGGGCCTCGGCCGCGGTGTGGTTCTTCGCGTCCTGGTGGGTCCTCAACACGCTCGCGGCGGTGGCCCTCGCCGCGGGGCTCGAGCCCGCGGGAGCGCAGTAGGTCCCGCGGGGACCCGTTGCCGTGGCGGGACGGTAGAGTCGGGCACCGTGACGACTCCCGTGCGGCACCGCTCCGCGGCGCGCCGGTGAGACCCCCGCACCCCGACCACGCTTCGACAAGGACACCACATTGGCAGAGTTCATCTACACGATGTACAAGGCCCGCAAGGCCGTGGGCGACAAGGTCATCCTCGATGACGTCTCCATGAGCTTCTACCCGGGCGCGAAGATCGGCATGGTCGGCCCCAACGGCGCCGGCAAGTCGACGATCCTGAAGATCATGGCGGGCCTGGACCAGCCCTCCAACGGCGAGGCGCGGCTCAGCCCCGGCTACACCGTCGGCATCCTGCTGCAGGAGCCCCCGCTCGACGAGTCCAAGACCGTCCTGGAGAACGTCCAGGAGGGCATGGGCGACCTGTACCGGAAGGTGCAGCGCTTCAACGCGATCGGTGAGGAGATGGCGGAGCCCGATGCGGACTTCGACGCCCTCATGGGGGAGATGGGCAAGCTCCAGACCGAGATCGACGCCGCGAACGGCTGGGACCTCGACTCGCAGCTCGAGCAGGCGATGGACGCGCTGCGCTGCCCGCCCGGCGACGAGGCGGTGACCCACCTCTCCGGGGGTGAGCGCCGCCGCGTGGCGCTGTGCAAGCTGCTGCTGGAGAAGCCCGACCTGCTGCTGCTGGACGAGCCCACCAACCACCTTGACGCCGAGAGCGTGCTCTGGCTCGAACAGCACCTGCAGCAGTACGAGGGCGCCGTCATCGCCGTCACCCACGACCGCTACTTCCTCGACCACGTCGCCCAGTGGATCGCCGAGGTCGACCGCGGGCACCTCTACCCCTACGAGGGGAACTACTCCACCTACCTGGAGAAGAAGGAGGAGCGCCTGCAGGTCCAGGGTAAGAAGGACGCCAAGCTCGCCAAGCGCCTCAAGGAGGAGCTGGAGTGGGTGCGCTCCTCGGCGAAGGGCCGCCAGGCCAAGTCCAAGGCGCGTCTGGCCCGCTACGAGGAGATGGCCGCGGAGGCGGAGAAGACCCGCAAGCTCGACTTCGAGGAGATCACCATCCCGCCGGGCCCGCGCCTGGGCAACGTGGTGATCAACGCCAAGGACCTGCAGAAGGGCTTCGGCGACCGCACCCTCATCGACGGCCTGTCCTTCTCGCTCCCCCCGAACGGCATCGTCGGCGTCATCGGTCCCAACGGCGTCGGCAAGACCACGCTGTTCAAGACCATCGTCGGCCTCGAGCCGCTGGACGGCGGCGATCTGAAGATCGGCGACACCGTCCAGATCAGCTACGTCGACCAGAACCGCGAGAACATCGACCCGGAGAAGAACCTCTGGGAGGTCGTCTCCGACGGGCTGGACTTCATCCAGGTCGGCAAGGTCGAGATCCCCTCGCGCGCCTACGTCTCCCAGTTCGGCTTCAAGGGGCCGGACCAGCAGAAGAAGGCCGGCGTCCTCTCGGGCGGCGAGCGCAACCGTCTCAACCTCGCGCTCACCCTCAAGCAGGGCGGCAACGTGCTGCTCCTCGACGAGCCGACCAACGACCTCGACGTGCAGACCCTCGGCTCGCTCGAGAACGCCCTGCTGGAGTTCCCCGGCTGCGCCGTGGTCGTCTCCCACGACCGCTGGTTCCTCGACCGCGTCGCGACGCACATCCTGGCCTACGAGGGCACCGAGGAGAACCCCTCGAACTGGTACTGGTACGAGGGCAACTTCGAGTCCTACCAGAAGAACAAGGTCGAGCGACTGGGCGAGGACGCGGCGCGACCGCACCGCGTCACCTATCGCCGCCTGACTCGCGACTGATCCGCACCGGGCCGCGGCCCGGAACGGAGGAGGGGCATCGCCGAGCGGCGGTGCCCCTCCGTCGTCCCCGGGGCAGGCCTCCGGGACGCCGGCTCAGTGCGCGGGGTCGAGGCTCGCCACGATCCGCTCGGACGGGGTGCCGGACATGTTCTGCGGCGACATCTCGCGCGTGACCAGGAGACGCTCGACCCCCTGCTCCGCGATCAGCTCGATCGTGCCGTCGGTCTGCAGCTCGAGCACACCGAGGTCCTGCAGCGCCCCGTCCTGCTCGCCCCACAACTGCAGCACTTCGCCGTCGTACCCGCGCACGCCCTCGGCGCGCAGGGCGAGCTCGGTGTCGGTGAGGACCGCCTGCCAGGTGCCGTTGTCGCTCACGCCCGGAACGAACCGGGCGCTCGGGTCCATGCTCTGCGCGGCCCAGGCGGCGCTGAACTCCTCCGTGCGGGCGAGATCGTCGCGGGCCTCGAGCAGCAGCAGGCCGAGCACGAGCGCACCGATCAGCCCCAGCACCGCGAGGGTGCGCGAGATCCACGGCGCGCCGCGCGGGCGGCGGCGGGCGGCCCGCGCCTCGGCGCGTCGGCGTCGCCGGCTCCGGTCGCCCTGCGCGGATCCCGTGTAGGCGAAGGCGGGGGCGGCGGCCCCGGACTCCCTGCCGTCGGGGACAGCGTCCGGGGAAGGCAGCGGAGTGGCGGGGGAGGCCAGCGACGCGGAGCCCAGCCGGGTCCCGGCCACGGCGGGCGGCCCCACCAGGCGGCGCTGGCTGTCGGTGCCCAGCACCGGTGTCGCATAGGAGCCGCGATAGGGCGCCTCCGGCCCCGGGGCGATCGCGGCTGACGGGACGGCGGGCGCAGGGTGGGCGGCGGACGCCGACGGCGCCGAGGGCGCAGCGCCGGCGGACGGGGCGGACAGAGCGGACCGAGCGGTGCCGGCCGACGGAGCGGACGGCGCGGGGCCAGCGGTCGTGCCGGACGGGGCGGTCGGGCCCGTGCCCGCGGCCGGGCCGGGACGCGCCGCGGGGACGGACCCCGTCGTCCCGTCGCCGCCGGTCGGGCCCGCGGGGCTCCCGAGGTGCGCCGCCGGGAAGCCCTCGAGGACGGGGACGCGCAGATCCCGGCTGGGCGTCACCGCGGTCAGCAGCGTCAGCCGGGCCGCCGCCTCGATCGCTCGCCGATGGATCAGCACGGTCTCCCCGGAGGACGACAGGCGCGTCAGCCGCGCCTGCTCCTCCGCGGTGGCGAGGGCGAGGGCGTCCAGGGCGGCGAGGGCCCGGACGGCGCGTGACCCCGACTCGGGCTCGGCCAGCGGTCCCGAGGGCACCAGGCGCTCCAGTGCCTCGGCCAGGACCGTCGCCGCGTCCTCCCGGTCGCTCGCCGGGTAGGGGAAGCGGCCCTGCGCGGCGGACTCCACCAGGGCGCGATCGGCAGGGGGCAGGGTCAGGAGGACCCGCTGCACCTCGATCTCCCGACGGTCGCGGGTGCGGTCCGCGGCGTCCTCCGGGGAGATCAGGGAACGCACGGTGCCGCGCGGGGAGGTCGAGACCGCGGCGCGGCGCGCCCGATCGAGCACCGCCACCTCCCCGGGGAGCCCTCCCGTCGCGAGCTGCGCCGCATCGCGCAGGCACGAGCGCAGCACGGCGATCGAGATCCGCTCGGCACGGGCGGAGGACCCCGTGACCTGCACTGCGAGGCCGTGGACCCGGGGCGCCAGGAGGTCGACGAGGCCGCGGGCGGCGCGATGATCCCCGCCCGCGATGCGACGCAGCAGGGTGCGGACGGGATCCAGACGCTCGGAGAGATCGATCGTGTCCTCGGGGATCTCGACGATCTCCCCCGTATTCGTCCCGATCCTCATCGGACGTCCTCCCTGACGGTGCCTGACGGGTCCCCACCCCTGATGCCTCGACCAGACATTGTGGCAGGCCGGAGACCTCCCCGGGGTGCGCGGTGGATGGAGAGGGTGGTCAGTCCGGACGAAGCCGCTGGAAAGAACTTGCAGAAATCTGGGCCGGAAGGAGCGTCGGCGGGGTGTGACGGGAGAACATCGTTGCAGGTGGACAGGCGTAACTCGCAGCTCGTGGCCGCGTTCGACGCTCCGCAAGATCAGTGCAAGCCGACCCCGACTCCTCGGGTACTCTCGTGCCATGAAGCCGATCTCCACGATCACGGTGTCCTCCGCCCTCCCGAGAGTCCTCGAGCCCCTGCGCGACCTCGCGCTGAACCTGCGCTGGACCTGGCGCCGCCAGACCGTCGACCTCTTCCGCAGCCTCGACCCCGAAGCGTTCTCCGCGAGCGGCGGCAACCCCATCGCGATGCTCCCGCGGGTCCCCGCGGGCCGTCTTGACGAGGCCGCGCACGACGAGACCTTCCTCGCCCGCATGCGCGCGGAGTCCGGCGACCTGCGCACCTATCTCGACTCGGGCCGCTGGTTCCAGCGCACCGTGCCCGCGAACGGCGTCGGCACCCCGGCGATCGCGTACTTCTCGATGGAGTTCGGCATCACCCCGACCCTCCCGATCTACTCCGGCGGCCTCGGCATCCTCGCCGGCGACCACCTCAAGTCCGCCTCCGACCTCGGCGTGCCGCTGGTCGCGATCGGCCTGCTCTACCAGTGGGGCTACTTCTCGCAGTCCCTGGACCGCAGCGGCTGGCAGCAGGAGGAGTACAAGCTCAACGATCCCGCCGAGCTCCCCGTGAGCGAGGTCCGCGGCGCCGACGGCGAGCAGGTCACCGTCTCCGTCACCCTCCCGGGCGGTCGCGAGGTCGCCATCGCGCTCTGGGTCGCGCAGGTGGGTCGTATCCCGCTGCTCCTGCTCGACACGAACGTCGAGGCCAACGACGAGGAGGCGCGCCAGATCACCGACCGCCTCTACGGCGGCGACCACGAGCACCGCATCGTCCAGGAGATCGTCCTGGGCATCGGCGGCGTGCGCGCCGTCGCCGCCTTCGCCGCGGCGACCGGCCACCCCGCGCCCACTGTCTTCCACCTCAACGAGGGCCACGCCGGCTTCTCCGGCCTCGAGCGGGTCGGCCAGCTGATGCAGGCCGGCGCGAGCTTCGCCGAGGCCGTCGCCGAGGTGCGCGCCGGGACCGTCTTCACCACGCACACCCCCGTCCCCGCGGGCATCGACCGCTTCGCGGCCCAGGAGCTGCGCGGCTACCTCGACGCCGACGAGTCGGGGATCTCCCGCCTGATCCCGGCGCTCCCCGTCGAGGCGTCCCTCGCCCTCGGGACCGAGGAGGGCGGCGAGATCTTCAACATGGCGCACCTCGGCTTCCGCATCGCCCAGCGCTCCAACGGGGTCGCGAAGCTCCACGGCGCCGTCTCCCGCGGCATGTTCCAGGACCTCTACCCGGGCTTCGACGTGCCCGAGGTGCCGATCACCTCGGTGACCAACGGCGTGCACCGCCGTACCTGGACCTCGGCGCACATGGACGACCTCTACAAGAAGGCGCTCGGCGACGTCGACATCTCCGCGATGTCCGACTGGTCCGCGCTGTCGACCCTCACCGATCACGACCTCACCGATGCGCGGGACGCGCTGCGGGAGGAGCTCGTGGACATGGCCCGGGCCCATGTGAAGCGGGCATGGCTACGCCGCGGAGCCGACGAGGCGGAACTCGCCTGGACCGAGTCGATCCTCGATCCGCGCGCCCTCACGATCGGCTTCGCCCGCCGTGTCTCCACCTACAAGCGCCTCACGCTGATGCTGAGCGATCCGGAGCGGTTGCGGCGCATCCTGCTGGACGAGGACCGCCCCGTCCAGTTCGTGATCGCCGGGAAGTCCCATCCCGCCGACCGCCCCGGCAAGGAGTTCCTCCAGCAGCTGGTGCAGTTCGCCGACGACCACGGCGTGCGTCACCGCATCGTCTTCCTTCCGGACTACGACATCCGCATGGCCTCGGTGCTGATCGCCGGCTCCGACGTGTGGCTGAACAACCCGATCCGCCCCGAGGAGGCCTCGGGCACCTCGGGCATGAAGGCGGTCCTCAACGGCGGTCTCACCTTCTCCATCTCCGACGGCTGGTGGGACGAGATGAAGGACGACACGGCCGGATGGACCATCCCCACCGCGGATCTGCCCGACCAGGGCGAGCGCAACCGCCTCGAGGCGGAGGCCCTCTACGAGATCCTCGAGAACCGCATCGTGCCGCTGTTCTACGAGCGCGACGCGCGCGGGCTGCAGCGCGGCTGGATGACCAAGGTCCGGGCCTCGCTGGTCTCGGTCGCCCCGCAGATCACCGCCGCCCGCATGGTCCGCGACTACGTCACCGATCTCTACCTGCCGGCAGCGCGCGCGGCCTCCGCCTTCCACGCCGATCCGGCGCTGGGAGGGTCGTTCACCGCGTGGAAGGACGCCGTGCAGGCCGCCTGGTCCCAGGTGGCGGTGCGCTCGGCGACGCTCGAGGGTGCGGGCTCCGGGGCGGTCACCACGGGCGCCGAGGTGACCCTCGCGGCCGAGGTCGAGCTCGGCGGGCTGCGTGACGAGGACGTCCTCGTCGAGGCGGTCCTGGGCCCGATCGGCGCCGAGGGTGAGATCATCGACCCGCAGCTGATCCCGCTGCAGCGCGCGGAGGACGGACGCCACACCGCCCGCCTCGCGCTCGCCGTCCCCGGCGAGGTGGGCTTCACCGTGCGGGTCACCCCGCAGCATCCGGTGCTCGCCCATCGCGCCGAGCTCGGGCTGGTCGCCACCGCCTGAGCGCCGCCCGCAGCACCCCACCCGGAAGGTCCCGACCCCGTGCCGACCCGTCGCCAGTTCCTGCTCACCACCGCTGCGACGGGACTGGCCGGGGTCGGGGCGCTCTCCGCCTGTTCCCGGCCCGCTCCCGAGCTGGAGGAGGGGGACGCCCTCCGGATGCGGGTGTGGAGCGAGCAGGCGGCCTCGGCCTACGCCATCTCCCTCGCGGCGTTCACCGAGTCGACCGGCGTGACGGTCGAGGTCGAGGTGCTGACCTGGGATGACTACTGGAAGCAGATGCCGCTCGACGCCGCGGCCGGCACCCTTCCGGATGTGATCTGGATGAACACGGCGAACCTCGCCGCGGCGATCGAGGGGGATCATCTCCTCGAGGCGGGGCCGATGGTCGGATCGGTGGTCGGTCAGTGGGATCAGATCGCCGCGGACCAGTACACCGTCGACGGTGCCCTGTGGGGCGTGCCGCAGTACTCCGACCAGTCGCTACTCGTGGCGCACGACGATCTCGTCTCCGGTGCCGGGGGCGATGCCACCGCCCTCGGCGCGGAGCCGGGCGCCCCCTCCGACGCTCTCCGGGATCTCGCCCGCGCGATCACGGTCGACGGCGAGGGCCGCCACCCCGGCGACGAGGGATTCGATGCCGCCTCCCGCACCGCCTTCGGTTTCGGTGCGCACCTGGACCGCAGCGCCGTGCTGGGCCCGTTCGTGGCCGGACAGGGCGGGCGCTGGCAGGACGAGGAGGGTGCCTTCACGCTCGACTCCGCCGAGGCGGTCGCCGCGATCCAGTACCTCGCCGATCTCACCACCTCGTCCCTCGCCCCCGACGGCACCGAGACCACCCAGGACCCCGCGCGCTGCCGGAACCTCTTCCTCGAGGGACGCCTGGGCCTGCTCCAGACCGGCACCTACGATCTCGGCACCCTGGGCGACGGGATCGCCCAGAGCTTCCCGTGGTCCGTCCATCCGGTGATCCCCGGCCCGCGCGGGGCGCGTCCGCTGGTCCACGCGGTCGCCGCCGTCGCGGTCGACCCGGACGACGAGGACCGCGAGGCGGCGATCGGCGAGCTGATGAGCTGGCTCGGCACGGTCGACGGCCAGCGGCCCTTGGCCGAGAACCGGATCGGCATCCCCGGTCATCGAGATCTGCGCAGCGCCTGGGAACAGGCCTGGTCCGAGCAGGGCGTGGACGTCAGCGCGATCGGCGCCCCCGAGGAGGTCGCCGCGCCCGAGCACGGGCTGCGCTCGGCCGAGGGCACCGCGGCGGCGCTCGGCGTGATCGCGGAGGTGTTCCGCGGGGAGGCCGCCGCCGCCGAGGCGATGCCCCGCGCGCAGGCGGCGGCCGAGGCGGCCGTCGGCTGATCCGCTCGCGGGATCAGGCGCCGCGAGCGCGGATCATGCCCTCCTGGGTGACCGTCGCGACCAGGTCGCCGGCCCGGTCGAAGACCTGACCGTGGGTGAGCCCGCGCCCACCCGCGGCGCTGGGCGAGCGCTGCACGTAGAGCAGCCATTCGTCGGCCCGCACGTGCCGGTGCCACCAGATGGCGTGGTCGATGGTCGCCATCTTCAGTCCCGGGGTCATCCAGCTCAGCCCCTGCCGGCGCAGGATCGGCTCGAAGGGCGTGTAGTCGCTCGCGAAGGCGAGGATCGCATCGTGCACCAGGGCGTCGGCGGCGACGGGCGCGAGGGTGCGCATCCACACCATCTGCGTGTCGCTCGCGCCGCCGTTCGCATCGGGTCGCAGGTAGATCGGGTCGGTCACGTGCCGGATGTCGATCGGTCGCTGCGTGGACCAGTAGCGGGCCACCGGGTGATCGATGCCGGCGAGGACCTCCGCGGTCGTCGGCAGCCCGTCGGGGTCGGGGGCCTCGGGCGCGTGCTCGGAGTGCTCCAGGCCGTCCTGCTCCTCCTGGAAGGAGGCGGTCATCGCGAGGATCGTGCGCTCGCCCTCGTCGGCCGTGCGGCCCGGCTGGGTGGCGAGCACGCGCCGCACCGAGAAGGAGCCGCCGTCCCGCAGCGCGTCCACCTGGAAGCGGATCGGATGCTGCGGGTCGCCGGGCGCGAGGAAGTAGGAGTACATCGAGTGGATCCGTCGGCCCTCCGGGGTGGTGCGGCCCACCGCGGTGACCGCCTGGCCCATCACCTGCCCGCCGAAGACGTGACCGCCCGGCTGAGGGTTGGAGTCGCCCTCGAAGGCGGCGACGGTGGTCGGGGCCGAGAGGGCGGGGTCCACTTCGAGCGGGCGCAGGTCGAGCAGGTCGACGAGTCCGGCGACGACGGCGGAGGGATCCGGGACGGGGGTGCTCATGGGCCGATCGTACTGGTCATACGATGGACGGCATGGCTTCCTCCGCTGCGGCCCCCGCCGCCCCCGACACCGCCGTGGACGTCACCGTCCCCGTCCGCTGGACCGATCTGGACGCCTACGGGCACGTGAACAACGCCGCGATGGTGCGCCTGCTCGAGGAGGCCCGCATCGCGGCCTTCTGGCTCGCGCCCGCCGAGCAGATCGCCCTGGGCGCCCCGGCGGCGATCGCCCCGCTCCCGGGCGGCGGCACCGATGCGCCGGTCTCCACGGTGATCGCCTCGCAGCGCATCGTGTACACGCGCATGCTCGGGCACCGGCGCGACGGAGCCGTGGTGCGCCTGTGGATCTCCCGCCTCGGCGGGGCGTCGATCGCGGTCGACTACCTCGTGCTCACCCGCGACGATCCGGGCGGCACCTCGCCCTACGCGCGGGCCCGCACCGTCGTGGTGATGGTCGACGCGGTCAGCGGCCGGCCGGTGCGGCTCGATGCGGACTCTCGCGAACGCCTCGCGCCCTTCACCGGCGAGGGGCTCGTCTTCCGCGACTGAGCGCGGCATGAGCGGCCGCCGGCCCGGTGGCCGAGGGAGTCGAGCCCCCGACGGGTCAGGAGAGCTGATCGGGGACGGTCTGACCCGCCATCGGCGCCCGGCCGCCGTCGACCGTGTTGACCAGGGAGTGCGCGGCCCGTTCGAGGTAGTCCCACAGGGTCTCGCGATGCAGGGGCGCGAGCTCGAGGGAGTCGACCGCGTCGCGCATGTGCCCGAGCCACGCGTCGCGGGCCGTGGGGGAGACGGGGAAGACCCCGTGGCGGATCCGCAGCCGGGGGTGGCCGCGCTCGGCGCCGTAGGTCTTCGGACCGCCCCAGTACTGGGCGAGGAAGGTCGCCAGGCGGTGCTTCGCCCCGGTGAGGTCCTCCTCGGGGTACATCGGCCGCAGCAGCGGATCCTCCGCGACGCCCGCGTAGAAGCGGTCCACGAGGGCGAGGAAGGTGGGCTCGCCGCCCACCGCCTCGTAGAAGCTGATCTGTGCTGCGGGATCTCCGGTCATGGGGGTCCTCCGGGACTCTGGGGTGACGATGCGGGACGAGATGACACGAAACGGGACGGGACGATACGGGTCGGGGCGGGTGGAAGCGATCAGGCGGGCTTGACGGCGTCCACGAAGCGGGGCACCGCGAAGGCGATGTCGGCGCTCGCGAAGGCGGTGCGGATCCGGCCGCGCAGCTCCCGCTCGAGCGCCCACTGCTCGCCGGGGGCGGTCTGGATGATCACCCGGCGCTGGT
This sequence comes from Brachybacterium sp. J153, assembly GCF_036311905.1. Taxonomy (NCBI): domain Bacteria; kingdom Bacillati; phylum Actinomycetota; class Actinomycetes; order Micrococcales; family Dermabacteraceae; genus Brachybacterium; species Brachybacterium sp. J153. The sequence continues at coordinate 225,293 of NZ_JAZDCH010000025.1, read as the reverse complement.
AGCGGGTGCCGTCCACGCCCAGCATGCCGGAGACGTCTGCGGGGCCCAGGATCACGGGCTTCCACGTCTCGTCGGCCGCGAGCTCGGCGGTGACCTGCTCGAGCACGGCGGTGACCTGCTCGTCGTCGGCGCCGGCGTCGATGTCCAGGGTGACCACGGCGTTGGAGAAGCCGCGGGACCGGTTGCCGATGCGGATGATCTCGCCGTTGCGGACCGTCCACAGGGCGCCGTCGATGCCGCGCACCTGCGTGACGCGCAGGTTGATCCCCTCGACGGTGCCCTCGGCGTACTCGAGATCCACGTAGTCGCCGACCGCGACGATGTCCTCGAAGAGCATCACGATGCCCGCGACGACGTCCTTGATGATGGTCTGCGCGCCGATGCCGGCGGCGAGGCCGATCACGCCGAGCGAGGCGATGACCGGGGCGATGTTGACGCCCAGCTCCGACAGGACCATCACCAGGGCGACCGCCCAGATCACCATCCGGGCCACGTTGATCGCGACGTTCGAGAGGGTCTCGGCGCGCTGCTCCCGACGGGCCTGCGCGGCCTTCTGCGCACGGGCGTCGCGCCGGACGACGGCGCCGGTCACCGAGGACAGCTTCGTCGACGAGTCCGCCATGGTGCGGAAGAAGCGGCGCAGCAGCCATGCCACGACGCCGCTGATGATGGCCGCGGCGACCAGCACCACGACGATCCGCACGCCGCTGGTGAGCAGCCAGCGCAGCAGCGAGTCCATGACGTTCAGCGCCTCGTCGGCGCTCGGGGCGGAGAGCAGCGGGGTCAGATCAGGCATGCCGCCACGGTAACGTCCGCCCCTGGCCGCTGTCCGTGACGGAGGCCCGCCCCGGCGCCGTGCGACTGCTCACGATGCGGGGCGGGCCTGCGGGGTGCGGGTGCTCAGTCGCGGTCGGCGGCGCGGACCCGCTCCTGACGGGCGACGGTGTCGCGGCCCTCGACGACGATGCGGCGCAGGCCGAAGGGCGCGTCCTCGTTCTCCTCGAGCCACGAGTCGGCGTCGTCCAGCACCGTCTGACCGCCGAACTCGGAGGGGAAGTAGCCCTGCGCGAGCCGGTTCGCGATCTCGTTGCTGCGCTCCGCCCAGATCTGGCGCAGCGCCGCGAAGTAGCGCCGACGGTACGGCGCGACCAGCGACTCGTCGGCCGTGCGACGGAAGCCGAGCACGACGGCCGTGACCGACTCGTTGGCGAGCTCGTCCTGCTCCATCGTGGTCCGCCACGCCTCGGCCTTCGCCGCGGCGGTCGGGCGGGCGGCCCGCGCCGTGAGGGCGGACTTGCGGCCCGACTGCGTGTCGTCGGTCGCGAGGACCGCGTCGATCCCCGCGTCGTCGAGGCCGCCGAGGGCCGTGAGCGCGATGACGAGCTTCCAGCGCAGGTCGGTATCGATGCTGCGGCCGGGGAGGGTGCGCTCGCCGGCGAGCAGACCGGCGAGGATCTCCCGGTGCGGGTCGGTGCTCGCGAGGCGCGCGAACGCCTCGAGGCACTGCAGCTGCGTGTCGGACCCGGCCTCGGCCTGTTCCGTGAGCTCCCACAGGGCGGACGCCGCGGCGGCGGTGCGCTCGGCGCGGTCCGCCGCGGCGGCGTACGGGCCGGCGACGGACTCGAGCTGCTGCAGCAGGGTGCGGATCACGGAGGAGGACTGCTCGCCCGTGAGGTTCGCGAGCACGAGCTGCTGGAAGCGGCGGCTCGGCAGCTCGCCGTCGCGCACCATGTCCCAGGCGGCGGACCACAGCAGGGTGCGGGCCAGCGGGTCCGCGAGGTCGCGCAGGTGCTCCATCGCGACGGTGAGGGACGCGGGATCCAGGCGCACCTTCGCGTAGGCGAGGTCGCCGTCGTTCACGAGCCACAGGTCGGCGCGCTTCCCGACGAGGGCGGGCACCTCCGTGAGGGCGCCGTCGACGTCGAGCTCGACGCTCTCGGTGCGCTCGAGCCGGCCGCCCGTGAGCGAGAAGCCGCCCACCTGCAGGCGGTGCGGGCGCAGGGTGGGGTGCTCCGCGGGGGCGGTCTGCGCGATCGCGAAGCGGGTGAGGGTGCCGTCGGCGTCCTGCTCGAGGACGGGGGAGAGGGTGTTCACCCCGGCGGTCTGCAGCCACAGCGCCGACCAGGAGGTGAGGTCGCGGCCGGAGGTCGCCTCGAGCTCGACGAGCAGATCGCGCAGCTCGGTGTTGCCCCACGCGTGCTTCGCGAAGTAGGCGCGGACGCCCGCGAAGAACTCCTCGCGGCCCACATAGGCGACGAGCTGGCGCAGCACCGAGGCGCCCTTGGCGTAGGTGATGCCGTCGAAGTTCGTCTCGACCGCCTCGAGGTCGACCATGTCGGCGACGATCGGGTGGGTCGAGGGCAGCTGGTCCTGGCGGTAGGCCCAGCCCTTCTCGGAGACGGCGAAGGTGGTCCAGGAGTCGGTCCAGTCGGTCGCCTCGGCCGAGGCGAGGGTCGAGGCGTACTCGGCGAAGGACTCGTTCAGCCACAGGTCGTCCCACCAGCGCATCGTGACGAGGTCGCCGAACCACATGTGCGCGAGCTCGTGCAGGATCGTGAGGTCGCGCCGCTCGCGGATCGCGTCGGACACCTCGGAGCGGAACACGTAGGACTCGACGTAGGTGACGGCGCCGGGGTTCTCCATCGCGCCCATGTTGTACTCCGGCACGAACACCTGGTCGTACTTGCGGAACGGGAAGTCCTGGTCGAAGGCCTCCTCGTAGAACTCGATGCCGCGACGGGTCACGTCGATGACGTAGTCCGCGTCGACGTGCTCGGCGAGCGAGGCGCGGGCGAAGACGCCCATCGGGATGGTGCGCCCGTCGCGGGTGGTGACTGCGCCCTCGCCGCCGCGGTAGTCGCCGGCGATGAGCGCGACCAGATAGGTGGACATCCGCTCCGTGGGATCGAAGGCCCAGGTCGCGGTGTCCTCGGCGCCGGGCGTCGGGACGGGGGTGGGGGCGTTGGAGATCACCCGCCAGTGGGCGGGGGCGGTCACGGTCAGCGCGAAGGTCGCCTTGAGGTCGGGCTGCTCGAAGCAGGCGAACATGCGCCGCGCGTCGGAGACCTCGAACTGGGTGTAGAGGTACACCTCCTCGTCGACCGGGTCCACGAAGCGGTGCAGGCCCTCGCCGGTGTTCATGTAGCGCCCCTCGGCGAGGATGCGCACGGTGTTCTCGCCCTCGCGCACGGCCGGCAGGTGCACCCGGGCGCCGTCGAAGCGGGAGGCGGGGTCCTCGAGCAGCTCGCCGTTGAGCTCGATCTCGGTCACCTCCTCGGCGATCAGGTCGAGGAAGGTCTCCTCGGTGGACGAGGAGCGGAAGCGGAGCGTGGTCTCGGTGAGGAAGGTCCGCTCGTCGGTGGTGAGGTCCAGGCGGATCTCGTAGGAGTCGGTGCTGAGGAACGAGGCGCGGCTGCGGGCCTCGTCGCGGGTGAGGTTCTCGGAGGACATGGTGACCATCCTGCCACTGACCGGGGGGTCACCTGGGGCCGTCGGAGCGGACTCCCGGCCCTCGAGCTCACCGCCGGGTGAGGTCCAGCTCCCAGGTGTAGTGCTCGGGGAGGGTGGGCAGGGGCCAGGACGGGTCCGGGAAGAAGTACTCGTAGCCGGCGGAGAAGGGGTAGGCCCAGTCGGCGATGTGCCGCTCGGCGAGGCGACCCGCCTCGCGGATCCCCGAGACCTCCTCGGCGGAGAAGTAGCCGGTGCGCTCGGCGCCCTCGAGCTCGTCCTCGTCCTTGTAGTGCCAGTCCCGGCGGGGCAGCACCACGAGGTCCAGCACGAGGTCGCGGGTGCGGATGCCCTCCTCGGTGCGCTCGTAGGGCGTCTCGAGGTTCACGTAGTAGCAGCCGAGCGAGCCGTCGTCCTTGTAGAACAGCCACACCGAGTACGGGGTGTCGGGCAGGCCGATCATGAGGATGCCGTTGCCGGTCCACAGCTGCTTGGACTGCACGCGGGGGGCGGTGAACATGCCCTCGTCGCCGGCGCGGCGCAACGCCGCCCCGGACTGCAGCACGGGCAGCAGCACCTCGGTGCCGGGGGCGATCCACACCACCACGCCGCGGTCGTCGTCGAGCACGACGGTGCCGGGGCGCACGGTGCGCGTGGGGTGCTGAGGGGTGTAGTAGGTCCAGGTCACCTGGTCGCCGGGCGACCAGCGCGGGGTGGAAGACATGGTGGGGGTCCCGGCCGGATCGGCCTCCACGGACGCCCCGTACCGACCGGCCACCGGGCCGGGGCTGCGCTGCCCGTGAAGGGGTAGGCGTATGGGGCGACCATACCGCCTCCCGGGGAGCGGGGCGTCAGGCGCGCCGGTCCCGGTGCCGCGGACGCGCCGCTCGGACGGACCGGTTCAGGCCCGTCGCAGCTGGGCCGCGACCGGGCAGTCCATCGGGTCGGCGTAGCCGAGCCCCACCCGGTTGAGGTACTTGATGACGATGATGTAGGAGCGAAGCAGGGACGTCTCGGTGTAGACGATGCCCTTCTCGGCGCAGAACTCCTTGACCAGTGGCCGCACCTTGCGCAGATGTCCGGACGGCATGCGCGGGAACAGGTGGTGCTCGATCTGCAGGTCGAGCCCGCCCATCGCCCAGGTCATCAGCCGCCCGCCGGTGATGTTGCGGGAGGTGAGCACCTGGCGGCGCAGGAAGTCGACCTCGAGATCCTCAGGCAGGATCGGCATGCCCTTGTGGTTCGGGGCGAAGGAGCCGCCCATGGTGATGCCGAAGACGGCCAGCTGCACCGCGAGGAAGCCCACCGCCCATCCCGGGGACATGGTCGCGAAGGCCAGCACGGGGAAGCCGAGGATCCGGATCCCGCAGAGCACCGCCTCGGCGAGGCGGTGCTTCATCCTGGTGTCGCGGACGACGCTGGAGATCGCCTCGTAGTGGAGCACGAAGGCGAACAGGCTCAGCAGGGGCAGGAAGGCCCATCCCTGGCGCTTCGCCAGCCAGGCCATGAACCCGGACCGGCCCTGCTCGTCGCCGGGGACGAACACGAGCACCCCGCCGGAGATGTCGCCGTCCTTGCCGATGGTGTTCGGGTGGGCGTGGTGCTTGCCGTGCTTGCGGTTCCACCAGGCGACGCTCAGGCCCACCACGAGGTTGCCGATGATCCGCGCGAACCACTGGTTGCGGCGGCCGGAGGCGAACACCTGCTGGTGCGCTCCGTCGTGCGCGAGGAAGGCGAACTGGGTGAAGAGCACGCCGAAGCCGGCGCCGAGCAGCAGCAGCCAGGGGGAGTCGGGGATCAGCGCCATGCCGGCGATCCCGGCGGCGAGGACCACGGTGAGCAGGGCGGTGCGCAGCACGTAGGTGCGCACGTCGCGCCCCATCAGGCCCGCGGCCTTCACCCGCTCGGTGAGCTCGAAGTAGTCGCGGTTGGCGGCGGCCCGGGGCCGGGAGGGGGTGCCGGGCGTCGGCTCCGGCAGCGTGTCGAGAGCGGTCATGGCCGCGACACTAAGGAGGTGGTCGCCCCGTGCGCGTCACCCGCGGGAGCGAAACTGCACCCCCTACCGGGGTAGGGGGTCGGCGATCGGGATCAGGGCCCGGACCGTGAAGCCGCCGTCCTCCCGCGGTCCCGCCGCGAAGGTGCCGCCGAGCGCCGCGACCCGCTGCCGCGCCCCGTCCAGTCCCAGCCCCGATCCCGGGATCGGGGCGTGATCGGCCCGCGGGGCGTCGTTGCCGACGTGGACCGCGAGCGCACCGTCCCCGGCGGTGACGCGCACCGTGATCGGGGCGCCCCGGGCATGGCGCAGCGCATTGGAGAGCGCCTCCTGCACCACGCGGAAGGCGGTCAGACCCACCGTCGGCGGGACCTCGACCGGGTCCAGCTCGGCGTCGATCCGCGCCCCTGTCGCCCGGCTCGCGTCGATCAGCTCCGGGAGGTCCGCGAGGCCCGGCTGGGGCAGGTCCTCGGGGCCCTCGTCGGTGCGCAGGGTCGCGAGCAGGGCGCGCATCTCGGCGAGGGCCTGACGGGAGGAGGCGGCGATGTCCTCGAACTCCTGCTCGGTGCGGGCGTCTAGACCGCCGAGGCGGAAGCGAGCGGTGCCCGCCTGCACCGTGATGACCGACATCGAGTGCGCGACCACGTCGTGCAGCTCGCGGGCGATGCGGTGGCGCTCCTCGAGCTCGATGCGGCGCCGCATCTCCTCCGCGGTGACGGTCTGCGCCTCCTCGACCCGCTCGCTGACCAGCACCAGCTGGCGGACCGTGAGGCCCAGCAGCACGACCGCTCCGCTGATCGCGACCTGCACCACGGCATTGGTCGAGACCTGCCGCAGCACCGGTCCCGGCAGTTCGACCGGCAGGGTCCCGACGAGGGCGAGGAGCGTGAGCACCGCCCCCGCCGACCACCCGGCGAGCGACCAGTACCAGCGGTGCAGCACGGCGAGGACCGCCAGCACGAGGCAGTGCGCGATCAGCGCCGTGACCGCCCAGGGCCACGGCTCGAGGGCCTGGGCGGGAGCGGTGACGAGCATCGTTCCCGCCGCCACGAGGACCGACAGGGCGAGCCCCTCGCGGGGTCGGCCGACGGCGACCAGCGGCGCCGCGGACGCCGCGACCGCGACGAGCATGGCGAGCGCCGGATGCACGTCGTACAGCGCGGCGGTGACCGGCCAGCCGACGGCCAGCAGCACGACCCCCAGGAAGGCCACCGTCATCCGGGTCCACGCCTCCTCGTGGAGGACCGTCGCCGGACCGGGGGCGGCGGAGCGAGGACCGGGGGCCGGACGGGAGCCGGGCTCCTCCCCACCCAGCAGCGGCACCGTCACCAGCACGTCGAGCCGGGCCAGCTGATGCACGACCGCGGGGAAGGAGAGGGCGAGGACGATCCCGAGGGCGAGCGCCACCGCCCACTGCCCGCCGAGCGGCAGGGGCGCGGCGGGCAGCGCCCGTCCCCAGGCCCAGAAGGTGAGCCCGCCGAGCGCCGCGCCCGCCCAGGCGACCGCCGCGCCCGCGGTAGCGGCCCGCACCGGCAGCGCGATCAGCGCCTCGAAGGCGAGGTCCAGCCAGCGTCGCGGATCCCCGAGCAGGGGCAGCAGTCCGCGCACCCCGCTGCCACGCGGCCGGTAGTCCGGCGGGGCCACCCGGATCCCCCAGCGCACCAGCCGGGCCCGGTCCCAGCCGGCGATCATGGCCGCGAGCCCGAGGGTGACGGGGAGCAGCACCACGCCGACCCACACCACCGCGAGAGCGGCGGAGACGGCGCCCAGGGGCAGCAGCATGATCGCGGCGAGCAGCGTCAGGCCGAGCCCGGTCATCACCAGGTCGAGGTCGTGGCCGAGGCGCCGCAGCGCCCGCCGATCAGGGACGAGAGCCATCGCAGGTCCCTCCCGGGGACCGGCGGTACCGTGTCGCCATGCCCCCCGCCTCCCCCTCCGAACTCCGCGTGCTGATCGTCGACGACCAGTCGATGATCCGGGCCGGCTTCGAGGCGCTCCTGGACGCGCAGGACGGCATCACCGTGGTGGGCACCGCGGGGGACGGAGCCGGGATCACCGAGGTGGTGCGCCGCACGCGGCCCGATGTGGTGCTCATGGACATCCGCATGCCCCACGTCGGCGGGCTCGACGCGACCCGGGCGGTGCTCGCCATGCCCGGCACGCCTCCGCGGATCATCATGCTGACCACCTTCGACGCCGACGAGTACGTGTTCGCCGCCCTGCGCGCGGGGGCCAGCGGCTTCCTGCTCAAGGATTCCACACCGGAGGAGCTGGTCCACGCGGTGCGGGTGGTGGCGGCGGGGGAGTCCCTGCTCGCTCCGCGCGTGACCCGCGCCCTGATCGAGGACTACGTCTCCCGCCCGGAGCCGGCGGTGCGCACCTCCCCGCGGCTCGCCGATCTCACCGAGCGCGAGCTCGAGGTGCTCCGCGGGGTCGCGCGCGGTCTCGCCAATCGGGAGATCGCCGCGGAGCTGGTGATGGCCGAGCAGACCGTGAAGAGCCACGTCTCGCGGATCCTCGCCAAGCTCGGCGCGCGGGATCGCACCCAGCTGGTGGTCACCGCCTACGAGACCGGCCTCGTTCGCCCCGGCGCCTGAGCGGCCTGGTCAGAAGGCGGCCCAGAGCAGGCCGCCCGAGCAAGTGAGCAGCGCGGCGGCGAGCAGCAGCAGACCGAGGCCCAGGCCACGGCGGGATCCCCGCGGGGTCCCGGCCGACGGCGGAGGACCGGCGGGAGCCGCCGACGGGCCGAGCGCCGGAGCCGACCATCCGGTGCCGGGCGCGGGAGAGCCAATCGCAGGTGCAGGTGCAGGTGCAGGTGCAGGTGCAGGTACCGGCGATCCTGCACCGGAGGACGGCGAGCCGATCGCGGGCGCGGGTGAGGCCGCCGGGGAGACCGCACCGAGTGCCGGGGGAGAGCCGAGCGGATCCCGCGGCGTGGGCCTGCGGACGAACAGCTCGGTGGGGGAGTCGGCGCCGGAGCTCGCGGTCGAGCGCGCCGTCAGCCGCTCGTGCAGCCCCGGCGCGAGGCCCGCGAGCGAGGCCGGCCCCTCGAGCGGCACCCCTCGGCGCCCGTCGGCCCCCTCGACCCGGTCCGGCACCGTGACCCGGGCCCCGGAGCGGGTGAGCGCCCAGTGCTCCGGGGGCGCCGAGAACTGCGGGATGGTCTCCCGCGCCTCCGCGGCGCTCGGGCGGTCGGCCGGATCGGCGCTCAGCATGGCGTGCAGCAGCGCGCCGAGCGGGCCCGCCGCCGGATCGGGACTGCCGGCGAGCGCAGCGTCGAGGCGAGCGGGCAGCTGCCCCGCCGTCGGACGTTCACGCGGTGCGGACGGGACGAGGGCCTCGAGCGCGCAGGCCGCGGCGGCCCAGACGTCCTGCGCGGTGGAGGTGGTCTGCCCGGCGATCGCCTCGGGGGCCTGGAAGCCGGGCGTGCCCTGGACCAGGCCCGTCTCCGTGAGGCGGATGTCGGAGGTGTGCAGGGCGATGCCGAAGTCGGCCAGCAGCAGGTGCGGGGCGGCCGCGCCGGTCGCGGCGAGGAGCAGGTTCGCGGGTTTCACGTCGCGATGCACCCAACCGGACTCGTGCAGCGCCGCGAGGGCGTCGAGCAGCTGGCGCAGCAGGTGCGCGACCAGGGCGGGGGAGAGCGGGCCGTGCTCCGCCGTCAGCGAGGCCAGGGTGCCGCCGTGGACGAGGGGCATCACCAGCACGATCGTGTCGTCCTCGGCGACCCAGGTGTACGGGGGCAGCAGATGCGGGTGCCGGCCCAGGTCCTGCGCGGTGCCGACGCTCTGCTCGCGCACGAACCGCAGCACCTCGGCGCCGTCGCGCTGCCGCATCACCTTCGCGGCGCAGATCGCGCCGTAGCGACGGTCGACCGCGCGCCACAGCGACCCTGAGGCGCCTCGGGCCAGGGGGTCGAGCAGCTCGATGCGGCCTGCGATGACATCGGACATGATGGGGCCATGCTAGGGCACCTCCTCCCCCTCCCGATCCGGTCCGCGCCGCCTCGTGGGGACCGCCGCGCGCCCGCAGGAGGACCCCCGCGGAGCGGACGCCTCGTCCTGGGCGGCGCGCTCGCCGTACTGCTCGCGACACTGGGCTCGCCGTCGGCGCTCGCTGACCCCGCGGCGGTGGACGAGGTGCCGGAGCACGCCTACCGGGTCGAGGGCACGGAGGTCTCGGGCGGGGCCTCGCTCGCCCAGGCCCCGGAGATCACCCCCGGCATCGTCCGCGACGTCCTCGAGGACGGCGCGACGGGCGACTCCGCCGTGGGCACCGCGAAGTACTACCGGATCGGGGTCGCCGACGGGCAGCGGGTGCATGCGGCGGCGACGATCGCCGCGCCGCCGTACGCGGACGGCCTGCCCGAGGAGCGGGAGTCGCTCGACGTCGACGTCGACCTCGTCACCGCGCAGGGGGCGGACTGCGTCGACGGCAGCACGCGCACCGCGGGGGAGACCTTCGACGGTGACGGCCCGCTCACCTCCGCCCGGGTCTCGGCCGAGGTCGGGCCCGACGGGTGCGCCGGCGAGGCCCTGTACCTGCGCGTCCAGCGCCTCGGCGCACGGGACGCCGAGCGTCCCCTGCCCGTCGAGATCCAGGTCGCGATCCAGCCGGCGGGCCTCGGCGGCGGAGCCCCCGCCGTCGAGGAGGAGATCGAAGACGACGGGGCCGCGCCCGTCGCTCCCGCCGACACCGAGCCGATCACGCCGGGCCGCTCCTTCGCGACCGCGACCCGCGTCGAGCCGGGCTCGACCGTGCTCGAGCTGCAGCCGGGGGAGACCGCGCTGCTCGCCGTCGACGTGCAGGAGGGCCAGCGGCTGCGCTGGCGCACCGAGGTGACGGCCCTGCCGTCCGAGGGCAGCGCCGACATCGGGCTGCGCGTCTTCGACGCGGTCCGCGGACTGGTCGCCGTGGACGGCGGGATGTGGACCGTGCACAGCACCGCGACCATCCACGGCGGCGGCATGGTCGCGCCCGTCGACCTCGGCAACCGCAGCTCGGAGACGGAGTCGATCCGCTCCGCCTGGCTCCCGGGGACCCACACGGTGCAGCTCCAGCGCCGGCAGCTCCCCGAGGGCGCCCCCGCCGAGGCGGCCGAGCCGGTGCGCCTGATCCTCACCCTCGAGGTCGAGGGCGAGGTCGCGGAGGACGCCGCCGAGGGCGATGTGCTCGAGCTCGGCGACGCCTCGCCGGCGACGCGCCGGGGCCCGCTCGGCGGGGACTGGACCGCCGGACGGATCGCCCTGCTGGCCGGGGCCGGGGTGCTCGGCGTCCTCGGCCTCGGGACCGGGCTCGCCGGCGTGCTCGTGCTGAGCCGCCGCCGCTGATCCTCGCGCCCGGCCGGTTCAGCCGGACCGGTTCAGCCGGACCAGGCCTCCCACAGGCGCGCGTACACGCCGCCGCGATCCACCAGCTCCTGGTGCGGGCCCTGCTCGACCACGCGGCCGCCCTCCATCACCAGGATCCGGTCGGCGACCATCGCCTGCGAGAGGCGGTGCGCGACGATGATCGTCGTGCGCCCGCGCGCCACCTCGAAGGCGGCGCGCTCGAGGGTGCGCGCCCCCGAGGAGCCCTCGTCGGCCGTGGCCTCGTCGAGCACCAGCACCGCGGGGTCCTGGAGCACGATCCGGGCGAGGGCCAGCTGCTGGGACTGCTCGGCGGTGAGCCGCTCGCCCTTCTCGCCCACCTCGGTCTCCAGCCCCTGCGGCAGCGCGAGGGCCCAGGTCTCGGCGTCGACCAGGCGCAGCGCCGCGCGCAGCTCCTGATCGGTGGCGTCGGGGCGGGCCAGGCGCAGGTCCTCCGCGAGGGTCCCGCGGAAGACGTGCACGTCCTGGCTGACGATGCTGGAGTGGCGGCGGATCGCCTCGAGATCGGCGCGGGCGAGGTCGGCCCCGCCATGGCGCACCCGGCCGTGGCGCGGCTCGAGGGTCCCGGCGATGATCGCCGCGAGGGTCGACTTGCCGGCGCCCGAGGCGCCCACGAGCGAGACGGTCTCGCCGTCGGCGATCGTGAGGTCGATCGGATGCAGGACGGTCCGCTCGCGCCCCTCCTCGTCGGTGCCGTAGGCGTGGGAGACGCCCTCCAGCCGGATCGAGCCGTCGGAGGGGACCTGCTCGCCGGGGGAGGCGGCGGGGTCGATCGACTCGATCACGCCGACCATGCGGGTGAGCGAGGCGGCCGCGGACTGCACGTCGTCGAGGCTGAAGATGAGGTTCATCATCGGCCACAGCAGCGAGATCAGGTACAGCGCGGCGGCCGTCACCAGGCCCACGGGGGCGCCCGAGACGTTGACCATCACGTAGCCGAGCACGAGCACCAGGGCGATCGCGATGTTCTCGGGCCACACCATCACCTTGACCAGCTTGGTCACCAGGGTCATGACGCGCATGCCGAGCACGACGGCGGTCTCGGAGAGCACCGCGACGTGGCGGGTCTCGCGCCGCTCGATGCCGTAGGCGTGCACGGTCGGGATGCCGTGGATCGCGGAGAGCAGGCCCTGGGCGCGGGCGCCCATCGCGACCCGCTCGCGGCGGTAGATGGGCGCCGTGCGGCGCAGGTACCAGACCCCCGCGCCGACGTACATCGGCACCACGACGACCACCAAGATCAGCAGCCACGGCGAGAGGGTCGCCATGCCGATCAGGGTCACGAGCACGTAGAAGCCCATCTGGATGATGTTGGGCACCACGTTGTTCACGGCGCGGGCGGTGACGTCCACGTCGTCGGCGACGCGCGAGAGGGCGTCGCCGATACCGGTGATCTCCATCGTCTGCGCCGGCAGGTCGAGGGCGCGGTCGATCACGTCCTCGCGCATCCCGGCGAGGACCCGCTGGCCGAGGCTCGACACGAGCGCCCAGCCGAGCGCGGCGAGGATCGCCTGCAGCACGCCGGCGAGCATGATCAGCCCGCCCTGGCGCCACAGGTCGCCGGACGTCGCGCCGGACTGCACCAGGTCGACGGCCCCGCCGATCAGGCGCGGCATCCAGGCCGCGGCCGCGGCACCCGCGATGACCACCAGCAGGGTCAGCACGGTCATCCCGCCGAAGCGGCGCAGCCGCGCGCCGACATGGCGCACGGAGGTGGGGACGTCGGCGATCGGCAGGATCTGGGCGTGCTCGTCGAGCTGACGGCGCGCGGTCGCGTCGACCGCGAGCAGCTCCTCGGGGGAGGCGTCCCAGTCGATCAGGGTCAGATCGGCCACCGGGGCGGGGGCCGACGGGGGCGTGCTCGAGCGGGTCATCGCTGCACCATCTCCCGGTAGTCGTCGCGGTCCATGAGGTCGAGGTGGTCGCCCTGCGCGGCGAGGCGGCCGCCGCGCACGTAGACCACCTCGTCGGCGGCGCGCAGGAGGGCCGGTGAGCGGGTGACCAGCAGGGTCGCCCGGTCTTCGTCCCGGCGCGCCGCGACGAGCGCCTCGGCGATGTGCTGCTCGGTCACGGCGTCCACCGCGGTGGTGGGGTCGTGGAGCACGAGCACCGGGGCGTCGGCCGCGACCGCCCGGGCGAGGGCGATGCGCTGGCGCTGGCCGCCGGAGAGGTTCGCGCCGCGGTCGAGGATGCGGGTGTCGTAGGACTCGGGCAGGATCCGCAGCAGGTCCTCGGCGCCCGCGGCGTGCAGGGCCCGCTCCTCCCAGCCCTCCTCGCTGCCCTCGGGCAGACGGGTCGCGAGCTGCTCGCGCAGGGTCCCGTCGAAGAGGTCCACCACGTGCGGCTCGACCAGCAGGTCCGCGCGGGTCGAGAAGCGGGTGCGGGTGGTGACCTCGAGGGAGGACCGCTCGGGATTCGTCGGATCGCCGAGGTGCACGCCCGTGCTCTCGCCCTTCCCGCCGACGGCGGCGATCACCGCGTCGGCGTCCCGCGGGTCGGCGCAGGCGAGCGCCACGATGCGGCCGTCGGGGACGGTGAGATCGAGCCTCGTCTGGGACGGAGAAACAAGCACGACAGACGGGGCGCCCTCTCTTGTCGGCGCGGACGAGCGCCACGATGCGTCCGTAGGGGAAGTTGAGATCGACCCTCGTCGTGGCCGGCACGCCGGCCACGACGTCGGCGCCGTCCTCATCGGCCCCGTCGGCCTCGCCCTCCGCAGCCGGCACCGCGCCGAGCGGGAGGCCCCGCAGGTGCAGGCCGCCCACCCCGGCGCGGCGCTCGCCGCGGCGGGCCTCGCCGCGATCGTCGCGGGCGCGGGCGAGGTGGTCGATGCTCAGCTCGGGGTCGTCGATGGTGCGGCCGAGGTCCGCCAGCAGGTCGCGCACGCGGCGGCCCGAGGTGGACATCGACGCCCACCACACGGGCAGGCCGGAGAGGCCCTGCAGCATGCCCATGTTGTTGCGGGCCACGCCGACGACGGCGATCAGGGTGCCGATGGTCATGTCGCCCGCGATCGTGCGCTGGGCGGCGATGATCACCACGGCCGCCATCATCGCGGCGGTGACCAGGGTCGTCAGGCCGCCCGCGACGCCGGAGAAGCGAGCGTTGACGAGCGCCGCGTCGAGCGCGATGCGGGAACGCCGGCGGTACTGGGCGCGGGCCCTCGACTGCACGCCGAGGCCCTGCAGCACGCGCAGGCCGTGCACCAGGTCGGTCGCCGTCGCGGCGGCGTCGGCGGCCTTGGACTGCTGGGCGTCGTAGCGGGCGGAGAGGATCGGCGAGATCACCCGGATCACGAGGACCATCACCAGGATCCCGACGAGGGTCGCCACGCCGAGCCAGGGATCGAGGATCGCGAGCCAGGCACCGGCGGCGAGCACCACGGCACCCGCGGGGAAGGCCCACGGCAGCATGTCCATGACGTCCGAGGCCTTGTCCGCGTCGGACGTCGCGATCGAGAGCACCTCGCCCGAGGGCCGCTGGATCGGCCGGGACCGGGGGTCCAGGACCGCACCGGTCACGGCGACGCGCAGACGGTGCCGCTCGAACATGCGCGCCTTCTGCGAGAGCGCGAACATGATCGTCCACGCCCAGGTGCTCAGCAGCCGCAGCACGAAGATGCCCGCGGCGCCGGCCAGCACCAGCGCCAGGTTCCCCCGGACGATGCCGGCGTCGATGATCAGGCCCACCAGCACGGGGACCAGCATGTCGACGCCCTCGACGAAGAAGGAGACGGCCATGATGCCGGGGATCCGGCGACGGTGACCGCGCACGATCGACCGCATCACCGAGGGGGCGTCGGAGCGGGAGGGCGCGGAGGCGGGGGAAGCGGAGGACACCAGAGAATCCAACCCCGGCGGACGGACCGGCGCAACGGGATTTGCGCGATGACAGAATGGAGCGCATCACCCCCGAACCCGAGGAGCCGAAATGACCGCCCGCCGTGTCGAGCTGTTCGTCGATCCCGCCTGCCCCTTCGCCTGGATGACCAGCCGCTGGCTGCAGCACGCCGCCCAGGTCCGCGAGGTGGAGCCGTTGTTCTCCGTCATGTCCCTCTACGTGCTCAACGAGGGCAACGACCTCGATCCCGACTACCGCGCCTCCACCAACCAGACCATCGGCGCCGCGCGCCTCGCGATCGAGATCCGCCGCACCGAGGGCGCCGAGGCCTTCTCCCGCTGGTACACCGCCTGGGGCGAGCGCTATCACGTGGGCGGGAACAAGGATCGTCGCGCCGTCGCCGTCGAGGCTCTCGCGGCCGCCGAGCTGCCCGCCTCGCTGATCGACGTCTACGAGGACGTCCCCGGCGACGAGACCGATCAGGCGCTGCGCGCCTCCCACCAGGACGCGATCTCCCGCGTCGGCAACGACGTGGGCACGCCGGTGATCTCCTTCGGCGAGGGCACCGCCTACTTCGGACCGGTCCTCTCCCCGGCTCCGAAGGGCGAAGACGCCGGCCGCCTGCTGGACGCGCTCGCGACCATGTCCGAGCTGTCGGGCTTCTACGAGCTCAAGCGCCAGCGCACCGGCGGCATCGACCTCTCCTGAGCCGAGCGGGCCGGCCGGCCCCGACCGGCCGTTCCAGCCCGCTCCCGCTCCGCCCCGCGACTTCTCCGACCCCGCTCCCGAAGGAACCCCCACCCCATGCGCGTGCACATCGGCACCGACCACGCCGGCTTCGAGCTCAAGAACCGCCTCGTCGCCAACCTGCAGAACAAGGGCCACGAAGTCACCGACCACGGTGCCCACGAGTACGACGCCCTCGACGACTACCCGCCCTTCTGCACCGCCGTCGGCGAGGCCGTCGTCGCGGACCCGTCGGCGCTCGGCATCGTCATCGGCGGCTCGGGCAACGGCGAGCAGATCGCTGCGAACAAGGTCGCCGGGGTGCGCGCGGCCCTCGTGTGGAATGAGGACACGGCGCGTCTCGCCCGGCAGCACAACGACGCCAACGTCATCTCGGTGGGCGCCCGCCAGCACGACGAGGAGGAGCTCGAGCACCTCATCGACGTCTTCCTCGCCGAGCCGTTCTCCGGCGAGGAGCGCCACCAGCGGCGCATCGAGCTGATGGCGCGCTACGAGCGGACCGGCGGGTACGAGGCGCCCGGCGCCTGATGCCCGAGGGACACACCGTCCATCGGCTCGCCGCAGCGCTGCGCCGCGGCTTCGGCGGGCGCCGCGTGCTGGCGTCCAGCCCGCAGGGGCGCTTCCCGGAGGCGGCGGCGCTCTCGGGCTGGACCCTGCTCGAGGCCGAGGCGGCCGGCAAGCACCTGCTGCTCCATCTCGCGCCGACGGCCGACGTGCCCCTCGGCGACGCCGTCATCCGGATCGTGCACGTCCATCTGGGCCTGTACGGCTCGTGGACCTTCGCCGGGGACCCCGGCTTCGCCACGGCCCACGCGATCGGCGCCCCGCGGCTGCGGATCGGCGAACGGGAGGAGGCACTCGCGGCAGACGGCTCGGCCGACGGCTCGGCGGACGGGGCGGCGGATGGGGCGGCCGACGATTCGTGGCGCCGCCTCGTGCCGCGCGAGACGGTGCGCCTGCGCCTGGTGGGCGAGCACGGGCTCGCCGACCTCACCGGGCCGACCGCGTGCGAGATCTACGACGCCGCGCAGCGCACCGCGCTCCTCGAGCGGCTCGGGCCGGACCCGCTCCGGACGGACGCGGACCCGGGCCGCTTCGTGGACCGGGTACTGCGCTCCCGCACCGCGATCGGCACCCAACTGATGGACCAGTCGGTGGTGGCCGGGATCGGCAACATCTACCGCGCCGAGCTGCTGTGGCGCGCCCGGCTCGACCCCTGGGTGCCCGGCCGGGAGCTCGGCCGCGGTCTGGTCGAGGGGCTCTGGGAGGACCTGGTGCCGCTGATCGCCTACGGCGCGCGGACCGGTCGCATCGTCACCACGCAGCCGGAGCACCGCGAGATCGAGGCGCAGATCCTCGAGCCCCGTCGGCGCACCCGGCAGAACGGGGACGAGGACCCGGACGTCATCCCGCGCGAGCAGTCCTTCTACGTCTACCACCGGCAGACCCTGCCCTGCCGGGTCTGCTCCACCGTCATCCGGAGCGCCGCGATGGCGGGCCGCACCGTGTACTGGTGCCCCCGCTGCCAGGGGATGCGCAGCCGTCGCGCCCCGTGGACCCGGCAGCATCCCGCCGCGCCCTGGGCGCTCGCTGCGCCGTGATCCCCCAGCCTGACCCTGCCCCGCTGCTCGGCACCGGCCGGCTCGCCGTCGGCGAGGGCCACGAGATCGCCGTCGAGACCTCCGGCAGCGAGGGCGGGGTCCCCGCCCTGTACCTCCACGGTGGCCCGGGCGGGCGGCTCACGCCCGGCTACCGGCGCAACGTCCCCGCCGAGCGCATCCGCCTCGTCGGCCTCTCGCAGCGCGGCGCGGGCGAGAGCACTCCGCCCGCCGGAGCCCCCGGGGCCGTGGACCTCGGCGCCCAGACCACCGGTCACCTGATCGCCGACCTCGAGGCGCTGCGCGAGCACCTCGGGATCGAGGCGTGGATCCTCCAGGGCGTCTCCTGGGGGTCGACCCTCGCGCTCGCCTACGCCCAGAGCCACCCCGACCGGGTGCTCGGCATCGTGCTGATGGCGGTGACCAGCACCTCCCGCGCCGAGGTCGACTGGATCACCGAGCAGGTCGGGGCGATCCACCCCGAGGTCTGGGACGAGCTGGCCGACCTCGCCGAGCACCGCACCGCCTATCGGCGCGGCGGGCCGCTGCGGCTGATCGAGGCCTACCGGCAGATGCTCACCGCCGCGGATCCCGCCCTCGTCGACGAGGCGGTGCGGGCCTGGACCGCCTGGGAGGACGAGCACATCCGCATCGGCACCGGCGCCACCGTGCGCTCGCACTCGGTCCCCGCCGACCAGTCCGTCACCGAGCAGGCCCGGGGCTTCGCGCGGCTGGTCGCCCACTACTGGGCCCATGACGGCTTCGTCGCCGATCACGCCGTGCCCTGGGGGGCCGAGCCCGGCTCCGGGCTGCTCGGCGGGATGCCCCGCATCGCGCACCTCCCGGCCGTGCTGATCCACGGGCGTCGCGACGTCTCGGGACCGCTGCGCACCGCCTGGGAGCTGCACCGCGCCTGGCCCGCCTCCCGTCTCGAGGTCGTCGAGGAGGAAGGGCATGGCGGCCCCGCGATGGTCGCGGCCTGGCGGCGGGCGATGGAGGAGATGATCACCCGGGTCGAGACCGCTGCGGGCGGTGACCGCTCAGTACAGTGAGCGGCATGTCCGATCCCGTGATCCATCCCGCGGCCTCCGCCGCCGATCCCGCGACCGGAGCGGTGCTGCGCCGCGCCCCCGTCCGCGAGATCGACCCCCGCACGCTCTACCTCCTCGCGAAGCTCCGCCAGGACGTCTTCTCGATCGAGCAGGGCGCCACCGATCCCGACCTCGACGGCCGCGACCTCGAGCCCACGACGATCCTGTTGTGGATCGAGGTGCCCGGCCCGGAGGCCGAGGCAGCCGGCCTCGAGCGAGAGCCCGCCGCGCACATCCGCATCATGCGCGAGGCCGACGGCACGTTGCGCATCGGCCGCCTCGCGGTGCGCGCCGCGAACCGCCGCGACGGGTTCGGCGGCCGCATCATGCGCGCCGCCCTCGACGTCACCCACGAGCTCGACCCGCGCGCCGAGGTGCACATCGACGCGCAGGCGTATCTCGAGCGGTGGTACCTGGGGATGGGCTACGAGAAGGCCGGCGAGATGTTCCTCGAGGCCGGGATCGAGCACGTGCCGATGGTGTACCGCCACCCGCAGGACTGACCGGGGGGCAGAGCGTCAGGCGGCGTCCGGGCCGCCCGCCTCATCGAGCAGCGCGACGATCTCGGCGCGCTCGAAGTAGCGGGCAGTCTCGCGCGCATCGGGCGTGCCGAGGCTCGGATCCGCGCCGGCCGCGAGCAGCGCCCGCGCCACGGCCGCATCGCCCTTGAACGCGGCGCCCGCGAGCGGGGACTGGCCGCGGTCGTTCAGCAGGTCGACATCCGCCCCGCGCGCCGCCAGCTCGGCGACGAGCTCTGCGTGCCCGTGGTAGGCGGCGAGCATCAGCGCCGAGTTCCCGGCGCCGTCGCGGAGGTTGACCGGAGCGCCCTGATCCACGAGGGACAGCAGGGTCGCCGCGTCGCCCTGCCGAGCGGCGTCCAGCATCGTGCGCGCCAGCTCGAGAACGGCCTCGTCCTCGGGGGTGGGGGTGGGGTTCAGCGTGTCATCGTCCATCGCCCCAGGCTACGGCCCTGCGGTCTGTCATGCGCGTCCGCTCAGCGCACCAGCAGCTCCGCCGCGGCCGGCCAGACGAGCAGCCACACGGCGAGGAGCAGGCCCAGCAGGTCGGCGCGGCCCAACGGGCTCGGCACCGACCAGGTGCGGTGCCGGGCCGTCGCGAAGCCGCGGGCATCCATCGCGAGCGCCTGCTGCTCGGCGCCGCGCAGGGTGTCGACCAGCAGCGACAGCGTCGCCCCGGCGAGCAGTCGCGGCGAGCGGGCGGTGCCGAGGCCCCGCAGGATCCGCGTGCGGACGATCAGGTGCCACTGCCGCTGCAGATGACCGACCCGCACGAGCGCCGCGACGGCGGCCGCGACCGGACGGCCGGGCCAGCGCAGCCGACCGCCTAGGGCGTCGCCGAGCGCGCTCGGATCCACGCTGCCGAGCGCGAGCACCCCCGGCGCGACGAACGTCGTCAGCCGCAGCGCCTCGGCGAGGCCCCGCCGCCAGCCCTCCGCGGAGAGTGCGGCCGCCTCGCCCAGCAGGGCCGTGGTCCAGGCGAGTCCCGCGGCGGCGAGCAGCACCGGCACGAGGCGCAGGAGACCGCCGCGGAGGCTGCGCACCGTGAGCGGGGCGAGCACCACGAGCGGCAGCAGGGCGAGGAGGCCGCCCTGCCAGGTGCTCACGGCGAACGACCCGATCGCGGCGAGGATCCCGATCAGGCACAGGGTCAGCGGGTTCAGGGCGTCGGCGGGGACGCGCCGCGGCGCGGGCGGACGGGCGGGCGCCGACGGGGCGGGCAGGTGGACGCGCGCGTCGGCCGCCGCGACGAGTGCCGGGTCATGCGTCGCGGCGAGCACGGCGCAGCCCTCGTCCGCCGCATGGTGCAGCAGGGCGAGCACGGCGCGGGAGCGGCCCGCGTCGAGGCCGACGGTCGGCTCGTCGAGCACGAGCAGCCGGGGCCGCTGGGCGAGGGCGGCGGCGAGGGCGAGCCGCCGCTGCTCCCCGCCGGAGAGCCGGTGCGGATGCACGTCGGCGAGCGGCGCGAGATCGGCGAGGCGCAGCAGCTCGCCCGCCCGCTCCGGATCCGCGAACGGGGACGCGGTCAGCTCCTCCCGCACCGTCGCGGCCACGACCCCGAGCGACGGGTCCTGGGGGACGGCCGCGATGCCGCCCGGTCCGGGCCGGTCGACGGCGCCCAGAGCGTCGGGCTCGTCGGGCGCGCGACGCGTCGGGGCGGTGCTTGGAGCGCGGGAGGGATCGAGGAGCAGGTCCAACAGGGTCGACTTCCCCGCGCCGCTCACTCCGGTCAGCACGGTCAGCTCGCCCGACCGGGCGACGAGGTCGACGGGGGTGCGCAGGCCCCGCGCGGGGACCCGCACCCCGCGCAGCGCCGCGACGACCTCGCCGCGGGACACCCCGGGCCGGGTCCCGGCGGTGGCCGACCCGTCGGCGGGATCCGGGGATCCCGCGGGCGGACGCGCCGACGGCGGCGGGACCTCGGCGCGCGGCAGCACGCCCGCCGCCTCGAGCACCTCGTGGTGCGTGGCGAGAACGGCGGCGGGGGAGCCGTCGGCGAGGATCCGGCCCTGCGCCCCGAGGACGACGAGGCGATCCACCCGGTCCGCCCAGGCGGCGACGTCGTGATCGGCGACGACGAGGGTCCGGCCGTCGGCGGCGCGCAGGATCTCGTCCCGCACCGCGGCGGCGGTCGCCGGGTCCAGCATGCTCGTCGGCTCGTCGAGCAGCAGCGCCCCCGGGTGCAGGGCGAGCGCCCCGGCGAGCGCGATCCGCTGCTGCTGCCCGCCCGAGCAGTCCAGGGGCGGGCGCCCCGCCTCGACGTCCACGCGGGCGGCCTCGAGCGCCGCGGCGACCCGCTCGTGGATCTCCTGCCGGGGCAGGGCCGCGTTCTCGGGACCGAACGCGGCATCGCGGGTGACGGTCGCGCCGACCATCGCCTGCGACGGGTTCTGCAGCAGCAGCCCCCGCTGCCCGGCGCGCTCGGCGGGCCCGGGGGCGGTGCCGGCGAGCTCGCCGTCCTCCGGGTCGAGGAGGCCGGCGAGGGCTCGCAGCACCGTCGACTTGCCGCTCCCGCTCGGCCCCGCGAGGAGGACCCGCTGCCCGGCGGGGATCCGCAGGGTCAGGCCGTCGAGCGTCGGGTCGGGCCGGGTCCACGGTCGCCAGCGGAGCTCGCGCAGCACGAGCTCCTCCGGCGCGGCGCCCTCCTCGGCCCCGAGGACGACGGCGGGGCGAGCGGTCGTCATGGCGTCATCATCTCGTCGGCGCCGCGGCGGGCCGGCGGGCGTGCTCCCGACCCGCGGCGAGGGAGTCCACGGCACCGGTGGCGACGAGGGCGCGGGTCGCGACCCAGCCGAGCGCCCCGGCGAGCAGCGCCCCCGAGATCAGGAAGAAGCCGAGCATGATCAGCGAGAACGACCAGCTCATCTCCTGGTAGTAGACGAGCTTCTCCCAGCCCCATTCGAGAGCCGCGCCGAGCACGCCGCCGAGCATCGCCACGGGGAGCGTGAAGCGGCGGTACCCGACGAGCAGGAAGGCCAGCTCCACGCCGCCTCCCTGCACGAGGCCCGAGATGGCCGTGCCCCAGCCCCACTGGGAGCCCAGCAGCATGGACAGCACCGCGGCGACCATCTCGGCGAGCAGCGCCGCACCCGGCTTGCGGACGATGAGCCCCGCGAGCACGGCCGGCAGCAGCCAGATCCCCGCGAGCAGCCCCTGCGCCGGCGCGAACGCCGAGGTGAGGGGGTCGATCAACGAGTACAGCAGTCCGTAGCCGATGAACGCGACCCCGAAGGCCGCGCCGATCAGGACGGTGACCAGCAGGTCGATGGTGCGATAACGGTTCATCACGTCTCCTTCCGATCCCGGAAGGGGCGTGCGGGACGCGGGGTCCCGCACGGAAATCCCGACTCCCTCCGCCGGTGTGACCCGGATCAGGTTCGAGGGTCTGCGCCTGCGCGCACTCTCAGCACCCCGGTGGTGCTCCCCTGTCAGTGGATGACCGACGGGCAGTCTACCGCGAGCCGGGGGTGCTCAGCGCCGCGCGCGGATCGCCTGCTCGATCGCCGCGGCGGTGGCCTCCACGTCGACGGGGGAGAGGAGGTAGTGATCGCCCTCGCGAGAGATGATCTCCACCTGGGTGCCCGAGCGGGTCACCAGCAGCCGGTACCGCGCCTGCACCTCCCCGAGGGTGTACACCTTCAACTTGCCGACGGGGCGCACCTGCTCGGGGGTCGCGGCCATCGCGCGGCCGCGTCGCCAGCCGAAGCCGCCGACGGTGACCCCGACGCTCGAGGACGGGACCTCCCGCAGCTGCACGGTGCGGAAGTCGGCCAGCGGCCACGGGGCGCGCGGCAGGAACCCGCCGAGGCTCACGGTCACGCCGTGGCCGTCGACGATGAAGCGCGTCCACTGGCCCATCCAGGTCCACAGGGCCAGCAGCGCGAAGACGGCGCCGGCGGCGACGGCCACCGGCATCGGCAGCTGGCCGGCGACGAGCACGACCGCCACGACCCCGGCGACCAGGGTCAGGGCGATGCGGGTCCAGCCCACCGAGGAGGGGCGGGTGGTGCCGACGTAGAAGGGCGCCTCCGGCCTCACCAGATCCGCACCCGGTCCTCGGGCGCGAGGTACATCCCGTCGCCCGCCACGGTGCCGAAGGCCTCGTGGAAGGCGTCCAGGTGCGAGGCGACCGTGTTGCAGCGGAACTCCATGGGGGCGTGCGGGTCGATCGCGAGGCGGCGGATCGCCTCCTGCTCCCGGCTCTTGCCGCGCCACACCGTCGCCCAGGACAGGAAGAGCCGCTGCAGACCCGTGAACCCGTCGAGCTCGGCCGCCGCCTCCTCCTCCGGGCGGGTCGCGAGATAGGCGGCCACGGCGATGGTGAGGCCGCCGAGGTCGCCGATGTTCTCCCCGATGGTCAGCCCGCCGTTGACGGTGCGGGAGTCGTCCAGATCGCGCGGGGAGAGGCCGTCGTACTGGGCGATGAGGCGGGCGGCACGGGCCTCGAAGGCCTCGCGGTCCTCCTCGGTCCACCAGGAGACCAGCGCGCCCGTGCCGTCGTACTTCGAGCCCTGGTCGTCGAAGCCGTGACCCACCTCGTGGCCGATCACGGCGCCGATCCCGCCGAAGTTCACCGCGTCGTCGGCCTCGGCGTCGAAGAAGGGCGGCTGCAGGATCGCCGCGGGGAAGACGATCTCGTTCGCCCCCGGGTTGTAGTACGCGTTGACCGTCTGCGGGGTCATGTGCCACTCGGTGGGGTCGACGGGACCGGAGAGCTTCGCGAAGTCGAACTCGGCGTCGAACCGGCGCACCGCGCGGACTGTGCCGACCAGGTCGCCGGGGACGATCTCGAGACCGGAGTAGTCCCGCCACACCTCGGGGTAGCCGATCTTGGTGGTAAAGGCGGAGAGCTTCTCGAGGGCCCGCTCGCGGGTCGCCGGGGTCATCCAGTCCAGGGTCGAGATCGAGCGGCGGTACGCGTCCAGGAGCGCCTCGACGAGCTGCTCCATGCGCTCCTTGTGCGCGGGCGGGAAGTGCCGTTCGACGTACTCGCGTCCCACGGCGAAGCCCACCGCGCCCTCGACGAGGCCCACGCCCCGCTTCCACCGCTCCCGCAGCTCCTGCGCGCCCGAGAGCACCGTGCCGGAGAAGGTGAAGTCCTCGTCGACCAGGGCGGCGGGCAGGTAGGGGGCGTAGGAGGAGACGGCGTGCAGCGCGAGCCAGCTGCGCAGCACCGCGAGATCCTCCCCGGCCAGCAGCTCGGCCGCGGCGGCGACGTACTCGGGCTGGCCGACGTTCACGACCTCGACGGCGCTCGCCGGCGCTCCGGTCCCCTCGAGATAGGCGTCCCAGGGGAAGGCGGGGGCGAGCTCGGTCCGGGCGGCGGCGTCCATCGGGTTCGCGGACTTCTCCCGGTCGCGCAGGCGCACCACGTCGACGTGGCAGGCGGCGAGCCGGGTCTCGAGCCCCCAGACGGCGTCCGCGAGGGCCTCGGCATCGCCCTCGACGAGGCCGGGCCGCCCCGGCAGCTCCGCGAGCCGGGCGAGGTTCGCCAGATGACCGCGGTAGGCCTCGCGGATCTCCGCGTAGTGCTCCTCGCGGTAGTACGACTCATCGGGCAGGCCCAGACCGCCCTGGTGCAGGCGCACCTGGTAGCGACTGGGATCGTGGTCATCGGTCCACACGTAGGCGAGCAGCGCGCTGGTCCCGGCATCGGGGGCGGCCATGGTGCGCACGATCGCGGGGAGGTCCGCCGCCCCGCCGATGGAGTCGAGCAGGGCGGTCAGCCCGCCGAGACCCGCCGCCTCGATCGCCTCGGTGTCCATGAAGAGGCGGTAGATCGCGCCGATCCGCTGGGCGTCGGTGGTGACGGGGGCCGCGGGGTCCAGGGCGTCCGCCGCCTCCTCCACGATCTCCCGCACCCGCTCCTCGGAGAGGTCCCGCAGCGCGTGGAAGGCGCCGTCGGTCGAGCGGTCGGCCGGGATCTCGTGGCGCGCCAGCCAGCCGCCGTTGACATGGCCGAACAGGTCGTCCTGGACCCGGATGCCGGTGTCGACCGAGGACAGGTCGAGGCCGGAGGGAGCAGGGACTGCGGGGTCAGCGGAGTCCATGGAGTTCACGGGCGGCGTCGCAGAGGTCATCATCGGCTCCTGGAGGTTCGGGGCGGGAAACGGTGCGGCGGGCCCGGCCGGGCCCGCCCTGGAGGGGGCGCCCTTTGGCGAGGGCCCAGGCAGTGAAGGGGCCGGTGGTGTCCCCGGAGGTTTGGGGGAAAAAAAAGGGAGGACAGACACGCCCTTCCCCGCCGCGGAGGGGTCACATCGGGGCGAGGCCCAGGGCGGCGAGGGCGAGGGTGAGCACGCCGATCGCGAGGGGGACGTAGGCCCACGGGGTGCGGGCGCGCTCGGCGGGCGGGCGGCGCTGCAGCACGAGGGTCGACAGGCCGGAGCCGACCGACAGCACGGCGGTGCCGATCACGAGCACGGGGGAGAGGATCACCAGCACGGTCGCACTGACCTGGAAGAGCACCACACCGAGCACGTCCAGCAGGCGCATGATCACGGTCGAGCGGGCGCCGACGCGCTGCGCGAGCAGGGTCCCGACCGCCTCCGTGGACCACTCCGAGGGTCGCGCGATGCGGCGCCGTGTGGTGACCGTCTGCACGGTGGCGAGGGCGAGCCACACCAGCGCCGCGCCGGCCCCGATCCAGATGCCGAGCTCGGCGCGGAAGTCCCCGGGCCACAGCACGAGGGCGAGGAGGACCGCGGCGACGCGCAGCAGCTCCTCGACGGCGCTGCGCACCGCGAGCAGACCGGGGTTCACGGCCAGCTGGCGGCGGGTGCGGGCGACGAAAAGGCTGGTCGCGACGAGCGAGGCGAGATGCGCGGCGCCCAGCAGGATGCCGATGAGCAGGGTCACCGGGCTGGTGGGCGCGAAGGGCAGGATCGCGAGCAGCAGCAGGACGCCGAGGAAGGGGATCAGCAGAGCCTGGATCGACAGGCCGCGGACGAGGTCCCGCACGAGGTCCGCGCCGGTGGGCGGATGGTCGTGACCGGTGTGGTCGTGGGGGTCGTCGCAGTGCGGGTCGGCGGCGGGGGCCGACGCGGGGGTCCCGAGGGCGTCGGGGGTCTCGGTCATGGAGCTCCTTCGATATCCCCTCCAGGGTACCGGGATCAGGCATCACCCCAGGAAGCGCGGGAGAGGTGTGGAACGATGTGGCTCGTGAGAACCGATGCAGCCAGGACCGACAGCAGCGGGCTCGACCCCCGACAGCGTCGGCGCGCCGTCGGGACGGTGGTCGCCGCGGCGACCGGCGACGCCCTCGGAGCGCCCTACGAGTTCCAGGCCCCGGTGCTGGACTCGGAGGACATCGACATGATCGGCGGCGGCATCCTCGGCTGGCAACCGGGGGAGTGGACCGACGACACCTCGATGGCGATCGTGGTCCTGGAGGCCGCCGCCGCCGCCTCGGACGGCCACGACCTGCGGGTCGAGTCCGCCCAGGACCACATCGCCCGGGAGTGGTACTCCTGGTCGCTCGGAACCCCCGACATCGGCACCCTGACCTCGACCGTCGTGCGCCGTGCCGCGGACCACGCACGAGCCGCGGGCCACTACGCGCCCCGTGCCGCCGACTTCCGGGCCGCGGCGCAGGCCGCCCACGAGGACCTCCCCGCGAACGCTGGCAACGGCTCGCTCATGCGCGTGCACGCGAGCGTGCTGCCCTACCTGCTCTCCCCGGACGAGGACCTCGCCGAGGCGATCGAGTTCGTGTGTCGTCTCACACATGTGCACGAGGACACCCTCGAGGCGTGCCTGCTGTGGGGCTTCGCCGTGCGACACGCGATCCTCACCGGCGAGCTCGACGTGCGCGTCGCCCTCCCGCAGCTGCCCGAGGAGCGCCGACAGCTCTGGGCGGAGCGGATCGAGGAGGCCGAGCGCGCGCATCCGGCGCACTTCCGCCGCAACGGCTGGGTGGTCGGCGCCTTCCAGGCGGCGTGGTCGGCGATCACCCTTGCCGGTCCCATCCCCGAGGGGAAGTTCGCCCAGCGCGAGATGCTCGTGCGCGCGCTCGACGCGGCGGCCCGCGCCGGCTACGACACCGACACCGTCACCTGCATCACCGGCTCCCTGGTGGGGGCGGCCCTCGGCGACAAGGCGGTCCCGCCCGAGTGGCGCCGGGTGCTCTTCGGCTGGCCCGGGTACGAGGTCGACGAGCTCGAGGGCCTCGTCGAGCGGGTGATCGCCCCGATGGTCGCCCCCGAGTCAGCGCCGGCAAGCGGCGAGGGGCGGGCGCGATGACCGGCCACGGCTGGGACCTGCGGATCATGGCCTGGAACCTCTGGGAGCTGCGCGGGGACCTCGTGGCCCTGATCGAGGCCGTCGAGGATCTCGCGCCCGACGTGCTGCTCGTGCAGGAGGCCCCGCGCTTCGTGCTGCCGACCCTGCGCCTGCAGTGGCTCGCCCGCCGACTGGACCGGCGGATCCTGGTGGGCGGGGGTGGGGGCCGGGGTCTCGCGATCCTCGCCACCGACGCCGTCGCCGCCCAGGTGATCCGGCGGGGCGCCCATCCCGTCGCGCAGACCCTCTCGGACCTGAACTCGACCTACCCGCGCGGTGTCGCAGCGGTACGGCTGTCCGTGCCGGGCGGCGGAGCGGTCGTGGTCTCCTCGATCCACTTCGCGCTGCAGCAGGACAACCGCCTCGCCCACGCCGAGCACGTCGCGGCTCTGGTGCGCGGGGCGGGCGCTCCGGTGATCATCGGCGGCGATCTCAACGAGACGGCCGACGGCGCGGCGCGCACGCTGCTGGAGCCGCTGCTGCACGACCCCGCCGCGCAGAGCGAGTGGACCTTCCCGGCGGCCCGTCCGCAGCGTCGAATCGACGCGGTGCTCACCACGCCGGACGTGCGGGTGCGCGCGGCGCGCGCCGTGACGGCCACGACCCGGGTCCCCGCCGAGCGCCTCGCCGGCGCCTCGGATCACCTGCCGACGCTCCTCGACGTCACCCTCTGAGCGGCGCGGTGGGCGCGGTGGACCTGGTCGCGGCGGTCAGCAGCGCACGCGCAGGCCGGTGAGCATCCGCACCGCGTCGTCCTGGCCGCCGACGTGACGGATCCGCAGCGTGCCGTCGCCCGACGGGTCCTCCCCGAGGACGGTGAACTGCGTGCGATAGGCCTCCGCCGCACGGCGCACCGACGCGGCGACCCCGGGGTGCTCCCTCCAGGAGAAGCCGGCGGCTCCCTCGTCGGCCGCGGACGGCTCCTCGCCGCTCGCGATCTCGAGCATCGGCAGCCCCGCTCGCGCGCAGGCGGCCGCGGTCACCCGGTGGGCGTGCACGTGATCGGGGTGCCCGTAGGTGCCGTCGTCGTCGTAGCCGATCACGACCTCGGGTCGTACGTGGTCGAGGAGGGCGAGGAGGTCCGCGACGGCGTCCTCCTCGGGGCGTCGGGTGAAGGCGTCCTCCCCGGAGCTCACGGCCGGGCCCGCGAGGCCCTCCCGGATCCAGCGCATCCCCGAATCGCGGTAGATCCGCGGGGCGGCCCCCGCGGCGAGGGCCGGGGCGGTGCCGAGCTGGTGCCGCTCGGGGATGCCGAGGGCGGAGGTCGCCGCGGCGATCTCGTCGTCCCGGATCTCGGCGAGGGGACGCGGATCGGCGGGGTCGACGGCGCCGGGCACGATCTCGCCCTCCTCGCCGCGGGTCGCGGTCAGCAGCACCACGCGCGTGCCGCGGGCGGCGAGGTCGGCGAGCAGCGCCCCGGTGGACAGGGTCTCGTCATCGGGGTGGGCGTGGACGACCAGCACCGTGCGCGCAGCGTCCAGCAGCGCCCAGGGATCGGTGCTCATGCCGTCCCCTCCGGGCGCACGAGCCCCTGGTACAGGGCGGAGAGCTGGGCGGCCGCGGCATCCCAGGTGCGGGTCGCCGCGAACTCGCGGGAGGCGGCGACGGCGCGCTCGTACCCCTCGGCGTCACCGAGCAGGGTCTCCACGGACTCCGCCCAGACGTCGGGGTCGCGGGACTCGAGGACCACACCGCCCGGCCCCACCGCCTCCTTGACGCCACCGGCGCAGGACCAGGCGAGCACCGGGGTGCCCGAGGCCTGCGCCTCGAGCGCGACGAGGCCGAAGGTCTCGGACCAGCTGGTCAGCAGCAGGGCGCCCGCGCAGCGCATCGACTCGGCGAGCCGGTCGCGGTCCAGCGAGCCGACGAACTCGACGCGATCGGCGATCCCCAGATCCGCGGCGAGGCGCTCGAGCTCGTCGCGGTAGTCGCGGAAGTCCTCCGAGACCCCACCGGCCAGCAGCAGCCGGGCGTCGAGGGCCGGGTCGAGGCGGGCGAGCACCTCGAGCGCCAGATCGGGGGCCTTGAGC
Organism: Brachybacterium sp. J153; assembly: GCF_036311905.1. NCBI lineage: Bacteria > Bacillati > Actinomycetota > Actinomycetes > Micrococcales > Dermabacteraceae > Brachybacterium > Brachybacterium sp. J153. Next base: position 196,386 of record NZ_JAZDCH010000025.1, on the reverse strand, counting down.
GGCTGGAGCCGCGCCGTGAACAGCAGCGTCGGCCGCTCGCGCCGGGAGGACAGATCGGGGCAGGGCCGGAAACGCTCGACGTCGACGCCCGGGCGGACCACGCTGAGCCGCTCCCCGGGCACGCCGTAGCGCTCGGCGACCGTGCGCGCCTCGGCCTCGGAGACCGCGACCACGAGGTCCGAGGCGGCGGCGGTGAGACGCTCCCCGGGGATGCGGCCCGCAGACTCCGCCGGTTCCCCGGCGTCGAGGGTCGTTGAGCCGTCGGGCGCGGCGACCGAGTGGAAGGACTGCAGGTGCGGGAGCCCCAGCTCCTGCGCCACCGGCAGGGCGGCCACCCCGCTGAACCAGTGGTGGGAGTGGACGAGGTCATGGCCGCCGGCGCGGAGCGCCGCCTGCAGCGCCTCGCGGAACGGGGGGATCGCCTGCTCCATCGCGCTCTTCGCGAGCGGGGCGGCGGGGCCGGCGTCGAGATGGTGCAACCGCACCCCCGCGGCCACCTCGACGACGGCCGGGGCGTCGGGATCGCGGCGGCGGGTGAACAGGTCGACCGCGTGGCCCCGCCGCGCGAGGGCGAGGGACTGCTCGAGGACCACCACGTTCATGCCGCCGGCGTCCGCGCCGCCGGGCTCCTCGAGCGGCGAGGTGTGCAGGGAGATCGCGGCGATCCGCGCAGGAGCGTCAGGCATGGCAGTCATAGTAGGCGGCGCCGTCCGACCCGATGTCGGGAAGCCGTGCGATGGGGGTTCGCGACGGGTTGTGTTCGCCTATGACGAAAACGGGGCGTCCTGGGTCACGAGAAGTTGAATAAGGAATCACGGTGGGACAGCCTGGCAGGCATGGATACGGCGCAGAAGGTGGACTGGGCGGCGCTGAACGCCCACGCGGCGGGTCGTCCTGCGCGCCGCCTGGTCTCGAAAGCGATCGCGGCCGCGGGCGGCCAGCGCCATCCCGGGGTGGTGCTGGACCTCGGTGCCGGTGCCGGTGCCGACTCCCTGCAGTTCGCGCGGCACGGCTGGACCGTGCACGCCTACGACACCGATGACACCCTCGCCGCCCGGCTCGTCGAGAACGAGCGGATGTCCGGCTCGGTGCGCTTCCACCACGGGGACATCGCCGAGGTCGAGGAGTTCCCCGCCGCGCAGATCGTCTACTCGACGTACACGCTGTCCCTGCTGGGACCCGAGGCGCTCGCGGTCACCTGGCAGCGCCTCGTGGACGCCCTGCCCCGCGGCGGGGTGATGGCGGTGGACGTCTTCGGCGTCAATGACACCTGGGCGGACCGACCGGACATCGCGACCCTCCCACTCGAGCAGGTCGACGAGATGTTCCGCGACTTCCAGGTGATCGACCGCTCGATCCGCGACGAGGACGGCCGCTTCCTCGAGGACCGCAAGCACTGGCACGTCATCACGACGCTGGCGCGCAAGCTGCGCTGAGCCCGGCGTCGGGCCCGGTCCTCACCGCCCCAGGAGCGTCAGCACCGCGGTCACGCGGCGGTGCACCCCGGAGTCCTCGCTCAGCCCGGGCTTCGCGAAGAGGCGCTGGGTGTGCTTCTCGACCGCCCCGGTGCTGAGGAACAGACGCTGCGAGATGCCGGCGTTCGTGAGCCCCTCGCCCATCAGCTCGAGCACCTCCCGCTCGCGCGGGGTGAGGTCGTCGAGCGGGGTGCGCCGCCGGGAGGCGAGCACCTGGGCCACCACGTCGGGATCGATCGCGACACCGCCCGCGGCGACCCGCTCGATCGACTCGAGGAAGCCGCGCAGGTCGAACACGCGATCCTTGAGCAAGTAGCCGGTCGCCCGCTCCCCGGACTCGATCAGCTCCGTCGCGTAGCCGACCACGACGTACTGGCTGAGCAGCACGATCGGCGCCTCGGGCCAGCTGGCACGGATCTCCTGCGCGGCCCGCAGCCCCTCGTCGCTGTGCGACGGCGGCATCCGGATGTCGGAGATGACCAGGTCCGGCCGCAGGTCCAGCGCCTTCACGACCAGTTCGGTGCCGGTCGCGGCGGTGCCCACCACCTCGTGGTCGGCCTCCTCGAGCAGGAGGCGCAGCCCCTCGCGCAGCAGCGCGGAGTCGTCGGCGATCAGGACCCGCACGGGATCACCGCCTCGATCCGGGTGCCGTGCCCGGCGGGCGACCGGACGTCGAGGCGGCCTTCGAGCGAGGCGACCCGCCCAGCGAGCCCGGCGAGCCCGCCGCCGATGCGGAGCTCGGCCCCGCCGCGTCCGTCGTCCTGGATCCTCACGCGCACATCCTCCCCGATCCGCGCCACCTCCACCACGACCTCGGTGGCGCCGGAGTGCTTGGCGGCATTGGTCAGGGCTTCGGAGGCGACGTAGTAGAGGCCGATCTCGACGTGCTCGGGCAGATCGAGCTCGGGCACCTCGACCCGTGTGAGGAGGGGGGAGATCGCGGCGAGCTCCTGCAGCGCGGCGGGCAGCCCCCGGTCCACGAGGATCGGCGGGGCGATGCCGCGGGAGAGCCGACGCAGCTCGTCCAGGGTCGAGCCGAGCTGCTCGCGGGTCTCGCGCAGCACCTGCTGCGCTCGCTCCGGGTCCTTGGCGGCGAGCGCCTCGACGCGCGCCAGATCCATCGAGGCGCGCACCAGGCGCTGCTGGGGGCCGTCGTGCAGATCCCGCTCGAGCCGTCGCAGGGCATTCGACTCGGCGGAGCGGCCCGCCGCGCGCGACTCCTCGGCGCGCACCAGGAGCTGCTGCTCCTCGTAGCGGGAGCTCAGCAGGCCGCGGCCGACGCTGCGGTGCAGAGTAGCCAGGCCCCTCGTCACCGGGCCGACGGTGAGCAGGAAGAGCAGGCCTACGACGACCTGGAGCGTGATGTCGATGGTCAGTGCCAGGGGCCCGGTGAAGCCGAGCAGGTCCGCGAAGGCGCTGCGGTCGTCGGCGGGCAGCACGTTCTCGAGGATCAGGGTCGCGAGCGGTCCGCCGACGGTCCCGATCGCGCCGAGGACCCAGGCGAGCGCGAGGGGGAAGGTGATCAGCGAGAGGAGGAAGTTCACCAGCACCCACAGCGAGTCCAGCCAGCGCTGGGGGTCGGTGAGCGGGGTGACCGTCCGCCGCATCCAGCCGGCTCCGGCCGGTGACCGCTTCGGCAGCGGGGTCGGCAGGTGGTGACCGAGGACGACGGACTGCAGTGCCCGTTCGGCGCTCGCGAAGCCGCGGGCCACGAGCACGCCGCCCACCAGGATCGGCAGGCCGATCCACACCACCACGGTGCCGATGCCGGCCGCGAGCAGCGTGATCACGAGGGAGAAGCCGACGGCGCCGAGCACCACGGCGAGGAACGAGTAGGCGAGGAAGCGGCCGATCCGGGAGGCCCAGGGGCCCGGCGTCCACCGCGGGACGGGGCGCGCCGGCTGCGCGGCGGGGTCCGACGACGGGTGGGGGAGGGTCATCGAGGTCATGGCTCCACTCTGGTGCCGGACGGCTCCGGCCCCCATCCTGCCACCGGGCCGGGCGATGTCGGGCTGGCCCGACACCGGCAGGGCCGGTGGTCAGCGCGGCGCGGGGCGATCCTGCCGCTCAGCGCGGCCCAGCGCCGCCAGCACGGTCCGCACCACGGCGGGGAGGGTCGCCGGCTCGTGCAGGTGGGCGCCGTCGGCCGTGGGAGCGGCGACCACCCAGCGCGCCACCCCGCGACGCCGCATCCGCCCGATCTCGATGCTGCGCCCCGGGGCGAGGGGGATGAGCAGGGCGCCGCTCGGCGAGACCTGCAGGCGACGGTGCAGATCCGGGCGGCTCTCGAGCAGCAGCGTGCGGATCCGCTCCCGCTCCGCCTGCGGGGAGGCGGGGCCGGTGGTGGGCCGTTGGGGGAGGACGGGGCGTGCGGGGGAAGGACGCGTGCGCGACATGCTCGCACCCTAGGGAGGGGGTCCGACGCCCGAGGGGGCGGTCGGAGGGGTCGGTCTCCGACGCGCCGCCGGTCTCGCCGGATCCCTTCCGCGGAGGATCCGCCGGGCCTACGGTGATCTCCTCGGACCCTGCACCGTGCACGGTCCCTGCCCCGGGAGGCCGCCATGAGGCTGCGCTGGTACACCGTCGTCCTCGACAGCATCGACCCGACCGCCCAGGCCCGCTGGTGGGCGCAGGCGCTCGAGGGCGAGGTGGTCTTCGAGTCCGCCGAGGAGGCAGTGGTGATCCCCGGCGACCTCCCGCCCGAGATCCGGGAGCGGGAGTCGGTCCCTGCCGCGGAGTGGCATCGGACGCCGCCGGGGCTGTGCTTCGTCGCGGTGCCCGAGCGCAAGGCCGTGAAGAACCGGCTGCACCTCGATCTCGCCCCGCATCTCGAGGACGACCGGGAGGCGCAGATCGAGAGGCTGATTGCGCTCGGCGCTCGCCGGGTGGACGTGGGTCAGGACGAGGACGAGGTCACCTGGACCGTCCTCGCCGATCCCGAGGGCAACGAGTTCTGCGTCCTCTCCTCCCGGGACTCCTGACCCCTCCGGCCCGCTCGCGCTCAGCGTCGCAGCGCCCCGGCCCAGACCTCCCGGTGCCGGGCGACGTGTTCGGCCACGGCGCGCCAGTGCGCGCCGTGCCCGGTGGTGAACATCGTCCCCCACGGCTCGCGACCCTCGGCATGGGAGCGGCGCAGGAGCTCGTGCATCGCCGTGGTGCGCTCCGCCATCGCCGCCGGGAGCTCGGCGCGCAGCGCGGGGCCTGCGCCGTAGCCGTCGACCAGCGCGGCCAGGCGGGGCGCCGCCGAGTGGGGACTCTCCTCCACGTCGTTGAGGGTGAAGGCCTGGGCGGAATACGCGAGGTCCCACAGGCGCGTGCTCGGCGCCGCACCGTCCCAGTCGATGAACACCCAGCGCTCGCCGATCACCAGGTTCCAGGGGGCGAGATCCCCGTGGCACACCAGATCCGCGTCGGCCCCCGGCTGCGGGATCAGCGGGACCCAGCCCGGCTCCTCCGCGGGGCGGAACCCCTCGCAGGCGTCATGGATGGCGCGGATCATCGCCCCGACCCGGGTCAGCTCGCTCTCGGAGAGCCGCGGCACTCCCAGGGCGAGGGCGCCGGGGACGTACTCGAGGATCTGTCTGCCCCGCTCGTCCCGTCCGAGCGGTGCGGGGACGTCGATCCCTGCGGCCGCAACGGTGCGCAGGAGCTCGTGGACCGCGGGCGTGGCGTGCTCCCAGGGCTTGCGCACCGTCGCGCCGACGCGGACCACCCCGGTGGTCGCGTTCCCTCCCTCGAGCGGCTCCTCGTGCTCCATGGCGTCACCGTAGCGCGGGCGCTCGTCGGAGCCGGGCACAGCCTCTCCGCCCGCCGCGCAGCTCTGTCTCCTCGCGCCGCGGCTGATCAGGTGCGCGGGCGCCCCGCCCCGAAGGCGCGCTCGGTCTCCACAGGGTCCAGCACGGCCGCCGGATGAGGTCCCGCCGCGAGCCAGGCCGCACGCCACTCCTCCACCTCGGGGGAGGCGAGCGCCCCGCCCGCGAGCAGCACGACGTTGCCGTCGGCCGGGCGGCTCAGCAGCTGCGCGTCGGTGAGCGCCCACACCCCGGGCAGGCCCGCGCCCGCCGCCGCCTCCTCCAGCTCGCGCACCTGCGCCGCGAGGAAGCGCTGGCCGGCGTCGTCCCCGACGTTCACCAGCAGCAGACCGTCCGCATCCAAGTGCGCGAGCGCCTCGGCGTAGAACGCGGCGGTCGCCAGATGGGCGGGGGACTCCTCCCCGGAGAAGACGTCGAGCACGATCGCATCGAAGCGCCTGTCCGTCCGGGCGGCGAGCTCCTCCCGCGCGTCCCCGATCACGACCTCGAGATCGGTCCCCTCCGGCAGCGGCAGCGCCGCGGTGACGAGGCCGGGCAGCTCCCGCTCGATCTCGACCACCAGCTGCTCCGAGCCGGGCCGGGTCGCCTGCACGTACCGGACCAGGGTCAGCGCCCCGCCGCCGAGGTGCGCGATGCGCAGCGGCTCCCCGGCCGGCAGCACCGCGTCGAGCACGTTCCCCATCCGTCGCAGGTACTCGTGGACCAGGCGCGTCGGGTCCTCGAGATCCACATGAGACTGCTCCACCCCGCCGATCAGCAGGGCCCAGCCGCCCACGACCTCGTCGGCCACGATCCAGGCGGGCTGATCGGAGAAGGACAGCTGCGCCTGCCGCGGCGAGCCGGGGAAGAAGGGCGTGGCGGAGGACGGGGACGCGTTCATGAGGCCATTGTGCCGAGGACGGGTACCCGGAGCGCGTGCCCACCTCCTGGCGGGCGCGCGCACAATGGCGTGATGACCGCTCTGGACATCCTGGAACTCCCCACCGGCCCCGTCGCACTGCACCGCGCGCGCGAGGCGGACCTGCCCGAGATCGTCGCCCTGCTCGCCGATGACGTGCTGGGCCGGGAGCGGGAGGCCTCGGAGCTCGGCCCCTATCGCCGGGCCTTCGCGGCGATCGACCAGGATCCCGCGCATCTCCTGCTCGCGGCGCGCGACGAGGCGGGCGCGCTGCTCGCCACGCTCCAGTTGACCCTGCTGCCGTCCCTCTCCCGCGAAGGGGCGATGCGCCTCCAGATCGAGTCGGTGCGCGTGACCGCCGACGCGCGGGGGAGCGGCCTCGGGACCGCGCTGATGCAGTGGGTCCATCGCTGGGGGCGCGAGCACGGCGCCGCCCTCGCCCAGCTCACCACCGATGCCGCCCGCACGGACGCCCACCGCTTCTACACCCGGCTCGGGTACGCCCCGAGCCACCTCGGGTTCAAGCTCCCGCTCTGAGCCGGCTCCCGCCCAGCCCCTGCTCCGCGCCCGGCACCGGCCCGGTCCCCTCCGGCGACCGCCCGATCGCCCGAGACGTCGCGGAACCGCCGCGAGTTGCCTATGGTGGGGTCATCACGGCGAAGTGATGCAGGCGACAGGAGGGCCCGGTGCCGATCTACGAGTTCCGCTGCGAGAGCGCGCACGAGTACGAGAGGTCGGTGCCCATCAGCGCCCGCGACGAGTACCCCGTCTGCCCCGACTGCGGGGCGCCGGCCCGCCGGCGGATGAGCGCCCCGCGCCTCGGCCGCCTCGGCTCGACCGCCGGGACGCTGCTCGACTCCACGGCGAGGAGCGCCCACGAACCCGCCGTCGTCGACCGCGTCCCCGGCGCCCGCCCCGCCGCGACCCGCACCTCGACGGACCCGCGCCACGCGCGGTTGCCGCGTCCCTGAACGCGGCCCAGGACCCGGCGGGGCCGATCCGCGGACCCGTCGCTGTGGAAGGAGAAGCATGCCCCAGAACGTGTTCCCCCTCGACTCCGCGAAGCCCTTCACCGAGCAGAAGATCCTCGGTCACAACCGCTGGCACCCGGACATCCCGCCGGCCGTCAGCGTCAGGCCCGGCGACACCTTCCGCGTGGACTGCCGCGAATGGTTCGACGGGTACATCAAGAACGACGACTCCGCCGAGGACGTCGCCACCGCGCCTCTGAACACGGTCCACACCCTCTCCGGCCCCTTCCGCATCGAGGGGGCGAAGCCCGGCGACCTGCTGATCGTGGACATCCTCGACGTCGGCCCGATCCCGCAGGAGGACGACGGCCCGCTCGCGGGGCAGGGCTGGGGCTACACCGGCATCTTCGCCAAGCGCAACGGCGGCAGCTTCCTCACCGACCAGTTCCCCGACGCCTACAAGGCCGTGTGGGACTTCCGCGGTGAGAGGGCGACCTCCCGCCACGTCCCCGGCGTCGAGTTCACCGGCATGATCCACCCCGGCCTCATGGGCACCGCCCCCTCGCCGGAACTGCTGGGGAGGTGGAACTCCCGCGAGGCGGCGCTCATCGCGACCGACCCGGACCGCGTGCCGGCCCTCGCCCTGCCGCCCGAGCCGGACGGCGCGATCCTCGGCGGGGTCCCCGACGGCGAGTTCGACCGGGTCGCGGGGGAGGGCGCACGCACCGCTCCGCCGCGCGAGAACGGCGGCAACCAGGACATCAAGAACCTCACCCGCGGCACGAGGATCTTCTACCCGGTGTTCGTGGACGGGGCGAACTTCTCCGTCGGCGACCTGCACTTCAGCCAGGGTGACGGCGAGATCACCTTCTGCGGCGGCATCGAGATGGGCGGGTTCATCGACCTGCACGTCGACGTGATCCCCGGCGGGATGGAGAAGTACAACGTCGCCGAGAACGCGATCTTCATGCCGGGCGACACCGCGCCGCAGCACTCGCGGTGGCTGAGCTTCTCCGGCACCTCGGTCACCCTCGACGGCGAGCAGCGCTATCTCGACTCGCACCTCGCCTACCAGCGGGCGTGCCTGCACGCGATCGAGTACCTGACCACCTTCGGCTGGTCGGCCGAGCAGGCCTACCTCCTGCTCGGCGCCGCGCCGATCGAGGGACGCTTCTCGGGCGTGGTCGACATCCCCAACGCCTGCGCGACCGTCTACCTGCCGCTGGACATCTTCGACATCGACATCCGCCCCGGGGCGGGCGAGATGCCGAGGATCGATCCGGGCATCGGCGCGCCGCGCGCGAGCGTCGGCTGATCCCGAGGATCCGGCCGGCAGCGGCGGGCAGAGCACCGACCGACGAGCGACGGCGGGGGGGGGGGGGGGGGAGGCGGGACTAGCCACAAAGTGGTAAGCAAAGACCGGGGCGCGCCCCGGACCCGCCGCCACGGCCGCCGCGAGAGACTGCCGGGATGAACGCCCCCGTCCTCCTGTTGCTCAACGGCGCGCCCGGCAGCGGCAAGTCCACCCTCGCCGCGCTCCTCGCGGCGCGGCGTCCCCTCGCGCTCGCCCTCGACGTCGACCAGCTGAAGCACTCCCTCGGGGAGTGGGAGGAGGACCTCCCGGCCGCGGGCCTCCAGGCACGGCGCCTCGCGCTCGCCCTCGCCGGTCGACACCTCGCCGACGGGCACGACGTGCTGATCGGTCAGTACCTCGCGCGCACCGCGTTCCTCGACCAGCTCGAGGCGCTCGCCGAGGAGCACGGGGCGCGCTTCGTCGAGGCCGCGCTCGTGGCCGATCCGTCGACTCTCGCCGAGCGCCTGGCCGCTCGGCGGGCCGCGCCCGACCGGCCCGAGCAGGCCGCCAACGATCGTCACGTCGGACCGGCCGACGCCGCCGTCCACGCCACCGCGCTCGACAGCCTCCTCGCGGGCCGTCCCCGGGCGCATCGGCTCGAGGCGGCACGCCCCCGCGAGGAGCTGGTCACGGCGCTCAGCCGTATCCTGGATGCCCCCGAGATCCCGCAGGAGCACCCATGACCGCCGCCCCGCAGCGCACCGAGTCCGAGCTCGCCGCCGAGGTCGCCGCGCTCCACGAGGAACTCTCCGCGCTCGCCGACGACCGCATGCGCGCGGTCAACGCGAAGCACGGCGACGACCACGCCGTGAACCTCACGAAGCTCCGCGCGGTCGCGAAGCGGTTGAAGACCCAGCCCGATCTCGCCCGCGCCCTGTGGCAGACCCCCGCCGAGGACTCCACCCCGAAGCTGCTCGCCCTGCTGATCTCCCGGCCCACGCAGTACAGCGAGGCGGAACTCGATGCGATGCTGCGCGAGGCACCCACCCCGAAGGTCCACGAGTGGCTCGTCAGCTACCTCGGGAAGAAGAGCCCTCACCGCGAGGCGCTCCGTACGGCCTGGTTCGCCGACGCCGATCCCGTCGTCGCGAGCGCCGGCTGGGCGCTGACCAGCGACCGGGTGGCGAAAGCCCCCTCCGGCGAGGTGCCGGACGGCCTCGATCTCGACGCCCTCCTCGATCAGATCGAGGCGGAGATGAAGGACGCCCCCGAGCGCCTGCAGTGGGCGATGAACCAGTGCCTCGCCGAGATCGGCATCCACGATGCGACCCGCCGCGAGCGCGCCATCGCGATCGGCGAGCGGCTCGAGGTGCTGAAGGACTACCCGACCCCGCCGAACTGCACCTCGCCCTTCGCCCCGATCTGGATCGGCGAGATGGTGCGCCGCGCCGAGAGCGCCTGAACTGTCAGGAGACCGCGTCGGTCGCGGTGCCTCCGAGCGCCGGGGCAGCGCGAACCAGCAGCGCCCGGTGGTCGGTGCCCGGAACGGTCAGGTAGGTCGGCACCGGGCCCGAGACGCCCTCCCCGGCGAGCGCGTGGTCGATCCGCGCGAAGGGTGGCGCGGTGCGGCCGACGGGCCACGTCGGCTCCCACAGCCCCTCGCCCCGCCCGCGCCCTGCGACGGCGAGGCTGTGCAGGGAACCGTCGGCCGTCAGCTCCCGCATCGTGTGATGCTGCTCGATCGCGTTGAAGTCCCCGACCAGCAGCAAGTTCTTCTGCGCGAACGGCGCGACCATCTCGCCGACCGCGGCGGCATCCCGCGTCCAGGCCTCGGCGCCCATCTGCGGCGGCGCGGTGTGGATCACGCCGAGGTGCCAGAGGCTGCCGTCGACCGTGGTGGTGGCGAGGAGGTTGTCGAAAACGGTGCCCTCGGTGCTGGCGACCAGGTCGACCGGGGTGCGGGAGAGCAGCATGGTCCCGCCGGCTCCCTCCCGGGAGGTGCCGACGCGGTGCGGGAAGGCCTCGAACATCCCGGCCGCGGCCAGGCTCGCCTCGAAGTCCGGGGTGATCTCCTGGATCGCGACGGCGTCCACCCCCTGCCGGGAGAGGCCGCGGAGCTCCTCCACGTCCGCACTGCCGTACTCGACATTGAGCGAGAGCACGCTCAGCGTCCCCGGCGCCATGATCTCGGGGACGGCCTCCCGCTCCGGACCGGGCAGCATCGGCCAGGCGAGGGTCACGGCGAGCGCGAGGGTCGCCGACGCGCCGAGCAGCCGCCACCACGAGCGGAGCACGAGCACCAGGCCGAGGCAGGCGATCAGCAGCGGCACCCACAGCAGGGGGATGAAGCTCGACGCGGCGATGAGGTACTCGTGCCACGTGTGCACCACGGTGACCTGGCGAAGGACGAGCAGGGCCGTGGCGCCGAGCAGGCCCGGGATCAGGAGCACCCAGCCCGCTCCGCGGAGCGCGCGGCCGATCATGCCGCCGGCCCGTCGACCGGTGCGACGGGCCCGTCGGCCCGTGGGGAGCCGGGGTCGCCGGCGAGGAAGGTCTCCGGGTCCACCGGCCGACGCGCTCTCGGCAGCGTCTCCACCACCAGCAGGTACGAGTCGGTCACCAGCTCCCGCACGAACTCCTCGGTGAGCGTGCCGCCCGGGTTCAGCGTGATCCAGTGCCGCTTGTTCATGTGATAGCCGGGGGTGATCTCCGGATGGGTCGCGCGCAGCACCTCCGCATCGCGCGGCTCCGCCTTCAGCACCACGACGGGGATCTCCTGGACCGGGATGAGCAGGAGGAACACCTTCCCCAGCACCTTCGCGACGTCGACCTCGGGGCCGAAGGGCCGCTCGAAGCCGGCGGCGGGCAGCTCCAGCGCCCGGGCCCGGGCGATCTCCTGCAGGTCGACCCCGTCCATCCGCGTCCCCTCTCAGGCCTGTTGCTGGATGATCCCGATCTTCTGCCACACCTTACGGGCCATGTCCGAGGTCAGCGCCTCGATCCCCTCGACCGCGTCGAGCACGTCCCCGTCGGTGGTGTGCTCCGCGAACAGGGCCGCGCTCTTGCCCACGAGCGAGAGCATCTCGGTGCAGAAGTCGAGATAGCGGGTCAGCTCCGCGCGGTCGAGGTCCAGCCCGCCGTCCTCCCGGGAGCCCCGCTCGAGCCGCTCGGGCACCTTGGTGAGCTGGTGCATGTCGATCACGTGGGCCAGCGAGCGCAGTCGGTGCAGGATCCGCAGCACGCGCGCCCGCTCCATCCGCTCGGGGATCCGTAGCAGGAAGAACACCGCGATCCCGCCGAACACGAGGTCGTTGATGATCGTCTCGAGCAGCGGGAGCATGTCCAGCGGGCCCAGCACGTCGCGCTCCGCGAACAGGTCCACCGTCGCGAGCGCGACCGCACCACCGAGGAACAGCGCGACCGCGAGCATCGCGAGCCGTGAGAGCAGTCGGGCGAGCCGCACCCGTCGGCGGCTGATACCGGTGCCGGCGTTGATCTCGTCCACGAGCCCCACCACCTCCCGGCACACCTCCCACAGAGTGCGATCGGGGAAGCGGGTCATGATGCGGTGTTCGAGTGCCGCGGCCGAGCGGCGCACCGCCTGCCCGTCCAGGCGCTGGAAGCGGCTCGAGGAGGGCGGCTCGTCGGAGTGGTCTTCAGGGCGGGGCGCGGGGGCCGACGGGTCGGTGGTCGGAGACATGCAGCGAGGCTAAGGGATCCGACGGGAACGGGAGTGCGTCGACCCCGAGCCCACCTGGGGACCCCTCGAGCGCCCGCAGGTCCGCGCCGGGACCGTCGGCCTCGGCGACGGCCATCGAGCGCGCGCGGCGCCACGGAGGTAGCACTGTCCTGCCGCCCATCGAGGAGGGCCTGATGCGACAGCGGGGCGGCATGGCGGTCTGGGTGCCCCGCTGAGAGGACCATCGGCCGCCAGCGGGCAGCGCACCTCGCACGGTCCTGGATCGGGACGCCCCGGGTATCGGGGGGGGGGGGGAGGGGGGGGGGGGGGGGATGGGGGAAGGGGGCGACACATGGTACGACCCCGGTGCATGGCGGTTTGGTTGCCCGACTGAGAGGACCATCGGCCGCAAGCGGGCAGCGCACCTCGCACGGTCCTGGATCGGGACGCCCCGGGTATCGGCTCCACAGCCGTGGCCACGGCTGTGGAGCCGATCGGGGCCGCACCCCGGTGTCAATCCAGGCTGATGCTTTAGGCGGTCTCGCCGGGCAGCTTATACGCGATCACATCGACGTTCTGGATGCTCGGCTCGGTGCTGAACAGATCCGCTCCCTGCGCAGCGAGTGCCTGTCCGACGCCACCGGAGAGATGGGTCTGGCGAGCCTCGTCGTCGGGGAACACGTCGAAGATCCCGAAGGTCGATTCGTCGAACTGCAGCGCGAACCAGGCCCGCGTACCCTCCTCCTGCTCGACGATGGGGCGGGCGCCGCGGAGGAAGTCCGCGACGTCCTGCTCCTTCCCCGGCTTGGCGTGCACGACGACTGACAATGCAGTGTTGATCATGGTTTCCTCACTTGTCCTGGCTGAACAGCTCGACCATCGCGGCGTTGAAGGCCGGGAGATCCTCGGGCGAGCGGCTGGTGATCAGGTTCCCGTCGCGCGCCACCTCTTCGTCGACGACGTTCGCCCCGGCATTGCGCAGGTCGGTGCGGATGCTCGGGTACGAGGTCAGCGTCCGACCCTTCGCGACACCGGCCTCGATCAGAGTCCACGGTCCGTGGCAGATCGCGGCGACCGGCTTGTCGGCGACCACGATGTCGCGCACGAATCCGACGGCGTCGGTGTCCATGCGCAGCTGATCGGGGTTGACCGTACCGCCGGGAAGCAGCAGGGCGTCGTACTCATCGGCCGAGGCGGACTTCACCAGGGCATCGACCGAGAATGTCCCGGCCTCGTCCAGGTCGTTCTCGCGGGCCTTGATCTCGCCCTCGTGCAGCGAGAGCAGCACGGTCGTGGCCCCGGCGTCCTGAAGAGCCTGTCGCGGCTGCTCGAGCTCCACGCGCTCGACGCCGTCCGCGGCCAGGATCGCGATCCGCTTCCCTCGAAGTTCGTCTGCCATGTTCTGCTCCGTTCTGTGGGAGGTGACGGCCTGCCTGTACGGGCGGGCCGCACGCTGTCCGTACCGGGCAACGTGGTTCGGGTGCAGGACGACTCGCGTGCAGTCGTCGTTGCGCTCATCGGAGTGCCGGCGGGTGTCGGCTGCCGACTCTCGGGCCGGATCCCGGGAGACGGTGAAGAAACTTCGGCCCGGAGGTCGTCGCTGACGTTCCGCCATCGACGGTGGGCCTTCTTCGCCGGGGCCTGGCCGAATGTGAGCGCCTGACCCTTCGCCAGTGTAGACCTCGTACGTCAGGGGGCTCCGGGGCTCCGGGTTTCCGGGATGCCGGGGGCACGAGGGCGTCGACGCCGCAGCAGGACGTCCGGTCAGCGTCGTTCGAGGGTCACCGATCAGGTGACGCAGCCTGCTCGTCCGATGCGCTCCCTGCGCGAGGTCATCGCCCTCGTCGCAGCCGTACGACTCTCACATCCGGGAGGTGGCCTCCTGGAGCGCGGCCTCGAGGTACGGTGCCGACGCACCGGCTCCGGACGAGGCGACCTGCGCGGGCGTGCCCGAGGCGACCACCGTGCCGCCATCGTCCCCCGCCCCGGGTCCGAGGTCGATGACGTGGTCGGCCACGGCGACGATGCGCATGTCGAGCTCGACCGCGACGACGGTGTTGCCTGCGTCCACGAGGGTCTGGAGATGCGTCACGAGCCGGTCGGAATCGGCGCTGTGCAGCCCGGAGGTCGGCTCGTCCAGGACGTAGAGGGTGTCCCCGCGCTGGGATCGTTGGAGCTCGGAGGCGAGCTTCACCCGCTGCGCCTCACCTCCGGACAACTCGGTGGCCGGCTGCCCGAGACGGAGATACCCGAGGCCGACGTCGACCAGCGCCGCGAGTGACCGCATGATGTCGAACTCGCCGTGGAAGAAGTCGTGGGCCTCCTCGACGCTCATGGCGAGGATCTCCGCGATGTTGCGGCCGCGCCAGGCGATCTCCAACGTGCTGGACTGGTAGCGGGTGCCGTGGCAGTCAGGGCACTCGGTGTAGACCGAGGGGAGGAAGAGCAGCTCCACCATGACGGATCCTTCGCCCTTGCAGGTAGGGCAGCGTCCGCCGGTGACGTTGAAGGAGAATCTGCCCGCCTTGTACCCGCGAGCGCGAGCCTCGGGCGTCTCCGCGAACCTCCGCCTCACGTGGTCGAACAGTCCCGTATAGGTGGCGACGTTCGAGCGTGGGGTGCGACCGATGGGCTTCTGGTCGATGCTCACGACGCGGCGCACCCCGGCGACGTCGCCGCGGATCTCTCCCTCGAGCTCGTCGGGCTCGTCCGACAGCAGGAGCTCGTCCCCTTCGGCGGGGGCGGCGTCCTCCGCCTGGTCTGCTCGTCCCTGCCGTTCGCCGAGCAGCGCGGGCAGTGCCTGGCTGACCAGGCTGGACTTGCCTGATCCCGACACTCCGGTGACGGCGGTGAACACCCCGAGCGGGAAGGAGATCGACACGTCGCGCAGGTTGTTGCGCGTGACGTGCTCGAGCCTCAGCCATCCCTTCGGTTCGCGAGGCGTCCGGCGGGGCAGGCCGCTGCCCCCGAAGACATAGCCGCGGGTGACGGACTCCTCCACCTCGGCGAGCCCTTCGAAGGGCCCGCTGTAGACGACACGCCCGCCGCGCTCACCCGCGCCGGGCCCGATGTCGACCAGCCAGTCC
Source organism: Brachybacterium sp. J153 (assembly GCF_036311905.1). NCBI lineage: Bacteria > Bacillati > Actinomycetota > Actinomycetes > Micrococcales > Dermabacteraceae > Brachybacterium > Brachybacterium sp. J153. The sequence goes on along the minus strand of NZ_JAZDCH010000025.1, from coordinate 181,171 downwards.
GCGTGCCGCATCACATCGATCGAATGCTCCACCACGAACAGGCTGTTGCCCCGGCGCTTGAGCCCGTCGAGGATGCCGAGCAGGGCGCTGACGTCCTGCGGATGGAGACCCGCGGAGGGCTCATCGAGCACATAGACCACACCGAACAGCTCAGAGGTCAGCTGGGTCGCGAGCCGCAGTCGCTGCAGCTCGCCGCCGGAGAGGGTGGGGGTGGTGCGGCCCAGGGAGAGGTACGCCAGACCCAGATCGATGATCGGACGCATTCTGTTGACGAGCTCCGCGCCTAATCGCGCTGTCGCGGCCAGCTTCTCGACCGAGCGGTCAGGGGACATGCGCGCGTCCTCGACGGCCGCGGGGGCGGATCCTCCGGCGTCGATCCGCTTCCCGGCGTCGGGTCGGTCAGCCTGGCCACCTGTGCGGCCCGCCGACTCAGCCCCGTCGAGAGCGCCGGCAGCTCGCTCGACCGCCTGGTCGATCAGCGTCGAGAGCTCCGCGAGGGGCAGAGCGGAGAGATCTGCGATGTCGAGGCCGTCGAACGTCACGGACAGGGCCTCCGGCTTCAGCCGCTTCCCCTGGCAGGCGGGGCAGGGAGCAACCGAGAGGAATTCCGCCACGCGCCGCTTCATCGACTCGCTCTTGGTGTTCGCGAACGTGTCGAGCACGTACCGACGCGCGCCGACGAAGGTGCCCGAGTAGCTCGGTTCGACGCCCGCCGCGGTCGCGGCCCGGGCCTCGGAGAGTGTGAGCCGCGAGTGGACCGGGACATACGGCGTCTCGTCCGTGTAGAGGATCCAGTCCCGATCCTCCTTCGGCAGATCCTTCCAGGGCACATCGACGTCGTAGCCGAGCGCGACGAGGACATCGCGCAGCTGATGGCCGTGCCAGGCCGTCGGCCAGGAGGCGATGGCCCGCTCGCGGATCGTCAAGGAAGGGTCCGGCACCATCGTGTCCTCGGTGACCTCGTACACGCGGCCGATGCCGTGGCATTCCGGGCATGCGCCCTGCACCGTGTTGGCGGAGAAGTCCTCGGCGTAGAGCATCGGCTGATCTTCGGGGTAGTGGCCGGCCCGGGAGTAGAGCATGCGCACCAGCGAGGAGAGCGTGGTGATGCTGCCCACCGAGGACCGTGCGCTGCGACCTCCACGCTGCTGCTGAAGAGCGACGGCCGGCGGCATGCCCGTGATGGAGTCGACGTCCGGGACGCCGGCCTGGTCGATCAGGCGACGAGCGTAGGGAGCGACGGACTCGAGGTAGCGGCGCTGGGACTCCGCGAACAGGGTTCCGAAGGCCAGGGAGGACTTCCCCGAGCCCGAGACGCCGGTGAACACCACCAGCGCGTCACGAGGCACCGTCAGGTCGATGTCCTGGAGGTTGTGCTGGCGAGCGCCGAGAACCTGCACGTCGGGCTGAACGGGTGTGGAGTCCGACGATGCGGACCTGCGTGCTTCGACCATGCCGGCGACACTAGCAACGCGTTCCACCGATCGGTCGGTGCATGCCCCGGTCCTCCACGGTCCATCTGCCCGTGGCGCCTGTCGCCGCAGCCGCGGCGGGCAACTCGGTGGACGCGAGGTTCCGTCTGCCCTACGCTCGAAGAGAGCCGAGGTCACGGGCGACGGGCATCCGTATGACCGTGGCACTTCCGTGACCGGGCCATCCCCAACTGGAGGAGAACGTCATGGCAAGCAGCAACCGCGCCGTCGTGTTCCAGAACGTCAAGGACATGCGCGTCGAGTCCCTCGACTTCCCGAAGCTCGAGATGCCGAACGGTAAGAGCGCCCCGCACGGCGTCATCCTCAAGATCGTCGCCACCAACATCTGCGGTTCCGACCTGCACATCTACCGCGGGTCCTTCCCCGTCCCCCAGGGCATGGTGATGGGGCACGAGATGACCGGCGAGGTCATCGAGGTCGGCCCGGACGTCGAGTTCCTCTCCGAGGGCGACCTGGTCTCGGTCCCCTTCAACGTCGCCTGCGGCCGATGCCGGAACTGCCGCGCCCGCCACACCGAGGCGTGCGAGACCGTGAACCCCGACGCGGCCTGCGGCGCCTACGGGTTCAACCTGGGTGATTTCCAGGGCGGGCAGGCGGAGTACCTGTTCGTCCCCTACGCCGACTTCCAGCTGCTCCGCTTCCCGGACAAGGACCAGGCCATGGAGAAGATCCGTGACCTCGCCCTTCTGTCGGACATCCTGCCCACCGCGTTCCACGGCCTCATGGAGGCCGGGGCCAAGCCCGGATCAACCGTCTACATCGCCGGCGCCGGACCTGTGGGACGCTGCGGCGCCGCGGCGGCCCGTCTCCTGGGCGCTTCCTGCATCATCGTCGGTGACTACCATCAGGACCGGCTGGACCTGGTGAAGAACAACGGCTGCGAGACCATCGACCTGAACCAGGACGTGCCGCTGACCGACCAGATCGAGGCCATCCTCGGCGAACCCATGGTGGACTGCGCCGTCGACTACGTCGGCAACGAAGCCCACGGGATCGGCCGCGAGGCCGAGGACATGAACCCGGCCCACGCCATCAACCAGGTCATGGATGCCACCCGCGCAGGCGGTGCCACCGGCATCGTCGGCGTCTACGGCCCCGACCCGCTGGCCTCCTCCAAGGCCGAGCAGGAGGGCACCTTCTCGCTCGACTTCGGCAAGGCGTGGATCAAGTCGCCTCGGATCTCCGGCGGCCAGGCCCCGATCATGCACTACAACCGTGAGCTGATGATGTCGATCCTGTGGGACCGCATGCCGTACCTCAGCGACATGCTCAACACCCAGGTCATCAGCCTCGACGAGGCCCCCGACGCCTACGCGAAGTTCGATGCCGGTGCCTCGGAGAAGTTCATCATCGACCCGCATGGCATGATCCCCGCCTGATTCAGGGATGTCATACAGCCGGCCCGCGATCGTCGCTCCAGCGACGGCCGCGGGCCGGCTGCCCCCGCATCGGGGAGGAGGATCACGTGGCGGTCTGTGCGACGCCGTGATCGCCTGCGGCATCAGTCCACCGCATCCGGTGGGAGGGGGCAGGGTCCGCGCGTGCCGTTACCTGCTCCCTCTCCACGGGATGCGGTGGGTGGTGGTCACCTGATGGCGGAGCGGATGGCGGCGGCCGCGGCGGCGACGTCCGATGCGCTGTAGATGGCGCTGCCCGCGACGGCCACGTCTGCTCCCGCCTGCTGGACGTCTTCGACGGAGTCCGCGCTGACGCCGCCGGCGACGGAGAACGGGACCTCGGCGGCCTCGCCGGCGGCGAGCAGGGCGTCGAGGCTGTAGCCGTCCTCCGCCTGCTCGTCGAGGCCGGCGTGCATCTCCACGAACACGGCGCCGAGGGCGACGACCTCTCGGGCCCGTGCGGCCTTGTCGACCACACCGATCAGATCGACGACGATGCCCTTGCCGTGCTTGGTCGCCGCGGCGACCGCGCCGGCGATCGTGCTGTCACCGGCGACGCCGAGCACGGTGACCAGATCCGCTCCGGCAGAGAAGGCGATGTCAGCTTCCAGCTCTCCGGCATCCATGGTCTTGAGATCGGCGAAGACGGTCTTGTCGGGGTGGGCGGCCTTGACCGCCGTGATCGCCGCGAGGCCCTCGCTCTTGATCAGAGGGGTGCCGAGCTCGAGGATGTCGACGTAGGGGGCGGCCTTCGCGGCGAGGTCGAGGGCGGACTCGGTGGTCAGGGTGTCCATGGCGAACTGCAGTCGCATGTCAGGGTGTCTCTTTCTCGTGGGGGTGTCGATGATGGAAACGGGGAAGAACGGTCATTCGAGGTTGGCATGACGGGGCCAGAGCGCATCCGCACTCTGACCGCTCTTCTGCCACAGGACGTCGAAGAGAGCGTCGCCGACGAGGACGAGGAGCTGCTCGAAGAGGCTGCCGGCGTACTGGGCCGACTGCTGCTCGGACCGGTCTGTCTTCGTCGCCGCACGGATGACCAGGACGGCGTGGGACAGCTGAGCCAGCGGTGACTCGGGGTCGGTCGTGATGCCGATCACGCGGGCGCCGACGGATCGCGCCGTCTCAGCCGCGCTCACCACTCCCGAGGTCGTGCCGGAACCGCTGGCGGTCAGGAGCAGGTCGCCCTCTCCGATCGCCGGGGTCGTCGTCTCACCGACGACGTGGACCTGCAGCCCGAGGTGCATGAGGCGCATGGCCGTCATCCGCAGCGCGAGACCGGAGCGTCCGGCGCCGTGGACGAAGACCCGCCGGGCGTTGGCTGTCAGCTCGACGGCAGCCGCGATCGCGGGCGCGTCGGGCAGGGCAGCTGCCCCCTCGATCTCGTGGACGATCCGCGTCAGCGAATCCTGGATGCTTCGTTCTTCCATGCCGACCATCTTGGGCCGGTCTGCGGTGGTCCACTGCTGCCCGATGAGCGGAGCGCCCCGTTCGATCGGGTGGGCCTCCCAGGTCGGGCTAGAGTAGCGGAGTGAGCGACCTCCCGACCCCGCTGGAACGTGCCCGCTCCCTGTCGCGGGACCGTGCCCTGACCGAGCAGGCTGATCAACATGCGATCACCCTCGAATCGATCCTCGCCGTGCTCCGCTCCCGCCGACTCGCGGATGCGGCCGCGCGCAGGGAGGCCACGGAGATCGCCTCCTCCGCACTCATCCGTGCTCGTTCGATCCATGAGCAGCAGGAGAGCGTGCTCGAGCCGGTAGCCGAGGCATTCTCGCGCCTGCGCACCGAACTGCGTCCTCTGATCCGCTCCGGGCCGCTGCAGGTCCAGTTCGCAGAGCCTCCTGCGCGAGGACGGGCGCTGCCGGGCCCGGTCGCCCGGGAAGCCCGCGCCATCTCCCGCACAGCAGTGCTCTCGCTCATGGACCGCGCAGACGCTGCACGCGCCCGGATCGGCTGGGACTGCGATGGCCGCAACCTGCTGATGGAGGTCCGTGACGACGGGGGAATCGCGGTGACAGCGCACGACGACACACTGCGTCCGATCGTGGAGCGAGTGGCGGCGCTCGACGGAACCATGGACGTGGAGACGACCCCGGGATGGGGGACGACGCTGCGGATCGAGATCCCACTGGACCCACCCAGCGCAACGCTCACCGTGGAGGGCGCCGAGGAACTCACCGACCGAGAGAAGCAGGTGCTGCGCCTGGTCGCGACCGGGATCTCGAACCAGCGCATCGGCGACCAGCTCGGGATCACGGCCAACACCGTGAAGTACCACGTGGCCAACTTGCTGCGGAAATACGGCGCCCGCACGCGCGCCGAGCTCGCAAGCATCGCTCACTCCCATGATGCGCACTCTCCGAGCGCCGAGACTCGATAGCGGGCCTCGGTCCGGACGTCGGCAGCGGTGTCGCACCCACTGCGCTGCGAGCCTCATGGCCGTGACCTCGAGGAGCTGGTGGCCGGCGGTGAAGGCGATGCCGCACGCCGTCCAGGACCAGCCCGCGCCAAACCGGTGAACGCGCAGCTGTGACTGATACGCGCCGGCACGGCCCACGTCCCACCGTGTTCCGGGTTCGCGGATCGTCCTCAGGCCTTCGCCGCCTGGGTGCGGCCCCCGCGACGGCTGGATTCCAGCATCTCGGTCAGGGAGCGCGCGTCATAGCTGCCCACCATCCGACAACCATCGATGAAGAACGTCGGGGTCATCTTGGCGCCGCTCGCCTCCGCGCTCGCGATGTCCCGCTGCACCCTCGCAGCAACCTCGTCGCTGTCGAGATCCTTGATGAACGCCTCGACATCGAGGCCCAGCTCAGCCGCGTAGCCGATGAGATCCTCCCTCTCCAGCGCGTGCTGCCGAGTGAAGACGAAGTCGAGCCACGGCCAGAACATCTCCTGCTTCGCGGCCGCCTCGGCGGCCCGTGCGGCGAGGGGGCCGTGAGGATGGTGAGGCAGATGCCGCACGACGTAGCGCAGATCGTCACCGAAGCGCCCGTGAAGGTCTTCCCATGAGCCAGTGGCGTGCGCGCAGTACTCGCACTCGAAGTCCACGAACTCCACGAGGGTGAGCCGGGCGTCCTCCGGTCCGCGGATGTGATCCACCTCGGGGTCCACCGGGGAGTCGAGCGTCATCGGGAGATCCGCCGTCTCCTCTCCCCACCGACGGGCTGCGATCTTGAAGATCGACCAGCCCAGAACGGTGGCGAGCACCATCGCCACGAGCACGCCCAGCGTCGCCTGGCGCCCCAGATCCGAGGAGGAGTCGAAAGCGAGGCCGATGACCAGCAGCGACACGGTGAAACCGATGCCCGACAGCGCTGCCCCGCCGAACACGCTGCCCATTCCGACCCCCTCCGGCAGTCGGCCTGCGCCCATCCGAACGGCGAGGAGCGTCGCGATCCCGATTCCGAGGAGCTTGCCGAGCACGAGCCCCGCGATGACGCCCCACGTCACCGGCGAGCCCAGCGAGTCGGCCACCACCCCGCCGCGCAGGTCGATTCCGGCATTGGCCAGAGCGAAGATCGGCACGACCAGCAACGCCGTGGGGAGACGGAGGTACTCGTACAACCGCTCGTTGACCGACACGCCTTTGGACAGCCCCCGTCCGACGGCACGCGCCGAGGAAGCGCTCGGGGATTGCCAGAAGTCGCGGAACAGCTGCCGGGCGGCGACCACCTCCTGCCGCTGGGTCGGGTAGGCGGGGATCAGAAGGCCGGCGATCATGCCCGTCAGCGAGGCGTGGATGCCGGAGGACAGAGTCGCCAGCCACAGCACGATGACGATCCCGACGTACGGAGCGGCACTCCACTGTCGGGAACGGCCCACCAGCCACAGGGCGACGAGGCAGCCGAGAGCGACCAGCAGTGGGACGGGTCGGATCTCGTCGCTGTAGAACACCCCGATGATCGACACCGCAAGGAAGTCGTCGACCACCGTGAGGGTCAGGAGGAAGACGCGCAGCTGCCCGGAAAGCCGGGGGCCGACGATCGCGAGAGCACCGAGCATGAACGCCGTGTCCGTTCCGACGACCGCCCCCCAGCCGCGAAGCCCCTCGCCACCGGATGCGCCGACGACCAGGACGTATATCAGCGCGGGCAACGCCACACCCGCGACGCCCGCGATCGCCGCCAGACGGGCGCGACTGCTGTCCCGCAGAGCCCCGTGTGCGAACTCCTGGCGCACCTCGAGACCCACGACGAAGAAGAACACGACCATCAGTCCGTCGTTGATCCAGTGGTGCAGATCCAGGTGCAGGCCGAACGGGCCGACGTCGATCCCGACGCCCTGTTGCCACAGCTCGACATAGGAGTAGGACAGCGGTGAGTTCGCCCAGAGGAGAGCGAAGGCCGTGACGACGATGAGCAGGACGGCCGAGCCCGACTCCGTGCGGAGTCTTCCGGCTATTCCGCGCGCGGGCGAGGGTGAGTGGGGCACGGCGCGATTCTGCCTGAACGTGCTGGCCTGCGCGACTGAGTCGGCCCGGGTCCGATGCCGCTGCTGTTCGGGGCCGAGGGGGTGGACGGGCGGCCGTGGGAGATCGATCCCCAGCTGCGCGCGAGGTGCGTGCGGCTCGTGCAAGAGCTCCCGCGGGAGTTCCCCTCCCACTTCGCCGCAGCGGTCGCGACCGCTCGGCACGACGGCGTCCCGTGGGGCCCGCTCAGCCAGCGATCCTGGCGTTCGGCGACGTGATGAGAGGCGAGGGCTGCGCGGAGCTGCCGGGCCTGGAGGCGTCCGGCCCGTATCGCAGCCCGCACCGTCATCGATGCCCTGGGCGAAGACGAGAGCCGTGATCCGGACACGTCGCTGACAGATCGGAGAGATCACTGCCACCTCGTCGAGAACCTGTGGATGTGGCCTCCGTCACGATCAATCGCACCGGGAATGAACCTGATCGGATCAGAGTTGAGTCGGGTGTACTCAAGAACGGAGCTGCTGAGATTGACATCATCGATCTCGGGTTCTCTACTTGAGTCCGTACAGCTCAAGTCTCGTCGTCGGCCGTCGGCCGGTAGCGAAGATCCCGTGCGGCGAATCCGTCGCAGAAAGGCAGGCACCCATGTCCCGTGTCGTCGGAATCGATCTCGGCACCACCAACTCCGCCGTCGCCGTCCTCGAGGGCGGTCAGCCCACCGTCATCGCGAACGCCGAGGGCTCCCGCACCACCCCGTCGGTCGTCGCCTTCTCCAAGCAGGGCGAGGTCCTCGTCGGCGATGTCGCCAAGCGTCAGGCCGTCACCAACGTCGACCGCACCATCTCCTCCGTCAAGCGCCACATGGGCACCGACTGGAGCGTCGAGATCGACGGCAAGAAGTACACCGCGCAGGAGATCTCCGCGCGCACCCTCGGCAAGCTCAAGAAGGACGCCGAGTCCTACCTGGGCGAGACCGTGACCGACGCCGTCATCACCGTCCCCGCCTACTTCTCCGACTCGGAGCGCCAGGCCACCAAGGACGCCGGCACCATCGCGGGCCTCAACGTCCTGCGCATCATCAACGAGCCCACCGCCGCGGCCCTCGCCTACGGTCTCGAGAAGGGCAAGGACGACGAGCAGATCCTGGTCTTCGACCTCGGCGGCGGCACCTTCGACGTGTCCCTCCTCGAGGTGAGCAAGGACGAGGACGGCTCGACCATCCAGGTCCAGGCCACCGCGGGCGACAACCGGCTCGGCGGCGACGACTGGGACCAGAAGATCGTCGACTGGCTGATCACCCAGGTGAAGAACAAGGACGGCGTGGACCTCGGCAAGGACCGCATCGCCCTGCAGCGCCTCAAGGAGGCCGCCGAGCAGGCGAAGAAGGAGCTGTCCTCCTCGACCTCCACCTCGATCTCGCTGCAGTACCTGTCGATGACCGAGAACGGCCCGCTGCACCTCGACGAGAAGCTCACCCGCGCCCAGTTCGAGGACATGACCAAGGACCTCCTCGAGCGCACCAAGGCCCCGTTCCACCAAGTCATCAAGGACGCCGGCATCAAGGTCTCCGACATCGACCATGTGGTCCTCGTCGGCGGCTCGACCCGCATGCCCGCCGTGACCGAGGTCGTCAAGGAGCTCACCGGCGGCAAGGAGCCCAACAAGTCCGTGAACCCGGACGAGGTCGTCGCCGTCGGCGCCGCCCTCCAGGCCGCGGTCATCAAGGGCGAGCGCAAGGACGTCCTGCTCATGGACGTCACCCCGCTCTCCCTCGGCATCGAGACCAAGGGCGGCGTGATGACCAAGCTCATCGAGCGCAACGCCGCTATCCCGACCAAGACCTCCGAGGTGTTCTCGACCGCGGACGACAACCAGCCGTCCGTGGCGATCCAGGTCTTCCAGGGCGAGCGCCAGTTCACCCGCGACAACAAGCTCCTCGGCACCTTCGAGCTGACCGGCATCGCCCCGGCCCCCCGCGGCATCCCGCAGATCGAGGTCACCTTCGACATCGACTCCAACGGCATCGTGCACGTCACCGCGAAGGACCGCGGCACCGGCAACGAGCAGTCCATCCAGATCACCGGCGGCTCCGCGCTGTCCGACGAGGACATCGACCGCATGATCAAGGACGCCGAGGCGCACGCCGCCGAGGACGAGGAGCGCCGCAAGAACGCCGACGCCCGCAACACCCTCGAGCAGCTCGTCTACCAGGGCGAGAAGCTGCTCGCGGACAACGCGGACAAGATCTCGGACGGCGACAGGACCAAGGCCGAGGACGCCATCAAGGAGGCGAAGGACGAGCTGGCCAAGGAGGACGCGGAGACCGCGGACCTCGAGGCCAAGCGCGACTCGCTGAACGAGGCGCTCCAGGCCGTCGGCACCGCGATCTACTCCCAGGCCCAGGCCGAGGGTGCCCCCGAGGGCACCGAGGCGCCGTCGTCCGATGACGACGACGTGGTCGACGCCGAGATCGTGGACGAGGACGAGGAGAAGAAGTGATGACCGAGGACCAGAGCACTCCCGACGACGCGCAGCGCCCCGAGGGCGAGCCGCGGTTCTCGTTCACCGACAAGCGGAAGGTGAACCCGGAGGACGGCACGGTCCGTCCCTCCGGGGACGCCCCCGCCCCCGAGGTCCAGGGCGCCCAGGGACCCGCCGACCCGATCGACGCCGAGGCGGCCGAGCTCTTCGAGCAGGCCGCGCATGAGGGCGCGGGCACGTCGGCGCCCGCCGACGCGGGCCGCGTCGCCGAGCTCGAGGGCCAGGTCACTGCGCTCACCGAGCAGCTGCGCCGCGAGCAGGCCGAGTACGTCAACTCGCGCCGACGCATCGAGGCCTCCGCTGAGGCGGGCAAGGAGGCGGCGGCCGGCCGCGTCCTCAGCTCGCTGATCGGCGTCCTCGACGACATCGAGCTGGGCCGTCAGCACGGCGACATCGTCGAGGGCACGCCCTTCCACTCGATCGCGCAGAAGCTCCAGGAGGTCCTCGCCTCCCAGGGGCTGACCCGCTTCGGGGAGGTGGGGGAGGAGTTCGACCCCGCCCGCCACGAGGCGCTGATGCACGAGGACTCCGCGGAGGCGGAGACCACGACCATCACCCTGGTCATGCAGCCGGGCTACGCGCTGAAGGAGCGGATCCTCCGCCCCGCCCGCGTGGGCACCCGCGGCCCCGCCTGACCACCCCGGCGGGGCGGGCCGTCGTCCCCGACGGTCCCGCCCCGCCCCCGCACATCACCGCAGAAGCCCCTGATCCCTCCCCGGAAGGAGACGTCCCATGTCCCAACAGGACTGGCTCGAGAAGGACTTCTACGCGGTCCTCGGCGTCTCCAAGGACGCGACCGCGCAGGAGATCAAGAAGGCCTACCGCTCGCAGGCCAAGAAGCACCACCCCGACCGCCACCCCGACGACCCGTCGGCGGAGGAGCGCTTCAAGGAGATCGGCGAGGCGTACTCCGTCCTCTCCGACGCCGAGCAGCGCCAGCAGTACGACGCGATCCGCGCCATGGGCGCGGGCGGCGCCCGCTTCTCCGCAGGCGCCGGCGGGGCCGGCGGCGCGGGATTCGAGGACATCTTCTCCTCGATGTTCGGTGGCCAGGGCGGCTACTCGACCGCGGGTCCAGGCGGGCCCGCCCCCGACATCGACGACCTGCTGCGCATGTTCGGCGGCGGCGGCGGGGCGGGCGGGTTCGGCGGCTCCGGCGGCGGTTCCGGCTTCCCGACGGGCTTCGCCCCGAACGCGGCGTCCCAGAAGGGCCAGGACGTCTCCGCGCGCACACGCATCCCCTTCCGTGATGCCGCGCTCGGCGCCGAGGTGCGCCTGACCGTCGATGGCAAGCCCCTCACCGTCCGCATCCCCGCGGGCGTCCACGACGGGCAGAAGATCCGCCTGCGCGGCAAGGGACGCCCCGGCCCCGGCGGCGCCCCCGCCGGCGACCTGCTGCTCACCCTCGACGTCGAGCCGCACCCGCTGTGGACGATGGACGGCGCGAACCTGCGCCTCACCGTGCCGCTTCGCTTCGACGAGGCGGTGCTCGGCACGACCCTCACCGTGCCCCTGCTCGAGGGCGGCACCGTGAACCTCAAGGTCGCGCCCGGCACCCCGAGCGGCCGCACCCTGCGCGCCCGCGGCAAGGGCGTCCGCACCGCGAAGGCGACCGGCGACCTGCTCGTGACCGTCGAGGTCGCCGTCCCCGCGCACGTCGAGGGCGCGGCGCGGAAGGCCGTCGAGGACTTCCGCGACGCCCTCGGCGACGAGGACCCGCGCGCCGGCCTGCTGGAGACAGCCGCCCGCTGAGGCGCGTCGGCACCCGTCGGCCGTGGCCCGGAGAACCGCATCGACCCGCAGACCCGCACCGCACGGAAGGAGACGTCCCATGGTCACCCCGCACCGCCTCGACGAGCGGGCGCCGGTCTTCGTCATCTCCGTCGCCGCGGAGCTCTCCGGCATGCACCCGCAGACCCTCCGCCAGTACGACCGGATGGGCCTCGTCTCGCCGCAGCGCACCGCCGGGCGGGGCCGCCGCTACAGCTCCCGCGACATCGCGACGCTGCGCGAGGTGCAGCGCCTCTCCCAGGAGGAGGGCATCAACCTCGCGGGCATCAAGCGGATCCTCGAGCTGCAGGAGGAGGTCCGGGCGCTCGCCGCGCAGCTCGACGACGTGCGCGAGGCCCTCGAGTCCCTCAACCCGGCGCAGCGGCGGGTCTTCACCGCCGGCCGCGACGGGGAGATCAGCGCCCTGCGGCGAGGGGAGCGCCCGCGGCGTCCGGCCGGCGGAGCGCTGGTGCTGTGGCGGCCGAACCGCCGCCCCTGAGCCCGCCGCGCGGCCGACGATGCGGCTGCACCCCGGTCAGCAGGTAGATGTACCGCAGTCGCTGCGCGACCTGGCGCAGGTCGACCTCCTCGGCCGCGCGACGACCGGCTCCGGTGAGATCGGTGAGCCGCCCCGCGAGCAGGTCCTCGAGACGGGACGCGGCGCGGGCCGCGAAGTCCGGGTCGTCGCCGTCGACCTGATGGGTCAGCACCCCGTCGGGCATCCGGTCGCGGTACAGCTCGATGCCGCGCACCAGGGCAGGCACGCCGCAGGCGAGCGCCTCCCAGAGCACGATGCCTTCCGTCTCCTCCTTGGTCAGGAAGCAGAAGGCGTCCGCGCCGCAGTATGCCTCGCGGAGCTGGTCCGCCCGGAGGTAGCCGGGGAAGATCGCGTTCGACGGGGCAGTCGCGAGGGCCCGCTCGACCTCCGCCGTGAGCAGCCGCTCGTCCGTCCGGCCGTACCAGACGAAGGTCACCTCGGGCAGGCGCCGGGCCACCTCGACCCAGTCGAGGATCCCCTTGCGCACCAGCTGCATGCCGACGCTGATCACGACCTGCGCGTCAGGGGCGAGTCCGAGGCTCTCCCGCAGCCGGCCCCGCGCCGAGGGATCGGGGCGGAAGAAGGTCGTGTCCACGCCGTTGGAGAGCACGTGGATGGGGCGGGTGATCCCGTACTTCGGGGCGGACACGAGCGCCTTGGAGTAGTCGCTGGGCGTGATCACGGCGTCGCCCTGGCGGTACAGGTGGGCGATCCAGCGGCGGAAGGTGGGGGCCAGCGCGTTCGAGCCGGGGAAGGAGTCGCGGAAGTCGTCCTCCGTGGAGTGCGCCCACACGAGCACCGGCCGACGCCACAGCCGCGCCCAGCGGGCCAGCAGCGGCGTGTCCGGGAACGGGGTGTTCAGGTGCACCACGTCGAAGGGGCGCAGCGGATTGGTGACCACCACATGGCCCAGGGAGCGCACCACCGTCTCCTGATGGCGCATGGCGGCGCCGATCCCGGACTGGTGGGCGGCGCGGGCGAGACCGCGGGGCATCAGCACGCGCAGCGGCTCGTCCCCGCGCACGTCGCGACGGGGGTGGCGGCCGGGCAGCACGGTGTGCACCAGGCGGTCGGCCCAGCGCCGCAGCGGGTCGGGCGCAGGACGGGGGCGCCTCACGGCGCGGGATCTCATCAGCATCTCGGTCCTCCTCTCACCGGGGCGGTCTCACCAGGGCAGGAAGCGCAGCAGCAGTGCGCTGACGCCCAGTCCGTACGCGAGCAGGGCCCACGGCTTGCACAGCAGGATGATCGCCGCGTAGGTCCGCCAGCGCATCCGGGTGGTCCCGGCGATGTAGCAGAGCAGATCGTCGGGGGCGACGGGCAGCACGATGGCGGTCGCGAAAGCGCGGGTGAAGTGGCGGTTGCGGGTCCAGCCGAGGAACTTCTCGACCGTGCGGGCCGGGAAGATCCGCTCGATGAGGGCGAGGCCCACGTGCCGGCCGATCGCGAAGTTCAGCATCGAGCCCGCGCTCACCGCGATGTAGTTGTAGAGCGTCCCCTCGATCGGCCCGAAGAGCACCGGCCCCGCGATCACCAACAGGCCGCCGGGCACGATCGGGAAGACTACCGAGGCCGCGGAGACGAGCAGGAAGGCGGCAGGTCCCCAGGCTCCGAGCGAGTCGATGAAGGCCTGCAGGTTCTCGAGGGACTGCAGCACCCCGGCCTCGAGGCCCCACCAGACCAGCCCGATGCTGAGGGCGAGGCCGAGCAGCGGGGAGAGCCGGGCGGCGGTGCGCAAGGGATCGCGTCGCGGTCGATCCTGCATCGAGGCGGTGTCGGTCGCGGAGGTGACGGACGTCGGATCCGGCCCGGCGGATGCGGGGCGCTGGGGGCGGCGGGGCCGGGACAGCGGGACCGCCCTCCCGGGGGCGACGGGACGCTCGACGATGCTCATGCGACGGCCCTCGCCGGCAGGGCGAGCACGCGCGGGGAGCGGCGGGCGCGGGCCTGCTGGTAGACGTCCAGCACGGACCGGCCGAACTCGCGGGCACCGCAGGTGGCCCCCGCGTGCGCGACGGACTGCGCGGCCATCGCCGCGCGGGCGGGGCGATCGCTCACCAGGGCATCGAGGTGGCGCGTGAACTCCGCGGCGGTCTCGTACTGCCAGCCGGTGCGGCCGTCGAGCACGACGCTCGCGATCGACGGGTCCCGACGGCACAGCAGCGGCAAGCCGCAAGCGAGCGCCTCGATGAAGGTCAGGCCCTGGGTCTCGCTGAGAGAGGCGGAGACGAAGACGTCGCCGATCCGGTACCAGCGCTGCACCTCGCCCGGATCGACCACGCCCGTGAAGCGGACCCGGTCGGTGATGCCCAGCTGTTCCGCTCGCTCCTCGAGCTCTGCCCGGTACGGGCCGTCGCCGACGATCACCAGGACGGTGTCCGCGCGATCGGCCTCGGCGACCATGTCCAGCACCTCGTCGAGGTTCTTCTCCTTCGCCAGCCGGCACACGGAGACCAGCACCGTCGTGTCCGGGGCGATGCCGAGGTCGGCGCGGAGCCGGGCGGCGTCGGCGCGCTCGGCGGCGTCCTGTGCGGGGCGGAAGCGGTTCAGGTCCAGGCCTGTCGGGATCACGTGCACCGGTCGGCGCACCCCATAGCCGGAAAGCAGCCGGGCGACCTTCGCGGTGGGCACCACCACGGCATCGGTCCCCGCGAGCACCCGCCGCGAGAAGGAGGCGACGACCGCGCGTCCCATCGTGCGGCTCGGCGAGTAGTAATGGGTGTAGTCCTCGTAGATGGTGTGGTAGGTGTGCACTAGGGGGACGCCCAGGGTGCGGGCGATGCGCCGCGCCCAGACGTAGGTGGAGAACTCGCACTGGGAGTGGATCACGTCGGGCCGCCAGCGCAGGATGTCCCGCAGCACGCGGCGGCTCGCGGGCATGCCGATCCGGGCGCGGTCGTAGACCATCGCCGCGGAAACTGATCCGATGCGGTAGACGCCGGGCTCGCGCCGCGTGCGCAGACCCTGGGAGAGGGTCAGCACGCGCACGTCGCAGCCGAGCGCGATGAGCTCGCGGCGCAGGGTCGCGACGGAGGCGACGACGCCGTTGACGACCGGCTCCCACCAGTCGGTGGTCAGCAGCACCCGCAGCGGGCGGTGCTCGCCGCCGGGACGCTCGCCGGGGAGCCCCGGGCGGCCGACGAGGCGGTCGGCGGACGGGACGACGGGGCGCAGCGGGATCGCGGTCACGTCCCGAGCCTCGCACGGGCGGGGTCCGGTGGCGTCCTCCGAGCGGATGACCGCGATCAGACCCTGGTCTGATCTGTGGTCCTGTCCCGCGCCGGCGGCGTTCGTCGTGGTCATGCCTCGAGACTACGGTCGGCCCCGCGGGGCCTCGACGGGGCACGCCCGAGCCGTCGCGGAGATTTCCCCCCTTGTGCGCCCCCTGGACACCTGATAGAAGACCGGGAGCCGACTGGGACCTCGCGACGCGGCGGTCGCGCGCTCGCCGGGGCATCCACCGGAGCACGTGCCGGAGCGCTCGTCGGAGCGTTCGACGGAGCACACTCCGGCCCGTCCTCGCCCGGCCTCCCCGGTGCCCCCGGGCGCCGTCGATACACTGCCGCCATGCCTGACCAGAGCCCCAGCCCGCGCCGCGAGGCGTCCGCCGCCCGGCCGTTCACCCCGGTGATCGTGGGGGGCGACATCGGCGCGTACTCCCTCGCCCGCGCCTTCCACGAGGCCTACGGCCGGCGCAGCGTCGTCATCTCCCGCGCGGCCGGCTGGCACGTCGCGGACTCGGCGTTCATCACCAACGTCCCCTGTGCGGACCCCTTCGACCCCGCGGCGCTGGCGCCCGTGCTCGCCGAGGTCGCGAGTTCGCACCCGGAGGGAGCGCTGCTCCTGCTCGGCTCGGCCGATGCGACCGTCAAGGCCATCATCCGTGTGCGGGACGAGCTCGCCGCCCTCGGGGACCGCTGGATCGCTCCCTACGTGGACATGGACACCTTCCGGGCCGGCACGGAGAAGCAGAACTTCAGCGCCCTCTGCGAGGAGCTCGGCGTCGACCACCCCCTGACCCGGGTCGTCGACCTCGCCGAGGAGGTCGATCCCGCCCTCGAGGTGCCCTTCACTTATCCGGTGATCGCCAAGCCGGCGGAGGTCTCCGAGTGGAAGGACGTCGACTTCCCCGGCAAGCAGAAGGTGCACACGGTCGAGAGCCCGCAGGAGCTCGTCGCCCTGCTGCAGCGGATCCGCGCGGCGGGGTACCGCTCGAGCATCATCGTCCAGGACCGCATCCCGGGCGATGACCAGGAGATGCGCATCCTGACCTGCTACTGCGACGAGAACTCGGTGGTGCGCTTCGCGTCCTTCGGCCGCACCCTGCTCGAGGAGCACACGCCCGGTGCGATCGGGAACCCTGCCGCGATCCTCACCGACCACGACCCGCGCGCCGTCGAGCAGGCGCAGCGTCTGATCACCGCCCTGGGGTGGACCGGCTATGCGAACTTCGACCTCAAGCACGACCGCCGGGACGGCGCGACCAAGTTCTTCGAGCTCAACCCGCGGCTGGGCCGTTCCAACTACTACGTCACCGCGGGCGGCAACAACCCTGTCGAGTGGTACGTCCGTGACCTGCTCGAGCACTCGCTGCCCTCCGAGGGCCCAGGCTCCGGCGTGGGGGAGGACGGCATCCTGCAGCAGCAGCAGGAGGCGCTCTACACCGTCGTGCCCGTCGCCCTGGTGAAGAAGTACACCACCCAGCCGGACGCGAAGGAGCAGCTGCGCCGCGCCCTGCGCGCGGGCGGCGCCCGCAACCCGCTGATCTACCCCGCGGTCGAGAGGCACCCGAAGCGTCTCGCGTACACGGCCGCGGCGCTGCTCAACTACGTGCGCAAGTTCCGGCGGTACTACCGGCCGGAGCGGGTCTCGTGACCGCGGCGGTCCCCGAACCCGCGGAGAGTCCGATGTCGGAGCGGCTCGGCGGCCGACTGGATCCCGCCTCCTGGGGCGGGCCGACCGTCGGCGTGCTCGGCGGGCTGGGGCCCGCTGCGACCGCGGTCTTCCTCGACGTGCTCGTGCGGGCGACCGCCGCGGACACCGATCAGGACCACCTGGACCTGCTGGTCTCGCAGCATTCCTCGACCCCGGATCGCACCGCCTCGATCCTCGACCCCGCCGCCCCGGACCCCGGACCGGTGCTCGCCCGCGATGCGGCGATGCTCGCGCGCACCGGGGTGGAGATCCTGGTGCTGCCGTGCAACACGGCCCACCACTTCGTGAGCGAGGTCGAGCAGGCCGCGGCACGGACCGGCATCACCTTCGTGAACATCGTCGAGCGCACCGTGGCGACGGTCAGCGCGAGCCTCCCGGACCGCTCCCGGCCTGTGGCCGTCCTCGCGACCGCCGGGACGGTCCACGCGCGGGTCTATCAGGACGCGCTCGAGCGGACCGGGCTCGAGGCCCTGATCCCCGGGCCCGCGCTGCAGGCGGATCTCAACACCCTCATCTACGAGCAGGTCAAGGCCAATCGCCCGGTGGACCGGGACCTGTACGCCTCGTGCCTGGAGCGGGTCGCACAGCTCGGGGCGGGGGCCGCGGTGCTCGGCTGCACCGAGCTGTCCGTCATCCACGACCGCTTCCGGTCGGACCCGGTCGAGGTCGAGGGCCTCACGGTCCTCGACTCCCTCACCGAGCTCGCGACGGCCACCATCCGCGCCGCCGGCAAGCAGGTCGCCGCCGACTTCCGCTGAACGCGGCTCAGAACCCGTCGGCCGAGGGCTCCGGGTAGTGGCGGCGGAACTTCCGGATGTGGTTCAGCGGCACCGCGTACGAGTAGCCGCGCAGCCACAGCCCCTCCGCCCGGTACCGCCACGGGTTCACCGTGCGGGCGCGGGCGATGCGCTTGACCTGGGCGGCGAGCTGCGGATCGGTGATGTAGCGCAGCAGCAGGCGGAAGGGCACGATCGAGTACAGCACCTCGTCCAGGCCCACGCGCGGTTCGGGGTCGCGACCCTCGATCGCATCGGCCACCATCACCTCGGCGACGTTCGCACCGCCGCCGGTGACGTAGTAGCTGTTGCGGCCGATCCGCGGATTGATCTCGAGGAAGCGGGCGACCCCGTCGCGCGGGTCGACCTTGATGTCCGCATTGGCGAAGCCGACGTAGCCGACCTCGTCGAGGATCCGCCGCATCTGCGCGAACTGCTCCGGGAGGTCCTGCGTGATCATCGCCGCGGGACGGCCGAGCGCCTCCGGCGTGTGCTCCTCGAGCAGCACGCGGGCGCCGCCCATCAGGGTGATCGTGCCGGAGGCGGAGCGGTAGGCGGTCAGCGACAGCATCGAGGTGTCGTCGCCGGGGATCATCTCCTGCACCACGAAGCGGTTGCGGAAGCCCGCGGCGTGCAGCCGCGAGATCAGGTCGCGCAGCTCCTCGGCGCTGTGCAGCGGATAGATCTTCTTCTTGCCCGGCATCCTCACGTGCACGTGGGGCTCCGCCTGGGCGGGCTTGGCCACCACCGGGTAGTCGAACGGCAGCGCGGGCAGCTCGGGGAGGGTGCCGTCGCGGAAGTCGACCACCTCGGTCGCGGGGATGTCGATGCCCAGATCGGTGCACACCTCGGCGAAGGAGGCCTTGTCCGCGAGGCGCTCGACCACTTCGAGGGAGGGGTAGCGCAGCGCATAGTGCTGCGAGAGCACCTCGGCGTTGCGGGCCACGAACTCGACGTTCCCGTCGCTGTTGCACAGCAGCACGGCGGGCCGGCCGGCCGGGCGCGCCTGCGCGAGCTCCACGAGGCGGGCGACGCGCGCGGCGTCGTCGGCCCCCGCGGGGAGGTCCACGACGCGCGAGGTCACCGAGCGCCGCAGCGGCTCGGGCGCGTTCGCCGCGAGCACCGTGGCGACCGTGCCGTACGCCTCGTGGTACGCCCGGGTGAGGGCGTAGATGCCGAGCCCGGCGCCGATCGCGACGACGTCGAAGCCGGGATCGGAGGCGGCGCGGGCGGGCGCGGGTGCGGACGTGCCGGACATGCAGGGTCTCCTTCGCGGGACGGGCGCTGGAGCGGGAGGCGGGCCGAGGGCGACGGCGCGGGGCGAACGAGCCCGAGCGGGGCCTCACCGCAGCGGGCTCACGCTACCAGCCGCGCCGTGGCGCGCCCGCCCGCCACGCGCGAACGCGCCCGAGCTCCGTCCCGTGAGGGAGGGGCCCGTCCGCTCCACCCCTCAAGCGGTGCGGAGCCAGACGGCGGTGTCCGCCGGCAGCACGCCCCGGGCGACCCCGGGACCCGAGGCGACCAGCAGGGTCGCCGCGGCGAGAGGAGCGGGCAGCTCGACCGCCGCGTCGCCGGTGTTCACCAGCACCCACACGCTCCCGCGGCGCACCGCGAGGACGCCCTCCGGGAGGCCGTCCGGGAACTCGACGCCCTCGACATGGCGCCCCAGGCCCAGCTCCCCTCGTAGGCGCAGCGCGAGCCGGTACATCTCCAGCGTGGAGGTGGGATCGCCGGCCTGCACGTCCGCCGCGAGCTCGGCGAAGACCGCCGGCTGGGGCAGCCAGGAGGCGCCGGTGGGGGAGAAGCCGTAGGCAGGGGCGTCCTTCTCCCAGGGCAGCGGCACGCGGCACCCGTCGCGGCCCGGGACCCCGGCCCGGTGGTGCGAGGGGTCCTCGCGCAGCTCGTCGGGGATGTCGGCGACCTCGGGCAGACCCAGCTCCTCGCCCTGGTACAGGTAGGCGGAGCCGGGCAGGGCGAGCATCAGCAGGGTCGCCGCGCGGGCGCGCCGCCGGCCGAGCTCCGTGTCGGGGACCTCCTCGCGGGAGAGGCCCTCGCCGAAGCGGTGCTCCGGCGGGAAGCCGTAGCGGGTCGCGTGGCGGATCACGTCGTGGTTGGAGAGCACCCAGGTGGTGGGGGCGCCGACGGCATCGGCGAGCGCCAGCGGCTTCTCGATCGCGGCCCGCATCGTCGGAACGCCCCAGCGGGCCTGCAGGAATCCGAAGTTGAAGGACTGGTGCGCTTCCTCCGGGCCGATGTACAGCGGGAGGCGGTGCTCGGGGATCCACGCCTCGAGCACCATCATCCGATCTCCCGCGTAGGAGTCGACGATCGGCCGCCACTCGCGGTAGATGTCCAGCACCCCGTCGTTGTCGAAGTAGACCGGCACCTCGCCCTCGGGGATGTCGATGAGCCCCTCGGCGTTCACCGTCGCATCCGGCAGGCCCTCGGGCTTGACCATGCCGTGGGCCACGTCGACCCGGAAGCCGTCGGCCCCGCGGTCGAGCCAGAAGCGCAGCACTCCGCGGAACATCTCGTGCACGGCGGGATTGTCCCAGTTCCAGTCCGGCTGGGAGGTGTCGAAGATGTGCAGGTACCACTGGCCGGGGGTGCCGTCGGCCTCGGTCACGCGGGTCCAGGCCGGACCGTGGAAGATCGAGGTCCAGTTGTTCGGCGGCAGCTCGCCGTGCTCGCCGCGTCCCTCGCGGAAGACATACAGGTCCCGCTCGGGGGAGCCGGGGGCCGCCGCGAGCGCCTGCTGGAAGAGGACGTGCTCGCTCGAGGAGTGGTTCGGGACCAGGTCGACGACCACGCGCAGGCCGAGCTCGTGGGCGCGGGCGATCAGGGCGTCGGCGTCGGCGAGGCTGCCGAAGCGGGGGTCGACGTCGGTGTAGTCGGCGACGTCGTAGCCGCCGTCGTGCTGCGGGGAGGTGTAGAAAGGCGAGAGCCAGATCGCGTCCACCCCGAGATCGCGCAGGTACGGCAGGCGCGCCGTGACCCCGGGAAGGTCGCCCATGCCGTCGCCGTCCGAGTCGGCGAAGGAGCGGGGGTAGACCTGGTAAACCACGGCATCGCGCCACCACTCGGGGGCGCCGTGGGTCGCGGGGGCGCCGGTGAGGGCGGAGTCAAGCTGGGTCATGAGGGTCCTTCCGATGGTGCAGTGGTGCAGAGGTTCAATGGCAGTGGGAGTCGGCGTGGGCGGCCGGCGAGAGGTCAGGCCAGAGACGGCGTCGCGGCGCTGTGGCTGAGGCGGAACAGCGAGGCTCCTGCCTCGTCGGCGCGGAGACGCAGCTCCGGTGGTCCGGAGTCGACCTGAGAGGACGCCCCGCCGACGGAGCGCAGCACGTCCACAGCGCCGACGTCGGGGAGCGTGGAGAGATCCAGGGTGATCTCCTCGTGCGCGCTGCGGGCGAGATGGACGAGAACGTCCCCGTCGGGATGCGTGCGCAGCAGCACCAGGGCGTCGTGCCCGATGTGCAGCCAGCGCAGCCCACCGCGCCGGAGCGCGATCTCGGCACGCCGGAGACCGAGCAGCGCCTCCGTCTCCTCGAGCACCTCGAGATCGATCACCGACCCGTCGCGGTCCTCGATCGCAGTCCAGGGCATCGGGATGCGCGAATGCTCCCCGGTGAGCCCCTCCGCGCCGAGCTCATCGCCGGCGAACACCGTGGGCACACCCGGCAGCGCCGCGAGCGCGGCGAGTGCGGTGAGCTGGCGTTCGCGCGTCCCGACCACTGTGCGGGTGCGCGGGGTGTCATGGCTGGAGAGCTGGTTCTGGGAGTGGAGTCGGGAGGGCCAGGGCAGCTGCGCGTTGTACGAGCGAAGCGTCCGTGCCACGGAGGATCCCGGCAGCTTCGGCAGAGCCATCGGCAGACCCAGCCAGTTCAGGGTGCTCTCCGGGTCGGCGAGCCATGCCCACAGAGGCCGGGTGAAGCCGGTGTAGTTCATGGTCCCGTGCCAGCCATCACCGGCGAGATCGCCGCTCGCATCATGCCCGTGCTCCGCGACGAGCCAGGTCTCCCGCGCTGTTGCCGCAGCGGCGTCGCGCAGAGTCCCGCGGATCTCCCGGGCGACCTCGTGCGTGAGGTCGACCGCGCCGTGACGGCCGGTCATGTTCGCCACGTCGATCCGCCAGCCGTCGGCGTTGAAGGGCGGAGCGACATAGCGTCCCACGACGCTCTTCGGCCCCCGCGTCAGGCGGCTCCGCAGCTCGGCGGAGCGGAGGTCCAGCTTGGGCAGGGACGCCACATCGAGCCAGCTGACGTATCGGTGGGGGTGGTCCTCGAAGAGGTAGAAGCCTGCCTCGGGGGAGTCCGCGTCCGCGCAGGCGGTGCGGAACCACTCGTGGGTGTCTCCGGTGTGGTTGGTGGTGAGGTCCAGCACCAGGCGCATGCCGCGGGCATGGACCGCCTTGACCAGCCGCACGAGTGCCTCGTCGCCGCCGAGCAGAGGATCGACCTGGTCGAAGGTGGAAGCGTCGTAGCGGTGCACGGAACCGGCCGGGAACACCGGGGTGAGGTAGATCGTGTCCGCCCCGAGTCCGGCGATGTGATCCAGGCGCTCGATGATCCCGTCGAGGTCGCCCCCGTAGTACTGACGACCGGTGATCTCGCCGTGCGCCGCGGGTTCTTCATCCCATGCGCGCGGCAGAGCCCATTCGGGCAGTTCCGCAGGGGCGGGACGTCCGTCGGCATCGGTCGGTGACTGCGCGCTGCGCGCGAAGCGGTCCGGGAAGATCTGGTACACGATGGCGTCGGCCACCCACTCCGGTGCGGGCTCATGCGCCACCAGGCGGAAGTCCGTCACGTCCGACACGTCCCAGGGCACCAGTCCGGCTGCGGTGAGCCAGGCATAGGCCGGGACCGGTGCGCCGGACGCCGTGCGTGCACCCTCCTTCGCGAGCACGCAGAACCGGTAGGGGACCAGTGGGTTCGCGGCCACGAGCTCCGCTTCCCACCAGGCACCTGCGGGGTCCTCCGCGACGCGCTCCAGCTCCGCTGTGCGGATCTCGCCATCGATGATCCACCGCATCGCGAGGCCGCTCGCCGGATAGGCGGCGGGGACGTGCACTCGCACTCTTGCCAGGTCACCGAGGCGACGCGGGGCCAGAGGGAGGAAGGCGGGTCCGCTGTCGTGGTGCGGCTGCTCCAGCAGCGGCACCTCAGTGCCCTCGGCGAAGGACACTGGGGAGGTGGACGAGGAATGCAGCGGCATGGAGACGATCAACCCTTCACCGCGCCGGCGGTGGAGCCGCCCACGATGTAACGCTGCAGGAACTGGTACAGGATGATCACCGGGATCATGATCATCACGGATCCCGCCGCGAACACTCCGAGGTTGTTGGAGCGGTCGCCGAGCAGCATGCCGTACATGCCCACCGCGAGTGTCTTCTTGTCATCCGCAGTGAGGAAGATCGAGCCCAGCAGGAACTCGCTGAGCACGCCCACGAGGGCCAGCAGGACCGTCGTGGCGAGGATCGGGGTGAGCGTGGGCAGCAGGATCTTCGTGAAGACCTGCCAGTGCGTGCAGCCGTCGATCGTGGCAGCCTCGTCCAGTTCCTTCGGCACGGTGTCGAAGAACCCCTTGATGAGCCACACCTGGCCCAGCGAGCCGCCCAGCAGCACCACGATGTAGCCGGGCAGGGAGTTCAGCCCCAGGAACGGGATGATCTGGCCCAGGCCGGAGATCATCGTGTACACCGCGATCATCGCGAGGATCGCCGGGAACATCATCACCAGCAGCAGCGAGAGCAGGCCGATCCTGCGGCCGGAGAACCGGAAGCGGCTGAAGGCATAGGCTGCGAGGGTGGACAGGAAGACCTGCACCAGCGCGACGATCCCGCACACGATGATCGTGTTCAGGTACCACTGGAGGAAGGGGCCCCGAGCGCCGCTGATCAGCGTCTGGTAGTGGACGAGGCTGAAAGCGCGGGGGAGCAGCCCCGAGGAGGACACGGTCCCCAGCGGGTTCACCGACGCGGAGATGACGAAGAGGATCGGGAAGGCCGCGAAGGCCATCGCGGCGATGCCCACGAGGTGCCGCCAGCCGACCTCGGCCATCCAGCGGCGGAACGGCAGCCGGCGCGTCGTCACCGGAGTACGGGGTGCAGTGGAAGTGCTCATCTCGAAGTCCCCTCTCAGTTGACGTCTTCGAGGACGTTGGTGAATCGGAACTGGATCGCCGCGAGCACCCCGGTGAGGGCGAACAGAGCGACGGAGACTGCCGAGGCGAACCCGAAGTCCGCTCCCGAGCCGCCGAAGGCGATGCGGTAGATCATCGAGATCAGGATGTCGGTACCACCACGGGTGTATTCGCCCGGTAGGAAGGGCCCGCCCTCGGTGAGCAGCTGGATCGCATTGAAGTTGTTGAAGTTGAAGGCGAAGGACGCCACGAGCAGCGGGGCGACGGCCACGAGCAGGAGCGGGGTGACGACCTTGATCGTGGTCTGCAGTCGGCTCGCTCCATCCATGCGCGCCGCCTCCATGACGTCGCTCGGGATGGACTGCAGCGCGCCGGTGGAGACGATGAACATGTAGGGGAAGCCCATCCACAGGTTCGTCAGCAGCACGGCGGCCTTCGCCAGGGTGGGATCGCCCAGCCAGTTGAGATCCAGTCCCAGCGTCTCGTTGATCAGCCCGAAGTCGCGGTTGTAGAAGTTGGACCAGACCAGGAGCGAGATGAATCCGGGCACCGCGTACGGCATGAGGAGGACGGAGCGGTAGAGGCGGCGCCCGGCCAGCCGCTCGTCGTTGAGCACGAGTGCGAGAGCGAAGCCCACCACGAAGGTGAGGAGCACCGAGCCGAGCGCGAAGACCAGAGTCCACGCGAAGGCTGCGCCGAACTGCTTGGCGATGTTCGCGTTGGTGAACAGCCGCTCGTAGTTGTTCAGGCCGACGTTCTGAAGCCACGACTGGCTGAAGGCTCGCTCTCCATCGGCGTTGACGAAGTACTCGGTGTCACCGACCTTGCCGACGGTGAAGGTCTCACCCGTGCGGGAGTTGGTGAGGGTATCGGTGGCCTCGTCGTAGCTGAGCACGGTCGTGCCCTCGAAGGCCTGGTTCGCGCCCTGGATCTTGACCGCGGAGGAGTCGGTGATGGGCACTGCGAGCTGCTGGAGGGTGTCGTAAGCGGTGTTGATCTCGCGCGCGTCGAGGATCTCGTAGCCGCTGGCATCGGTGACGAAGCCGGAGGTGACGGTGACGTCCGAGGCAGGGATCTCCTCCAAAGGAAGATCTTCGGACCCGGTGTAGACGGTGCCCGTCTCAGGGTCGACCAGGAACAGGGTGAAGGGACCCTCGACCGGGTCTCCCTGGGTGGCGACGGAGAGGTTGTACCAGGTGGAGTCCTCCGTCTGCTGCACGGAGTTCGCGACGATCGAGTCGATCGCCTGCTCCTTGGTCCCGCGCGTTCCATCGCCGAAGTTCGTGAACGAGTAGCCCACCGTCAGGATGATCGGGGTGATCAGGAAGACCACCAGGAAGAAGGTGCCGGGGAAGAGGTACTTCCCGGGCACGAAGCGTCGGGTGGAGTACAGCAGGAAGATCGCGGCAGCGGCGAGGACGGTGACGCACAGCCACATCCACTGCTGGAGCTGGATCATCACCGGGATCGTGAAGGCGGCCACGGCGAGGACGGCGCCGAGGAACGCCACCCGTGCCAGCACTGCTGGGATCGTGGTGGTTCGCTCGCGGAGAGCGGGCGCATGGGTGGAGGACATGGCGTCGCTGCCTTTCGGGAGGACGTGCGCGCCGGAGCAGGCGCGGGATGAGAGCGGAGGGGGACGGGGTGCCGCGAGGGTGGGCTGTCGCAGGGCGCGAAGGAGGGGCGGGGGGGGGGGGGGGGGGGGGGGGGGACAACAACTCACCCGCCCCCCGTCCCACCTTCCTTCTTTCTGTCTTTCAGGGGGACGGGGTGCCGCGAGGGTGGGCTGTCGCAGGGCGCGAAGGAGGGGCGCGCGGGCCGGCGGGAGGTCGAGAACCCACCGGCCCGCGCGTCGCGGGTCAGCCGATCTGGCTGGTGATCTCCTCGCCGGCCGAAACCATGGTGGACTCGGGATCGGCGCCGCCGACGATGTTCGCCTGGGCCTGGCCGAGCGGCTGCCAGATGGCGGCCATCTCGGGGATCGAGGGCATCGGCTCGCCGCCCCCGGCGAGCTCCGCGATCTTGACGATCTCGGGGTAGTCCGCAGCGAGCTTGTCCTGCAGTGCGAGGTTCACCGGCGGCAGCTCGTTCTTCGGGAACATCTGCTCGACGATGTCGGGAGAGGAAGCGACGGCAGTGGCGAACTGCTGGGCGATCGCCGGGTTCTTGCCACCTGCCGCGACGTAGAAGGCGTTGACGCCTGCGAAGGGCACGGCCGGGTTGAGGCCTTCGAAGCCGGGCACCGCAGCCATGGTGAAGTCGATCTCGGCGGTGCGGATGTCCTCGAGCGCCCACGGGCCGGAGACCAGGTAAGCAGCCTTGCCGTCGGTGAACAGGGAGATCGCGTTGTCGCCCGAGATGGACGTGGAGAGCACACCCTGTTCACCGAGCTCCTTGATCTTCTCCCCGGCGACGATCGAGCCTTCCTGGCCGACACCCACGTCCGAGGGATCGAGGTTGCCCTCGGAGTCCCTGCCGAACAGGTAGCCGCCAGCAGAGGTGTAGAACGGCTCCATGTGGTAAGCGTCGCCCTGCTCGCCAACCGGCAGCGACAGCACATGCTCGGCGCCGCCAGCCTTCGCCGCCTCGACCATCTCCTCGACCGTGGCCGGCTCGGGGACATCGGTCAGGGCGTTGTTCGCGAACATCACGAGGGTCTCGACCGCGTAGGGGACGCCGTAGGTCTGGCTGTCGTAGGTCACGGCCTCGATGCCGATCGGCGCGATGTCGGTGGTGGCGTTGCCCGGCAGCTGGATGGGGGAGATCGAGCCGTTCTGCACGAGGTTCCCGATCCAGTCATGCGCGGCGACGATCATGTCCGGGCCGTTGCCGGCCTGGTTGGCGGTGACGAAGTTGCCCTGGAGGTCGTCGGCGACGATCTGCACGGCGACGGTGAAACCGTTGGCCTCGCCCCACGCGGCGGCCGGCTCCTCGAGGGACGCGGCCTTCACCTCGTCGGTCCAGATGACGAGGTCGGCGTCGGCGCGAGTGGGCGCCGCGCCGTCGGCCGCAGCGTCGCCGCCGGCGTCGGACGCGCCGGAGCCGGTGGTGCCCGAGTCGCCGGAGTCGGAGCCGCCGCACGCGGCGAGCATGGTGGTGGTGGCGGCGAGGCCGCTGAGGGCGAGGAAGCTCTTTCGACGGATCTGCACGTCTTCTCCTTTGAATCGTGGTCGTACTCGACCGGGGCAGGCCTGTGCCTGGTGGCGTCACTGTAGAACCGAACCGCCCGGATGTGCAAGAATACGCAAGATCTTGCAGATTACGATCCGGCAACGGCGAGGACGCCGCGGGTCAGGAAGGGGCGGCCTGATGGCGCGGCTCATCGATATCGCCCGTGAGGCCGGGGTCAGCGAGGCCACGGTCTCCCGCGTCCTGAACGGCAAGTCCAGGGTCAACGAGGCCACGCGCACCGCGGTCCTCGACGTCGCCCGGCGCCTCGGCCGCGTCGTGGAGCCCTCCGCCGTGGGGCACGGCCCCGTGGTCGGGCTGCTCGTGCCGGACCTCAGCAACCAGGTCTTCGCCGCCTGGGTCGAGCGCCTCGAGGCGGAGCTCTTCGAGCGCGGCGCCTCCACTCTCGTGGGCATCCGTGCCCGGACCGTGGAGCGCGAGCGAGAGATCTTGCAACGCTTCGTGCATGCCGGGGTCACCGCGGTCATCGTCGTCTCCGGCCACCACGCGCAGCAGAGCGCCCCGCTGGACCACTACCGCGAGGTGACCAGCGCCGGGATCCCACTCGTCCTCATCAACGGCGTGCAGCCGGACCTCGACGCCGCCTTCGTCTCCACCGACGACGAGCATGCCGTGGACATCGTCCTCGCCCACCTCCACGAGCTCGGCCACCGCCGCGTGGGCCTCGCCGTGGGCGATGAGCACACGTGGCCCGTGCGCGAGAAGCTGCGCGCCTTCGAGGCCGGCACCGCCCGTTGGGGCGAGGAGGGCCAGCCGGTCGCCTTCACCGACTTCTCCTATGCGGGCGGCTACGAGGCGGCGCGCGAGCTGTTGGACCGCGGCGTCACCGCGATCGTCTGCGGCTCCGACGTCATGGCCGTCGGCGCCTTCGAAGGAGTGCGCTCCCGCGGCCTCGAGGTCCCGCGCGATGTCTCGATCGTGGGCTACGACGACGTCTTCTGGGCCTCCCTCACCCACCCGGCGCTGACCACCGTGCGCCAGACCGTCCCCTCGATGGCCCGCGCCGCCGTGCGGACCGCCCTCGGCGGCGGGGAGGACAGCCGGCGCCCCGCCCGCACCGAGGTCGTCGTGCGGCCCCAGCTGATCGTGCGCGGCTCCACTGCGGCCGCCCCCGGCGCGGCCGCTAGCATGGACCGGTGACCGCTTCGAACACCCCTCGCACCAGCTACGACACCGCCCAGGAGCGCAGCGACGCGATCTGGGAGCAGATCGCGACCGATCCCTCGGGACTGCGCATGCTCACCGGTGACCGTCCCACCGGCGCCCTGCACATCGGGCACTACTTCGGCTCGCTGCGCAACCGCGTGCGCCTGCAGGAGGTCGGCGTGGAGACGTGGCTGATCGTCGCGGACTACCAGGTCATCACCGACCGCGAGGTCCTCGGGGACATTCGCGGCTCGGTGCGCGAGCTGCTCACCGACTATCTCGCGGCGGGCATCGACCCCGAGCGGGCCACGATCTTCACCCACTCCGCGGTGCCGGCGCTGAACCAGCTGATGCTGCCGTTCCTCTCGCTCGTCACGCAGCCCGAGCTCGAGCGGAACCCCACCGTGAAGGCCGAGCTGCAGGCCGCCGGCAAGACCGCCATGGGCGGGCTCATGCTCACCTACCCGGTGCACCAAGCCGCGGACATCCTGTTCTGCCACGGCAACCTCGTCCCGGTCGGCAAGGACCAGCTGCCCCACATCGAGCAGACCCGCGTCATCGCGCGACGCTTCAACGAGCGCTACGCCGGCGGGGAGGAGTTCTTCCCGCTGCCCGACGCCCTGCTCTCCGAGGCGCCGACGATCCTCGGCCTCGACGGTGCGGCGAAGATGAGCAAGTCCCTCGGCAACACCGTCATGCTGCGGATGACCCCCGACGAGACCCTCGCGAAGATCAAGAAGGCCAAGACGGACTCCGAGCGGCGGATCACCTTCGACCCCGAGGGCCGTCCCGAGGTCGCGAACCTGCTGACCATCGCCGGGCTGTGCACGGACCGCGACCCCGCGCAGATCGCCGAGGAGATCGGCGACGCCGGCTCCGGCACCCTGAAGATGCTCACCGCAGAGGCGCTCAACGAGCACCTCGCGCCGCTGCGGGCCCGTCGTGTGGAGATCGAGCAGAACCCCGATCACCTGTTCGCGGTCCTGCGCGCCGGCAACGAGCGGGCGAACGAGGCCGCCGAGGCGACCCTCGCGCGGGTCCGCGAGACCATGGGGATGGTCTACTGACCGCTCCCTGACGGCTGTCGCCCGCGCTCAGAAGCGGCTCGAGCTGCCCGCCCCGGAGAAACCGCCCGAGGAGCCCGCGGAGAAGCCGGAGACGCTCGAGCTCGCGTTCGACGGCGGGTTGCGGTGCTGCTGCAGGCTGCGGTCCGACGTGTGCTGCCAGCTGGAGTACCAGAGCACCGGGTTCAGGTGCCAGGGCTGGCCGGCGTACGCCGACGCCGAGCCGTCGAGGGCGTGCCGCCGTGCCCGCAGCGAGCGGTAGCGCCGCTGGCCGCGCGGGTTCTCCTCGGCGCGGGCGAGGAGCTCCTGCTCGGTGTCGTCCTGCGCGAGCCGGGAGATGCGGCTGCTCTGCAGCATTACGGTCGCGGCGGAGAGCTCGCGGGTGAGCGTG
This sequence comes from Brachybacterium sp. J153, assembly GCF_036311905.1. Lineage (NCBI taxonomy): Bacteria > Bacillati > Actinomycetota > Actinomycetes > Micrococcales > Dermabacteraceae > Brachybacterium > Brachybacterium sp. J153. The sequence continues at coordinate 151,379 of NZ_JAZDCH010000025.1, read as the reverse complement.
TCGAGGCGCTCGAGCGCCTCGTCCGGCGAGGTGCGCCGCTCCTCGAGGGTGGCGGTGAGCTCGCCGATCTCGGCGTCGGCCTGCCGCGCGAGGTCGTGCAGCGAGTCCGCCGCCTCCGTCTCCACCGCCGAGGCGGAGCGGTCGGTGAGCGGGGACTGCTCGAGCTCCGCGATCGCGTCGCGCAGCGGGGCGGTCTCGCGGTCCCACGCCTCGCGCCAGTCGCCGGTGCGGGTGAGCAGGTCCCGCGCCTCGACCACGAGGTCGTCGACGCGGTCGGCCTCGGAGACCGCCTCCTCGAGCGCGGTGGCCCGCGCGCGCTCGGCGCCCCGCAGCCCCCACGACCAGTGGCGGGCCGACCGGGAGGGGATCTCGGAGCGCACGGCGAGGGCGCGCTCGACGCTGTCCACGAACGTCCGGTGGTCCGCCTGCGCCGCCCGCGCGTACTCGGAGGCCTCCGGGAGGTCGCGGGCGGCCGCCTCGGTGCGCAGGCGTGCGCCCTCGATCTCGGCCAGGCGCGCGAGGGAGTCGTCGACCCGGCGCCGGGGGGGGGTGGGTGAGGAGGAGACGGAGGACGGGTCATGGTGACTTCGGAGGGGTAGGGGAGGGGGTTTTCGCCCTGTTGCCGGACGGCGCCGCGCAGGCCGAGCAGGGCGAGCGTGCCGGCGAGGGCCCCGGCACCGCCGAGCACGAACGCGACCAGGCTCGCCGGGTGCTGCCACCACGGGCGCAGCAGCAGCGTCGCGTACCGCTCGGCCCCGGCCTCGATCGCGCTCTCCCAGAACCGGGAGCGGGCCGGCTCCCGCATCGCGTCCTGCACGGACTCGAACTCGGAGTCGGTGAGCTTCACGTCCTCCCCGGCGTAGGTGCCGAGGAAGCGGTTCTCGGGATCGAGGGCGAGGATCATCGTTTCGTCGGCCCAGACGTCCCCGGAGTCGGCGATGAGGGAGGGGTCCTGGAGCCGGGCGTACTGGAGCACGGCGTCGTTCAGGGCGAGGTCGTCGGCGGGATCGAAGCCGTCGTCCGTCACGTCCACGACCAGCACGACGAGCCGCACGTCGGTGCGGAAGTCGGTGCCCTCGAGAGCCGTCTCGAGCCGCTCCTCGTCCAGGACGCCCGCGATGTCGCGAACGTCCACCTCCGTCGGCGGCTGGGCGTGGGCAGCGGGGCCGGCGAGCGCGCCGCCGAGTCCCAGCACCGCGAGCATGCCGAGCAGCATCAGCAGGAGCGGCGCCGCGGGCCGGACTCGGGGCACGGCCTCGTGCCCGTCGGCCCGTGCGGCGGGGGAGGACGGGGTCGTGCAGCGGGCATCGTCGAGGGCGAGCATGGCCCCGACCTTAGGGACTTCCCGGGCGGTCCGCCTCCGACCTGCGTCGATCCCGGGCGTGTCGATCGGCCGGTCGGCAGGATGGGGCTGGACGGTCCCGCGGAGGCACGGCGGGATCAGGTTATGATCGCGCCTAGCAGTGCTTTGCAGGGGCCGTGTGCCCACGGTCCTGTCTGAATCGAGGAGGAACCCATGCCCGTGTACGAGAACGTCTCCGAGCTCGTCGGCCGCACCCCGCTGGTCAAGCTCAACCGGCTCGGCGATGGTGTGAAGGCGACCGTGCTCGCCAAGCTCGAGTTCTACAACCCCGCCAACTCTGTCAAGGACCGCATCGGCGTGGCCATGATCGACGCCGCGGAGAAGTCCGGCGAGCTGCAGCCCGGCGGCACCATCGTCGAGGCCACCTCCGGCAACACCGGCATCGCACTCGCGATGATCGGCAGCTCCCGCGGCTACCAGGTCGTGCTGACCATGCCCGAGTCGATGTCCAAGGAGCGGCGGATGCTGCTGCGCGCCTACGGGGCCGAGCTCGTGCTCACCGAGGCCGCCAAGGGCATGAAGGGCGCGGTCGAGAAGGCCCAGGAGATCGCGGCCGAGCGCGGCGCGGTCCAGGTGCGCCAGTTCGACAACCCCGCCAACCGCGAGATCCACCGCCGCACCACCGCGGAGGAGATCTGGGCCGACACCGAGGGCGCGGTCGACGCGCTGGTCGCGGGCATCGGCACCGGCGGCACCATCTCCGGCGTCGGCCAGGTGCTCAAGGAGCGCAAGGGCGAGGTGAAGGTCTTCGCGGTCGAGCCCGAGGAGTCCGCGATCCTCAACGGCGGCGCCCCCGGCCCGCACAAGATCCAGGGCCTCGGCGCGAACTTCGTGCCCTCGATCCTGGACCGCGAGGTCTACGACGAGGTGCTCGACATCGACGCCGAGACCGCGATGGAGCGCGCCCGCTCCGTCGCCCGCACCGAGGGCCTGCTCGTCGGCATCTCCTCCGGCGCCGCGATCGAGGCCGCCGCCCGCGTCGGCTCCCGCGAGGAGTTCGCCGGGAAGACCATCGTGGTGATCGTGCCGTCCTTCGGCGAGCGTTACCTCTCCACCCCGCTGTTCGCGCAGTACGCGGACTGACCGGCCACGCCATGTCCCGTCTGCGCGAGGCGAGCTCGATGCCGGCTCGGCTGACCGACCGGGTGATGGGTGTCGTCGCGACGGTCCGGGAGGATCTCGCGGCGGCACACCGCCGGGACCCGGCGGCGACCGACGACCTGTCGATCCTGCTGACCTCCCCCGGCCTGCACGCCATCTGGACGCATCGCCTCGCGCATCGGCTCTGGGAACGGGGGGCGAGGCGCAGCGCGCTGATCCTCGCCCAGGGCGCCCGCTCGATCACCGGGGTGGAGATCCACCCCGGGGCGAGCATCGGCCGCCGCTTCTTCATCGATCACGGCATGGGCGTGGTCGTGGGGGAGACCGCCGAAGTCGGCGACGACGTCATGCTCTACCACGGCGTGACCCTCGGCGGTCGCTCCATGGAGCGGGTCAAGCGCCATCCCACCGTCGGCGACGGCGTGACCATCGGGGCGGGCGCCCGCGTGCTCGGTCCGATCCTCATCGGCTCCGGAGCCCAGGTGGGCGCGAACGCCGTCGTCGTCAAGGACGTGCCGGCCGGCGCGACGGCCGTCGGCATCCCCGCGACCGTGCGCAGCGGCGCCGCACACCCCGAGGAGAACGTCGACCCGGCGATCTGGATCTGACAGGCGGGTCAGAAGGGATCGAGGAACGAGGCCGACGAGCGCCCGTTCGCCGAGCGCTCCCAGTCCGGGAGCACCTCGTGGGCGTCCTCGGCGATCACGTGGTCGAAGGCGGCGCGCAGCGCACCGCCGGGCGGCGGGTCGATGTCGATCAGCACCGTCGTCGCCCCGTGGGCCCGGGCGAGCGGCGCGAGCTGCGCCGCGGGGAAGACGACCCCGCTCGTGCCGACGGCGACCAGCAGGTCCGCCCGCTCGGCCAGCCGCATCCCCAGCTCGAGGTCGGTCGCGGGCAGCATTTCGTCGAAGAGCACGACGTCGGGCCGGGTCCGCTCCCCGCAGCGCGGGCAGCTCCCGGGCACCCCGTGGTCCTCGGCGCGCGGGCCGTCCCCGGGGGTGAGCTGCGCCCGCCAGGTGCACTCCGCGCCGAGGCACACCGCGTGCAGGGCGCTGCCGTGCAGCTCGGCGACGATCTCGCTGCCCGCCGCCTGATGCAGGCCGTCGATGTTCTGCGTGATCACGGGCGCGCCCATCCGGGCGATCGCCCGATGGCCGGGCGTCGGCCCGTGAGCGGTGGCGATCCGGGCCATCCGGCCCCATACGCGCCACAGCTGCGGCAACGAGTCCGGCAGGTGCTCGGCATGCATCGCCCGCTCGGTCTCGGGCTCGAGGGCCCACAGACCCTGCGGGCCGCGGAAGGTCCCCAGGCCCGTGCGTGCGCTGAGCCCCGAGCCGGTGAGGAAGACGATCTCGCGGTGCTCCGGACCGGGGGCGAAGCGACCTCCCGGTCCGGTCACCACTCCTCGTGCTCCCGGGAATCCCAGGCGGCGTCCTCCCCGAGGTCCAGGCTCGCCAGCAGCGCGCGGTCCTCGTCGTCCAGGCGCACGTGATCCAGCGACGCGTTCTCGAGCTGGCGCTGGGCATCGCCCGACTTGGGGATCACGACGATGTCGCGGTCGATGGTCCAGCGCAGCGTGACCTGGGTGAGGGTCGCATCATGCTTCTGGGCGACCTTGCGCAGGGCGTACTGGGTGCCGAGCCCGTCGCGGCCGCCGAGCGGGCCCCAGGCCTCGGTGACGATGCCGTGCTCCTGGTGGAAGGCGACGGTGTCGTGGCGCGCGAGGGCGGGGGAGAGCTGGATCTGGTTGACCTCGGGCCACACGCCGGTCGCGTCGACCAGCTCCTGGATCTGCTCGGGGCGGAAGTTGGAGACGCCGATGTGCAGCGCCCGCCCCTCCTCCTTGAGATCGACCAGCGTGCGCCACGTGTCGAGCGCGAGGCCGCGCGACGGGTTCGGCCAGTGGATCAGGACGAGGGCGGCGCGCTCGAGGCCGAGGCGGCGCAGCGACTCGAGGTACCCCGTGCGTGCGGCCTCGCGACCCTGGTCGCCGCCGGCGATCTTCGTCGTCACGAGCACCTCGTCGACGTCCAGCCCGGAGAGCCGGATCGCCTCGCCGACCGCCGCCTCGTTGCCGTACTGCGCCGCGGTGTCCAGGAGCCGGTAGCCGGCGCCGAGGGCGGTCGCGATCCGCTGCGCGCCGTCGGGGCCCTTGAGCCCGCCCGTGCCGAAGCCGATCAGCGGGAACGCGCTGCCGTCGGCGAGCGTGGTGGTGGGGATGGTCAGCGCGGTCATGGGGTCCTCCGACGACGGGGGTGAGCGGACCCGGCCAGCCTACCTAGTGGGCGCGCGCGGGCGGCGGCGGGTCCTGCTCGGTCTGCAGGGAGTCGACGCGCTCGGGGAGCGGCTCCGCGAGGCTCCGCTCGAGCAGCAGCTGCTGCGTGCCGAACTCCTCGAGGCCCTTGCGGACGGTGAAGCCGAGCTTGCGCAGCAGGGCGACGCTGCGCTTGTTGCGGGTCTGGCTGACAGCGATGACGTGGTCGTCCTCGAGCGCCTCCCGCGCCCAGGCGAGCAGCGCGGCGCAGGCCTCCGCGGCATAGCCGCGGCCCGTCCACTCCGGCAGGAGGGCGTAGGAGAGCTCGAGCTCGCCGCGGTCGTAGTCCAGGGTGATGGATCCGATCATCCGGTCGTCGTCGAGGGTCGCGAGCACCCAGCGGCCCCAGGTCAGTCCCAGGGGCGAGAGCTCGAGCGCCTGGCGGGACGCGTAGTCGACGGTGCCGCCCAGGTACTCCCGCGTGACGGGGTCGGTCATCAACCGGATCATGGCCGCGCGGTCCGCCTCGCCCGGCGCTCGGATCGCCAGCCTCTCGCTGCGGATCTCGACCGGCCAGTCGGGGGTTCCTTCACGTGTCACGGGGACCACCGTACCCGTCCCGCGGCGCTCGGCCCGGGCCGTTCGGGTCGGTTGCCGGGTGTTCCGCGGGGAACCGGCGAGAGTGCCGCCCGACCTCGGGACGGGCGGTAGGGTGACCCTGCGGCACGAGGGCGTGCTGCGGCGCCCGAGGACTCGGGAGGCGCACGGTGCGGGGCGGGAGTCCGTCCCCGGTGAGGATGAAGGAGCACCATGGTCGAGGAGTCGCTGCGCAGCACGGCATTGGAGTCGGTCCACGAGGCGTCGGGGGCGACCTTCACGGACTTCGCGGGATGGCGGATGCCCGTCCGCTACGACTCGGATCTGCGCGAGCACGCCGCGGTCCGCGAGCGGGCCGGGATCTTCGACCTCAGCCACATGGGCGAGATCCACCTGCGCGGTCCGCAGGCCGGGGAGGCGCTCGACCACGCGCTCGCCGGGAAGATGTCCGCTATGGCCGTCGGCCGGGCGAAGTACTCGTTGATCCTCGCGGAGGACGGCGGCGTGATCGACGACGTCATCGCCTACCGCCTCGCGGAGGACCACTTCCTGGTGGTCGCCAACGCCTCCAACGCCGAGGTCGACGCCGGCGAGCTCATCGCCCGCGCCCACGGCTTCGACGTCGAGGTCGACGACGCCTCCGCAGCGACCGCGCTGATCGCCGTGCAGGGGCCGCTCAGCGAGGACATCCTGCTCGAGGCGCTCCTCGGTGACGAGGACGTCGCGGGGCTGACCGCCGAGGACCTCACCGCGCTGCGCTACTACCGCGTCCTCGAGGGCACTTACCGGGGCGAGCAGCTGCTCGTCGCCCGCACCGGCTACACCGGGGAGGACGGCTTCGAGCTGTACGTGCCCGCCGAGCTCGCCGTCCCGCTCTGGGAGCGCCTCGTCGCCGTCGGCGGCGAGCGGCTGACCCCCTGCGGCCTCGCCTGCCGCGACACCCTCCGCCTCGAGGCCGGCATGCCGCTGTACGGTCATGAGCTGGGCCGCGCGCTGAAGCCGGTCCAGGCCGGTCTCGGCAAGGTCGTCGCCCTCGCGTCGAAGGGCGACTTCGTGGGTCGTGCCGCCCTCGAGGGTGCGGACCACGGGGACCTGCCCGTGCTCGTCGGCCTCTCCGCCGAGGGCCGGCGCGCCGCTCGCGCCGACGCGGTGGTCCGCGACGCCGACGGCGCCGAGGTCGGGGTGATCACCTCGGGGGCGCTCTCGCCGACCCTCGGGCACCCGATCGCGATGGCCCTCGTCCGCCCCGACCTGACGGAGATCGGCACCGAGCTGATCGCCGACGTGCGCGGCAAGGACCTGCCGGTCCGCGTCGTCTCCCTGCCCTTCTACTCCCGCGCCTGACGCTCCGCGCCGGACGCACCCCTCCCCGAATCCCGATCCCCTGACGGAAGGACACCCCATGACCGCAGAGCTTCTGTACAGCAAGGACCACGAGTGGGTCCGCGTCGAGTCCGAGGGCGTCGCCCTCGTCGGCGTGACCGACTACGCCGCCGAGCAGCTCGGCGACGTCGTCTACGTCGACCTGCCCGAGGAGGGCGCCGAGGTCACCGCCGGCACCGAGATGGGCGAGATCGAGTCGACCAAGTCGGTCTCGGACCTCTTCTCCCCGCTCACTGGCTCGGTCACCGAGGTGAACCAGGCCGTGGTGGACACCCCCGAGCTGGTGAACTCCTCGCCCTTCGAGGACGGCTGGCTGATCCGCGTGAGCTTCGCGGAGCTGCCCGAGGATCTGCTGTCCGCCGAGGACTACCAGGCCTTCACCGCCTCCTGAGCCGGCCGGCGGCGGCCGCCCCGTGCGGCCGCCGCCGAGCGCGCTCGCCCGCGCCGCCGCGGCGCCCGTCGGCCCCGTCGCCACCCATCCGCTCTCGCACCACCCAGGGAAGCCCGTCCATGACCTCCTCGTCCGTGTTCGCCCACGACTCCTTCGTCTCCCGCCACGTCGGCACCGATCCCGAGGCGCAGCGGCGCATGCTCGAGGTGCTCGGCTACGAGAGCCTCGACGAGATGCTGCGGTCCGCCGTGCCCTCCACGATCCTGCTCGAGGAGGACGTCGACACCGACGTCCCCGCGGCCGTGACCGAGCCTGCCGCGCTCGCCGAGCTGCGCGCCCTCGCCGATCGCAACACGGTGCGCCGCTCGCTCATCGGGCTCGGCTACCACGGCACCCACACGCCGGCGGTGATCCAGCGCAACGTGCTCGAGAACCCCGCCTGGTATACGGCCTACACCCCGTACCAGCCGGAGATCTCGCAGGGCCGCCTCGAGGCGCTCCTGACCTTCCAGACGATGATCTGCGATCTCACCGGCATGGACGTCTCCAATGCGTCCACCCTCGACGAGGCGACCTCCGCCGCCGAGGCGCTGATGCTCGCCCGCCGCACCGCGAAGCGCAACGGCGACGTCTTCCTCGTCGACACCGACGCCCTGCCCGCCACCAAGGCGGTGCTCCAGGGCCGGGCCGACGGGCTCGGCATCACGCTGCGCGAGGTCGACTTCGCCCGCGACGGCGCCCCCGAGGGCGAGTACTTCGGGGCCCTGATCCAGTACCCCGGCGCCTCGGGCCGCGTGTGGGACCCGAGCGAGGTCATCGCTGCGGTGAAGTCCACCCGGGCCGTCGCGATCGTCGCCGCGGACCTGCTCGCCCTGACCCTGCTCGCCTCCCCGGGCTCCCTCGGCGCCGACGTCTCGGTCGGGACCTCCCAGCGCTTCGGCGTGCCGCTCGGCTTCGGCGGCCCCCACGCCGGCTTCGTCGCCGTCCGCAAGGGCCTCGAACGGCAGCTGCCGGGCCGTCTCGTCGGCGTCTCCCTGGACGCCGACGGCAACCCCGCCTTCCGCCTCTCGCTGCAGACCCGCGAGCAGCACATCCGCCGCGAGAAGGCCACCAGCTCGATCACCACCGCGCAGGTGCTACTCGCCGTGATGGCGGCGATGTACGCCGTCTACCACGGTCCCGAGGGCCTCACCCGGATCGGCCGACGGGTCGCGGATCGCACCACCGCCCTCGCCGACGTGCTGCGCCGCAGCGGCTACGAGCTGGTCTCGGACTCCTTCTTCGACGCCCTCGAACTGCGTGTGACCGGGCGCGCCCGGGAGATTGCCGCCGGTGTCGCGGAGGCCGGTTATCTCGTGCACGCCGTCGACGACGACCTGGTCCATCTCGCCCTGGACGAGACGATCACCCGTTCCGATCTCGAGGCCATCGCCGCCGCCTTCGCGCCCTACGCCCCGCAGCCCGGGGCCGAGCTCGCCGCCGAGCCCGCGGAAGGGGCCGACGGGGACGCCGGCGTCACCTCGGGTGCGGGCTGGGAGCGCCTGGTGCGCCAGGACGCGATCCTCCGCCACCCGGTGTTCTCCTCCTTCCGCTCGGAGACCGCGATGATGCGCTACCTGCGCCGCCTCTCGGACCGCGACTTCGCGCTCGATCGCGGCATGATCCCGCTGGGCTCCTGCACGATGAAGCTCAACGCCGCGACGGAGATGGCGGGCATCACCTGGGAGGCGTTCAACGGCGTCCATCCCTTCGCCCCGCGCGAGGACGTCGAGGGCTATCTCGAGCTGATCGGTCAGCTCGAGACCTGGCTGACCTCGCTCACCGGCTACGACACCGTCTCCCTCCAGCCCAACGCCGGCTCGCAGGGCGAGTACGCCGGCCTGCTCGCGATCCGCGCCTATCACGCCTCCCGCGGCGAGTCCGCCCGCGAGGTGTGCCTCGTGCCCTCCTCGGCGCACGGCACCAACGCCGCGAGCGCCGTCAACGCGGGTCTGCGCGTCGTGGTCGTCGACTCCGACGACCGCGGCAACATCGACCTCGACGACCTGAAGCAGAAGATCAAGGATCACGGCGACGAGCTCGCGGCGATCATGATCACCTACCCCTCGACGCACGGCGTGTACGAGGAGGAGGTGCGCACCGTGTGCCAGCTGGTGCACGACGCGGGCGGCCAGGTATACGTCGACGGCGCGAATCTCAACGCCCTGCTGCAGGTGGCGCGCCCCGGCGAGTTCGGCGGCGACGTCTCCCACCTGAACCTGCACAAGACCTTCTGCATCCCCCACGGCGGCGGCGGCCCCGGGGTCGGACCGGTCGCGGCCAAGGCGCATCTCGCGCCATTCCTGCCGGGCCACCCGGCGATCCAGGAGGAGGAGCACCAGGTCGTGGGGCAGGGCGCGATGGTCCACGGCGGCGCCCCCGTCTCCCAGGCACCCTACGGCTCCCCGTCGATCCTGCCGATCACCTGGACCTACATCCGGCTGATGGGCCCCGACGGGCTGCGCCATGCGACCGCCTCCGCGGTCCTCGCCGCGAACTACATGGCCCGCCGCCTCTCCGAGGCCTACGAGATCCTGTACACCGGCGAGAACGGCTTGGTCGCCCACGAGTGCATCGTGGACCTCCGCCCCTTCACCGCCCGCACCGGGATCACGGTCGACGACGTCGCCAAGCGGCTCATCGACTACGGCTTCCACGCCCCGACCATGTCGTTTCCGGTCGCCGGGACGCTCATGATCGAGCCGACGGAGTCCGAGGACCTCGCGGAGATCGACCGCTTCGTCGAGGCGATGCTGATGATCGCCAAGGAGGCCGACGAGGTGCTCGCCGGCACCTGGCCCGCCGACGACAACCCGCTCGTCAACGCCCCGCACACGGCAGCGTCGATCGCGACGGGGGAGTGGACCCACCCCTACTCCCGCGAGATCGCCGTCTACCCCGGCTCCTGGACCGCGCCGGAGGACGAGTCGGTGCACGACAGCGCGCAGATGAGGATCCAGTCGAAGTACTGGCCGCCGGTGCGCCGCATCGACCAGGCCTACGGCGATCGCAACCTGGTGCCCACCTGGCCGCTGGACTGAGCCCGCGCGGCGCCTCCTCGGCCCGGGGAGGCGCCGTGTGAACGGCTGTGGCGCCGCGATTCCCGCTCTCGAGGACCGGGCTCCTACTCTCGGGGCATGACCGACATCCTCACCACCCACGCCGGCTCCCTGCCCCGCAGCCCGGAACTGATCGCCGCGAACGCCGCCCGCCCCGTCGGCGAGGACGGCCTGACCCCCGCCCCCACTGACGAGTTTCGCGAGGTGCTGCGCCAGGCCGTCGTCGACGTCGTCGCGAAGCAGCGCGAGATCGGCATCTCGATCCCCAACGACGGCGAGTACGGGCACCTCATGGGCTCCGCCGTGAACTACGGCTCCTGGTGGTCGTACATCTTCGACCGCGTCAGCGGCCTCGAGATCACCGGCAGCGACATCTTCTCCTCCGAGCCGGTCCGCTCGAGCCCCGGGAACGTGCGCCTGACCACCTTCCCCGACCGCCGCGACTGGACGATCTTCGCCGACGCGTACCAGGACCCGACCTCCGGCATCACCGTCGGCTCCCAGCCGACCTTCCCGGCCGCGACCTCCCAGATCGCCTACTCGGAGACGGGCCGCGAGCTCGTCGCCCAGGACGTGGCGAACTTCCGCGCCGCCCTCGAGTCCGCCGGATACTCGGGCGGTTATCTCGCCGCGCTCTCCCCGGGCTCCGGCTCCCGCATCAACGACGACCACTACGGCGACGAGGACGCCTTCCTCGACGCCTGGGTCGAGGTGATGCGCCCCGAGTACGAGGCGATCGCCGCCGCGGGCCTCACCGTCCAGATCGACGACCCCTCCATCGCCGAGAACTGGGACCAGATCAACCCCGAGCCGTCCATCGCGGACTACGTCGAGTTCACCCGCAAGCGAGTCGACGCCGTCAATCGCGCGCTCGTGAACGTGCCGACCGAGCAGACCCGCTTCCACCTGTGCTGGGGCTCCTGGCACGGCCCGCACACGACCGACATCGAGTTCCGCCACATCGCGCCGTTGCTGCTCGAGATCGACGCGAAGTACTACTCCTTCGAGGCCGCGAACGTGCGCCACGAGCACGAATGGACCGTGTGGCAGGACCTCGAGCTGCCGGACGACAAGGTGATCGTGCCCGGCATCGTCTCCCACGCCACCAACGTCGTCGAGCACCCCGAGCTGGTCGCGCAGCGCCTCGAGCGCTTCGCCCGCATCGTCGGCCCGGAGCGCGTGATCGGCTCGACCGACTGCGGCCTCGGCGGGCGCATCCACCCGCAGATCGCGTGGGCGAAGCTCGCCTCTCTCGTCGAGGGCGCGGCGATCGCCTCGGCCCGCCTCTGAGCGGTCCCAGAACCCGTCGCGGAAGGGCTCGCCGAGCGCGGCACGACGGCCCGGTGGGCGAGAGTTCACCGGGCCGTCGACGACTCGTCACGGGGACGTGGTCCGCGGGCGCGGCCGACGGCGCATGATCGAGGCGTGAGGATCCTTGTCGTCGCCGAGTCCTTCCTGCCGCACATGAACGGAGTCACCAACTCGGTGCTCCGCGTCGTCGACCACTTCGCCGCCGCGGGCGACGATCTGTCGATCATCGCCCCCCAGTGGCCCCGCGCGGACAAGTTCCTGCGCACGGCCTGCGGGCGCAAGATCCGGGTGCGCCGCATCGCTTCCGCGCCCCTGCCCGGCTACGCCGAGGTGCGCATCGCGACGACGAGCGCCGGGACCCTGCGCCGTCGCATCGAGGACTTCCAGCCGGATGTGGTCCACCTCGCCTCGCCCACCATCCTCGGCGGGCGCGCCGTGGTCGCGGCGCAGAAGGTCGGGGTGCCGACGGTCGCCGTCTACCAGACCGACATCCCCGGCTACACCGCCCGCTACGGCATGCCCTTCCTCGAGGCCGCCTCTTGGCAGCTGCTGAAGGACGTCCACAACCGGGCAACCCTCAACCTCGCCCCGTCCACCGCCACCCGCGACCAGCTCGTCGCGCACGGCATCGAACGCGTCTCGCTGTGGCGCCGCGGCGTCGACACCTCGCTGTTCTCTCCCTCGCTGCGCAGCGAGAAGCTGCGGGCGAAGTACGCCGATGCCGACGAGAAGCTCGTCGTGTACGTCGGCCGGCTCGCCCCCGAGAAGCAGGTCGAGGACCTGCGGGTCATCCACGACATGCCCGGGGTGCGGCTGCTGATCGTCGGCGACGGCCCGGAGAAGGATGCTCTGCGCCGGGCCATGCCCCGGGCCCGCTTCGCCGGGTTCCGCTCCGGCACCGACCTCGCGACCCACCTCGCGAGCGCCGATCTGTTCATCCATCCGGGTGAGCTCGAGACCTTCGGGCAGACGATCCAGGAGGCCATGGCCTCGGGCCTGCCCGTCATCGCCCCCCGCCGCGGCGGCCCCGTCGACCTGGTCACCCCCAGCCGCACCGGCTGGCTCTACACCCCGGGCATGCTCGACGAGATGCGCGAGCATGCCGGGGACCTGCTCTTCGACGACGCCAAGCGCCGTGCCTTCGGGGAGGCCGCACTGGACTCCGTGCGCAAGCGCACCTGGCCGGTCCTCGCGGAGCAGCTGCGCGGCTACTACGGCCAGGCGATCGCGCAGCACGCCGCCGTGACCGCACCGAGCTGACCGCAGAGATTCGACCGCGCAGAGCCGGCCGCACCGAGCTGACCACCCAGAGCTGACTGCACAGAGCGGACCGCTCAGAACTGACTGCGTCCCGTCGTCACATTCCGCCACAGAGTTCGCCCGGATCGGCCCTGCCGGGGTGGACTGGGTCCCGTCGCCGTCACCGGGCGGCAGGGATCTCCGCGGAAAGGACCACTCATGGCGCAGCGCACCACCACCCGTCGCCCGCTCATCGGCGTGACTGCAGGGACCCGCACCATGATGTCCGGCGCCTGGGCGGGCCATGACGCCGTGGTGGTCACCGAGCACTACGTCCGCGCGCTGCGCGAGGCCGGGGCCCGCCCCGTCATCATCGCGCCGCAGGACGACTGGACCACCGAGGAGATCGCCGAGCTCGACGGCCTCGTGCTCACCGGCGGCACCGACCTGGACCCCGCGGTCTGGGGCGAGAACGCCCTGGAGACCGACATGACCCCGGACCCCGCGCGGGACGCCTTCGAGACCGCCCTGTACCGCACCGCCCGTGCGGCGGGCGTGCCGGTGCTCGGCATCTGCCGCGGCCTGCAGATCATCGTCGTCGCCGAGGGCGGCTCGCTGCACCGCCACCTCCCCGCGGACCTGCCGGCCCATCCCGTGACGGGGGAGCGGCCCACGGCCGTGACCACCGCCATCGAGGCCGCGAGCGATCTCGCGCTCGCCCTCGGAACGAGCGCGGAGGTCACCGCCTTCCACCACCAGGGGGTGCGCGAGGTCGCGGGGGATCTGCGCATCGTCGCGCGGCACGAGAGCGGTCTCCCGCTCGCCGTCGAGTCGGGATCCGGCTCGAGCGTGCTGGGCGTCCAGTGGCATCCGGAGATCGACGGTGCCGAGGGCCTCGCCGTGTTCGGCACCCTGCTCGCCGCGGTCCGCCATCGCGCCGCGTCGGACGAGGTGCCCGCCCTGGTCTAGGATGGTGCCCGTCGCCCGCGTCCCGGACCGGACGCGATCGAGAGCCGAAGCGGAGGACACAGCAGATGAGCAACGAGCAGGTCGACGCCACGAGCGAGGCCGCCGCGCCGCGTGCGCGCAACCAGACCTCAGCGGGCAACAGCCTGCCCCTGTCGGTGGTGCTGTTCGTGCTGCTCTTCGGGCTGTTCGTCGCCGGTCTCTACGTGATGGCGATGTTCACCCCGGTGACCTTCCTGGCGGGCCTCGGCATGTGCCTCGTCGCCCTCTTCATCACCTTCGACCTGGTGCCGCGCTTTCTCACGAAGTGAGCGCCGCCCGCAGCGCGCGGGCCCTCGAACACAGCACAGTGCCCGGCACCTGGAGGTGCCGGGCACTGTGCTGTCCGGAGCCGTAGCGGCAGGGGGCGGCCGGGGGCAGCCGGTCTCCCGTCCGTCCCGCCCGCTCCGCGGGTCAGCTGGAGGAGTTCGCGTCCAGGCGGACGATCGTCTCGAGCGCCACCTCGATCATGTCCTCGAAGGACTCCTGCCGCTCGAGGGAGCTGGTCTCCTCGCCGGTGGTCAGGTGGTCCGAGACGGTGCACAGGGCGAGCGCGCGGCGACCGAACTGCGCGGCGAGCGTGTACAGCGCGGCGGCCTCCATCTCCACCCCCAGGACGCCGTACCGCGCGAGGATCCCCGCGATCTCGGTGTCCGGGTTGTAGAACTGGTCCGAGGAGAACAGGCCGCCGGGGACCACCGGCAGCAGCCGCTCCTCGGCGACATCCGCCGCGAGGCGCAGCAGCTCGAAATCTGCGGCCGGCGCATAGGAGACGTGGCGGAAACGGGGCACGTTCATCGCCGAGTCGGTCGAGGCGGCGACGCCTAGGATCACGTCGCGCACCTTCACCCGCTCGGACAGGGCGCCGCAGGTGCCGACGCGGAGGATCGCCTGCACGTCGTAGTCGGAGAACAGCTCCTGGGCGTAGATGGCCATCGAGGGCTGGCCCATCCCGGAGCCCTGCGCGGAGATGCGCACTCCGGCGAAGGTGCCGGTGTAGCCCAGCATCCCCCGCACGTCGTTGTACTGGACGGGGTCCTCGAGGAAAGTCTCGGCGATCCACCGCGCACGGTAGGGGTCACCGGGAAGGAGCACGTACGGAGCGATCTGGTCGGGCGAGGCACCGATATGTGTCGACATGGCGCCAGCGTACGTCCGGGGCCGACGCAGGCGGCGCGGACGCACCGCATGTCGCGGCCCCGGGAGTCAGGCACAATGGCGTCTCGTGAACGCTCACTCCGCGCCGTCCCGTCGGCCCGCCCCGGTCCCCGCCGATGCGCGCCGCGCCCGCTGGGCCGTGTCCCTGCTGTTCCTGCTCAACGGGGCGTCGTTCTGCGCGATCCTGCCCCGCTACCCGGAACTGGTCGAGAGCATCGGGCTGAGCAACACCGCCTTCGGGCTCGCCGTGGGCATCGGCCCGATCGGTGGGCTCGTCGCCGGTCTCGCGGCCGCGCGCCTGATGCGTCGCTGGGGGAGCGCTTCGGTCGCGGTGATCGCGCAGGTGGTCGCCTCGACCAGCCATCTGCTGGTGTACGTCGCGAGCTCCTGGCTGTGGCTCGCGGGGGCGCTGATCATCGCCATGGCGGCCGACGCGATCACCGACATCTCGATGAACTCGCACGGCATGCGGGTCGAGCGTCGCTACCGCCGCTCGATCATGAACAGCTACCACGGCTGGTGGTCCCTCGGCGCGGTGGGCGGCGGCCTGTTCGGCTCCGCCGCCGCCCAGCTGGGGGTGGCGCTGTGGCTGCAAGGCCTGGTGGGCCTCGTGGTCTTCGGCGCCGCCGCGGTGGTCTCCCGGTGGTTCATGCTCGCCGGGGACGACGCGACCGAGCGGACTGCGCCGACTCCCGCTCCCGCCGGCGCGGTCGCGGGCCCCGCCCCGGGTTCCGCGGGGGAGGTGCCCGCGACGCCGGTCCCGGGCGGGATGCGGATCGCCGGGATGACGCTGCGCTCCCTCGGTCTGGTGTGCGCTCTGGGCATGATCCTGGTTTTCGCGGGCTCCACCGAGGACGCGGGCAGCACCTGGGGTGCGCTGTTCATGCTCGACACCTTCGAGGTGACGCCCTTCGCGGCCGGCCTCGCCTTCGTGGCGCTGCAGGGGGCGCAGACCATCGGGCGCTTCACCGGCGATGCCGTCGTGGATCGGCTCGGCGACCGCGCGACCGCTCGCCTCGGCGCGGCGGTGAGCGCCCTCGGCATGACGCTCGCCCTGCTGGTGCCCAGTCCGGCGACGGCGATCATCGGCTTCGCCGCCGCCGGCTGGGGCGTGGCGACGCTGTTCCCCGCCGCCTACCGGGCGGCCGATGACATGCCCGGGGTGCCCCAGGGCGTCGGCCTCACGGTCGTGGGCTGGTTCGCGCGCCTGGGCTTCTTCGTCTCGCCGCCGATCGTCGGTGCCCTCGCCGATGCGCTGACCCTCCGCTACGCCCTGTGGATGGTGCCGCTGTACGCGGTGGGGATCCTGGTGTTCTCGGGAGCCCTGTCGGGGCGGTTCGACCGTCACGGCACCGGGGCCGAGGCATCCGGGAGATCGGGGACCGCCGACGCCGAGCGCTGACGTCGACCGCCGAGCGCTGACGCCTCGGCTCATGCGGCCGAGCAACCGCTGCGACCCGGCCGAGGAGCCTCCGCGACCCGGCCGGCCGGCCGGCTCAGAAGCGGCTCGTGTCCCCGGCGCCCTCGCGCGCGATCACCAGCTCGCCGCCGGTGAGGTCCACGACGGTGGTCGGCTCGATGCCCACCTCGCCCGCGTCGATGATCGCGTCGACCTGGTCGCCGAGCAGGTCCTGCACCACCCAGCCCTCCGACGGCGGATCCTCCTGCCCCGGCAGCAGCAGCGTCGAGGAGACGATCGGCTCGCCGAGCGCCTCGACGAGCGCATGGGCGACCTTGTGGTCGGGGATGCGCACGCCGACCGTGTGCTTCTTGGGGTGGGCCATCTTCCGCGGCACCTCCTTGGTGGCCGGGAGGATGAAGGTGTAGGGGCCCGGGGTTGCGTTCTTGACCAGGCGGAAGGTGGGGTTGGAGACGATCACGAACTGCCCCAGCTGCGCGAAGTCGGCGCACACCAGGGTGAAGTGGTGGTCCTTGCCGACCTGCCGGATGCGGCGGATGCGCTCGAGACCCTCCAGCGCCCCGAGGGAGCAGCCCAGGGCGTAGCAGGAGTCGGTCGGGTAGGCGATCAGCCCGCCGTCGCGCAGGACGGCGACGGCCTGCTCGAGCAGGCGGGGCTGCGGGTCGACGGGATGGATGTCGAGGTACCGGGCGGAGCCGGAGGATCTGGCCATGCTCGATGCTACGTCGGCACGTCCTGCGGCGCGACGGGACCGGGACGGACGTCGAGGGAGCGTGGGTGCGCCGAGCGGGCACGCGCCGCGCGTCAGGGAACGCTCAGGCGACGACCACGAACTCGCGACCGATCCACTTCGTGCGGCGCAGGCGCAGCACGGCGCTGACCGGCAGCGGACCCTTGATATGCGGGTAGCCGCGACCGCGGCCGTCCTCGTCCGCCTCGATGTCCACGGCGACCCCGGCGGCCTCGACCCGCGCCACGTCGATCTCCAGGATCACGAGGTCCGCGGGGCGGTCCGGGTACACGCGCTTGGCGACCCCGGAGACCTGCTCCGGCCACGACGCATGGATGTAGCCGACCTCCGCGAGGTCGCGACCACGGGTCGCCTGGGTGTAGGTGCCCGCCCGTGCGGCCGCCTCCCAGGCGGCCAGCTCGGTGATGTGCCAGATCAGGGGCGCGGGCATGAGCGGCAGTGTACCGTGACCGGCATGGATGGGACCTCCCCGGCTCCGGGCGCGGTGCGCCTGCTCCACGACGACGACCGCGACCGGTACCAGGCGCTCGACGGCGAGGAGGTGGTGGCCGTCCTCTACTACGAGGACGAGCATCCGCCCGCGACCGCCCCCGCGGAGGGGAGCGCCCCGGATCCGGCGCCGCGCACGCTCCGTGACCTGCGCTCGACCGTCGTCACGCCGGCCCGCTCCGGCCGCGGTCTCGGCTCCGCCCTGGTGCGCTTCGCCCTCGACGACATCCGTGCGCAGGACCTCCGTGTCCGGGCCACCTGCTGGTTCGTGCACGGATGGATCGAGCGCCATCCCGAGTACGCCGACCTGCTGGAGACCCCGTGAGCTATCGCGTCCTCACCGTCTGCACCGGCAACATCTGCCGGTCCCCCATGGCGGAGTACGCCCTCCGTGCCGCCGCTCGGGAGGCGGGCCTCGAGGACCGGGTGGAGGTCGCCTCCGCGGGCACGACCGGCTGGGAGGAGGGCAATCCCGTCGATCCCCGGGCGGGAGCGCTGCTGGCCCGCCACGGGCTCGACGCCTCCGCCCACCGGGCCCGGGCGATCGATGCGCAGGAGCTCGCCGAGGCCGATCTGGTGCTCGCCCTGGACCATGACCACGTCGAGCCGCTGCGTCGCCTCGGTGGCGCGGACCTCGCGGGGCGCCTGCACATGGTGCGCGACTTCGCGCCCGCGCCTGTCGAGGACACCGGCATCCGCGACCCCTGGTACGGGGATGAGAGCGACTTCGAGACCGTCTGGGAGCAGATCCAGGAGTCCGTCCCCGGGATCCTCGACCGGATCCGGGAGGATCTCGGCGTCCGGGGCGCACGATGAGCGCGGAGTCTCTACCGGACGCCGACGCACCGCTCTCGGCCCTCGGCACCGCCGCCGCGCTGCGTCGCGGGGAGCTCGACGTGCGCGAGCTCGCCGAGGTCGCCCTCGAGCGGGCCCGCTCCGTCGGCGCGCGCGTGGGCGCCTTCGCCCATGTCCTCGAGGACCTCACCCGGCGCCAGGCCGAGGAGGTCGCCGCCCAGCTCGAGGACGCCCGTCGCCACGGCCGCCTCGAGGAGCTCGCGGCCGAGCGGCCGCTGCTCGGCGTCCCTCTGCCGATCAAGGACCTCTCCCGCATCGCGGGGGAGCCCTTCGAGGCCGGCAGCCTCGCCCTGCGCGGCACGGTCGCCGAGGTCACCGACGGCGTCGCCCAGCGGCTGCTCGACGCCGGCACCCTGACCGTCGGCAAGACCAGCACCCCCGAGTTCGGGATGCCCTGCTACACCGAGCCCGCCACCGGCGCCCCCGCGCGCACCCCCTGGGACCTGCGGCGCACCGCCGGGGGATCCAGCGGGGGAGCGGGCGCCGCCGTCGCCTCGGGCATCGTCCCGATCGCGCACGGTTCCGACGGGGGCGGCTCGGTCCGGATCCCGGCAGCCTGCTGCGGCGTGCTCGGTCTGAAGCCCTCGCGCGGCCTCGTCTCGCCCGGCCCCTACGGCACCGAGGGCATGGGGCTGGTGACCGACGGGATCCTCGCCCGCACCGTCGCCGACGTCGCCGCCGGACTCGACGTGATCGCCGCGCAGCTCCCGGGGGACGCCACCCCGCTCCGGGCGGAACCCGGCGGCTATCTCGCCGGGCTCGCCGGCCCGCTGCGCCCGCTGCGGATCGGGGTGCTGCGCGAGCCGCTCGCCGCCGAGACCGTGATCCATCCCGCCGCGCTGCGCGGCGTCGACCGCGCGGTGGGGCTGCTGCACGAGCTCGGCCACGAGCTGATCGAGGTGCCCGCCCCGTTCACCGCCGAGGAGTGGACCACGTTCATGCCCCTGTGGACCGTCGGCGCGGCGACCCTGCCGCTCGCCGCGGAGCAGGAGGCGCAGCTGCTCGAGCTGACCCGTTGGCTGCGGGAGCGCGGGCGGGCATACTCCGGGGCGGAGCTCGCCCTCGCCCACTCCGGGGTGCAGTCCCTCGCGCGCCGCACCGGGGAGGCCTTCGCCCCCTTCGACGTGATCCTCTCCCCGGCGCTCGCCGGACCGCCCGCCCTGCCCGAGACCCTGCAGCTGGACCGCGGCGAGGACGACTTCGACGCGCAGCGCGCGTTCACCCCGTTCACGAGCACCTGGAACATGACCGGCAGGGCCGCCCTCGCCGTGCCGCTGCACCGGGAGCGGATCGACGGGGTCGAGCTCCCGCTCGGGGTGCAGCTCGGGGCGACCCAAGCGGGCGATGACCTGCTCCTGCTGCGGCTCGCGGCCCAGCTCGAGGCCCATGATCCGTGGCCGCTCGTGCGCGAGCCCGTCGACGCATGACCGGGGACGGGACGACCTCCGAGGCGGCTTCCTCCCGGCCGCTGCCCCCACCCGGGGCGACAGGGCCGACGTCGGTGCGCCTGGACGTCTGGCTGTGGAGCGCCCGGCTGATGCCCACCCGCTCCGCGGCCACGGCCGCCTGCCGTGCCGGGCACGTGCGCCGGAACGGGGAGCCGGTCAAGGCCGCCCAGCGCATCGTCGTCGGGGACGAGCTGCGGATCCGCACCGCGGGCCGGGAGCGGATCGTGGTGGTCACGATGATCCTCGTCAAGCGGGTCGGGGCGCCCGTGGCCCGGACCGCCTACGTGGACCACAGCCCCGAGCCGCCCCCGCAGCTCGCCGCGGCGCCGCCCCGCCGGGACCGCGGCAGCGGGCGTCCCACCAAGCGCGAGCGTCGCGCCCTGGATCGGCTGCGCGGCCGCGACGAGCAGTTGCGCCTGCTCGAGGACGAGCCCGAGGACGCGTGAGGGCGGGCGCCCCGATCGGGATCCGTCGGATCCGCCCCGGAGGGCCCGCCCTCGTCGTCTGTGCGCTCAGCCGGAGTACGAGAGCAGCTCCTGGCGATTGGCGGTCAGGCGCTGCAGCAGCATCGACTCCGTCGAGACCACCTTCGGGTTCGCGCCGTCGGCCAGCAGCCGCTGACGGATCGAGGCGAGATCCGCGCTCTCGCGGATGAACCGCTTCATGACCTTGCGGGCGCCGATCTGGTCCGCCCAGCGCTTGCCCTCGCGGCGGCCCTTCCAGGTGGCGAGCATCGCCACCTCCTCATGGGTGAGCCAGCCCTGGTTCGCGTAGTCGCCCAGGCGCACCTTGGTCAGCCGCGATTCGTCCCAGATGAGCACGACGATGAAAATCAGCCAGATCAGCGAGAGCAGCATCTCGGCGCCGAACATCACCACGAGCAGCCCGAGGCCGCCGCCCATCGAGGCGAAGAAGTTCCAGGCGGCGTGCAGCAGCATGCCCGGGATAAGCGCGGGCAGGAACACCAGGAAGCCCGTGATCGTGCCCCACTTGCGGACCACGAAGCCCACGATCACGCCGGTCAGCGAGGTGTAGATGGCGTGGCCGAAGATGTTCAGGATGCCGCGCATCCCGAAGTTCATCAGCAGCCCGATCTCGCCTGCGGCCTCGAGCATGCGGGTGTAGTAGAGGATGTTCTCGGTGAAGGCGAAGCCCGCGCCGATCAGCGTCCCGTAGATCATGCCGTCGAGCGGGCCGTTGAAGTAGCGGCGGGCGAGGATCAGCAGCAGCAGCAGGCCCAGGCCCTTGGTGAGCTCCTCGACGATCGGCGCGCTGACCACGGCCCCGACCCAGTTCGCGAGCTCTCCGTTGCCCGTGACCGTGTAGACGATGGTGCTGTTCAGCGTGTTGAAGATGTAGCTCAGGCCCGCGGCGATCGCCGCGCCCCAGAAGACCGCGATGAGCAGCAGCGGGAACGGCTGGGGGTCCCAGCGGTCGGCCAGGAAGATCATGCCGCTGATCAGCACCAGTGAGATCAGGGCGAGGAAGGCGCTGATCGGCCACCAGATCGGGTTCGAGCTCGAGCCGGTGACGAACTGGAGGAAGAAGTACCCGAGCACCACGAGGGCCAGGAAGCCGAGCACGATGAGGGAGAGCCACACCACGATCGAGACGGCGGGCGGCTGGACGGGCGCCTGGGCGACCTCCTGGACGCGCCGGGTCTGCGTGGCCCAGGCGGACTGCGGCTGGGCCTGCTGCGGCCGCTGGATCTGCGCCGGGGCGTAGCGGGCGGCGGTCAGCCCGGAGGCGGGGCGCACGGAGGTGTCGTACGCACGCGGATTGCCGTAGTCGACGTAGCGGGGCTGGGACTGGAAGGACGGGGCGCCGGGGGCCGAGGAGGGCGCGCCGGGGCGCGGCCGCCCGTTGGGCATGTACTGGCCGCCCTGCGGCGGGTACGGGGACTGGGTCATGAGGGCCTCGGTTTCGACGTCGAGCAGGTCAGGGATCATCCCGGGGACGAGGTCGGCGTTGTGCACCCCCACACGACACGCACCGGGCTCCGATGCGATGCTACAGGCCGGGGGTGTCCCCTCCGCGATCCAGGGCACCCGGGACGGGTCCCGCGGTGGGCGGACGGCCGCCCGGACCGCCCCGCCCCGCCCCGCGAGATTCGCCAGGGTTGAGCGGAATAGACTCAACTCTGGAGTCGTTGCAGAGACCGTGGAGGCCACCGGGAGCGGCGGCATCCACCGCGGAGCGCTCGCCCGAGCCTCCGCGCCGCCCGTCCCGGACAGGAAGGAGCCCCGTGGAGTTCCAGTTCACCACCCGTTCCCAGGAGGCCGTCACCGCGGCCGCCCAGCAGGCCGCCGAGCTCGGCAATCCCCAGATCAGCTCCCTGCACCTGCTCGCGGCGCTGTGCGCGCAGGCCGACGGCATCGGCCGCGCCGCGCTCGAGGCCGTCGGTGTCGACCCCGAGCAGGTCCGTGCCCGGGCCGAGGCCGCGATCGCGGACCTCCCGCGGGTCAGCGGCGCCTCCGCCGCCTCGCCCACCTTCGTCGGCACCGGCTTCGACGCCCTCGAGGCCGCGCGCCACGAGGCCGACCGCGTCGGCCGCACCTATCTGTCCACCGAGCACCTGATGATCGGCATCGCGCTCGGCCGGGACGCCGCAGCCCGCCTGCTGACTTCGAGCGGCGCGAGCCCCGCCGCTCTCCGCGATGCCGTGACCCGACTGTCCCCAGGAGATGACCGCATGAACCAGATGGACTCCCAGAACCCCGAGGGCACCTTCCAGAGCCTCGAGAAGTTCGGCATCGACCTCACCGAGCAGGCCCGCGAGGGCCGCCTCGACCCGGTGATCGGCCGCGACGCCGAGATCCGCCGCGTGATCCAGGTGCTGAGCCGCCGCACCAAGAACAACCCCGTGCTGATCGGCGAGCCGGGCGTCGGCAAGACCGCCGTCGTCGAGGGGCTCGCCCAGCGGATCGTGGCCGGGGACGTCCCCGACTCGCTGCGCGGCAAGCGGCTGATCTCGCTCGACCTCTCCTCGATGGTCGCGGGATCCAAGTACCGCGGCGAGTTCGAGGAGCGGATGAAGGCGGTGCTCGACGAGATCCGCACCAGCAACGGCCAGATCATCACCTTCATCGACGAGCTGCACACCGTCGTCGGGGCCGGTGGCTCGGGCGACGGCGCGATGGACGCCGGCAACATGCTCAAGCCCATGCTCGCCCGCGGCGAGCTGCGCATGGTCGGCGCGACGACGCTCGACGAGTACCGCGAGAACATCGAGAAGGACCCCGCGCTCGAGCGCCGCTTCCAGCAGGTCTTCGTGGGGGAGCCGAGCGTCGAGGACACCATCACGATCCTGCGCGGGCTCAAGGACAAGTACGAGGCGCACCACAAGGTCTCGATCACCGATGCGGCGCTCGTCGCTGCGGCGACGCTGTCGAACCGCTACATCTCCGGTCGGCAGCTGCCGGACAAGGCGATCGACCTGGTCGACGAGGCCGCGTCCCGGCAGCGCATGGAGCTGGACTCCTCGCCGGAGCAGCTGGACATCCTGCGCCGCCAGGTGGACCGGCTGAAGATGGAGGAGCTCGCGCTCGCCGGCAGCGACGATCCCGGCAGCGTGGCGCAGCTCGAGTCCGTGCGCGCCCAGCTCGCCGATCGCACCGAGGCGATGACCGAGCTCTCGGCCCGCTGGGAGCGGGAGAAGGCCGGGCTGAACCTCGTGGGCGATCTCAAGGCGCAGCTCGAGCAGCTGCGCATGCAGGCCGACCGCGCCCAGCGCGAGGGCGACCTGACCGCCGCCTCGAAGATCCTCTACGGCGACATCCCCGCGCTCAAGGCGCAGCTCGTCGAGGCCGAGGAGGACGAGGCCGCGGGCGCCTCCGAGCAGTCGCGGCCGCTCGTCTCCGAGCGCGTGGGACCGGACGACATCGCCGACGTGGTCGGCAGCTGGACCGGCATCCCTGCCGGGCGGCTGCTGCAGGCCGAGAGCGAGAAGCTGCTCGAGATGGAGGACATCATCGGGCAGCGGCTGATCGGTCAGCGGCGCGCCGTCCAGGAGGTCTCCGACGCGGTGCGCCGGGCCCGGGCCGGAATCGCCGACCCGAACCGTCCCACCGGCTCCTTCCTGTTCCTAGGGCCGACGGGCGTGGGCAAGACCGAGCTCGCCAAGGCGCTCGCCGACTTCCTCTTCGACGACGAGCGGGCGATGGTCCGCATCGACATGTCGGAGTACGGCGAGAAGCACACCGTCTCCCGCCTGGTCGGAGCGCCCCCCGGGTACGTCGGCTACGACGAGGGCGGCCAGCTGACCGAGGCGGTCCGGCGCCGCCCCTACTCGGTGGTGCTGCTGGACGAGATCGAGAAGGCCCACCCCGATGTCTTCGACGTGCTGCTGCAGGTGCTCGACGACGGCCGCCTCACCGACGGCCAGGGGCGGACCGTGGACTTCCGCTCCTCGATCCTCATCCTGACCTCCAACCTCGGGGCGCATCTCCTGCAGGATCCGCAGCTCGGGGAGGCGGAGAAGCACGAGAAGGTGATGCAGGTGGTGCGGGCCTCCTTCAAGCCCGAGTTCCTCAACCGCCTGGACGACGTGGTGATGTTCGAGTCGCTCTCGCGCGAGCAGCTCTCCTCAATCGTCACGCTGCAGATCCAGGAGGTGGCCGGGCGGCTGAGCGATCGTCGGATCCGGCTCGAGGTCGACGGGGCGGCGACCGCCTGGCTCGCCGAGGCCGGCTTCGACCCGCTGTACGGGGCACGCCCCCTCAAGCGGCTCGTGCAGAAGGAGATCGGCGACGCCCTCGCCCGGCTCATCCTGCGCGGCGCCGTCCACGACGGCGAGTTGGTGAGGGTCACCGTCGCGGAGGACCGCGGCGGGCTGCGCCTCGACGTGGTCGGCGACGCCGAGCCGGAGGCGGGGAGCGCGGCTCCGTCCGCTCCGGAGGCCCCGGGCGACAGGGACTGACCCCCGCCGACCGACGCCCCGGCCGCGGTGCGGATCACCGGGGATCCCAGGGCATCCGCACCGCGGAGCGGCGTCGGTCGTACCAGGTCTCGGCATCGATCGCGGCCTGCCAGCGCGCCTCGTCCCGCTCGAGCCGTGCCATCTGGTTCTGCTCGAACTGCTCGAGGCGGGCGGCGGCCTCGGGGCTGAACGGCGCGATCCCCTCCCCGAGGTGCCCGCTCGCGCTCGCGACGGCCTCCACCGCCGAGGGGAGGGGATTCGCGGTCACGGTGTCCACCGCGATCTCCGCGTGGCGGAAGCCGCCCCGCTCGACCGCACGCACCACGCCCCCGAGGTCCCGGTCCCCGATCGCCGTGGAGACGTCCGCGGTGGTCTGGGAGACGTTGGCGATCCCGCGGTCCACCCCGTCGATGTACTGGGCGAGCATCGAGCGCTCGCCGAGGGCGGCGCCGCCGAGATCGTGCCCGATCTGCACCAGCGAGATGCCCCCGGTGTAGGCGCCGAGCCCCGCCTCCTCCATCCGATGACGGGCCGCGTCGTAGTACCCCTCTCCCGCCTCGTAGAACGTCGGCAGC
The DNA here is from genome assembly GCF_036311905.1 of Brachybacterium sp. J153. Classification (NCBI taxonomy): domain Bacteria; kingdom Bacillati; phylum Actinomycetota; class Actinomycetes; order Micrococcales; family Dermabacteraceae; genus Brachybacterium; species Brachybacterium sp. J153. Next base: position 126,023 of record NZ_JAZDCH010000025.1, on the reverse strand, counting down.
GAGGCGACGTCGCCGACCACCGGGATCTTGCTCAGCCACAGACGGCGATCGGCCTCCGCCTCCTCGAGCCGGCTCCCGTCGGGGGCGAACGCCTCGCCCTCGGGGAGCTCGCCCGGACCGTAGGCGCCGTGCAGCGCCCCCGGGTCGAGGGGAGCGGCGAAGGGCCCGCCGATCAGGGGGCCGAGCGGCCCGTGCTCCGCCTCGTACTCCTGCACCCGGTCCTCGAGGTCGCGGAAGAGCCCGATCGGGTCGTGGTGGGCCATCGGGCCGCCGACCTCCGGCATGACGGGATCCGAGCCCGGGAGCGACGGCGGGATGCTCCCGCCCCGCGGCGGGAAACCGGCGCGCACCCCGGCGAGCGGGTCGCCGAGGCCGTCGGCGGCCGAGGCCCGCTCCTGCTCGGCGGCCTCCTCCCGGATCTGCGCACCCCTCTCGTCGAGCGCTCGGCAGGCGGCGAGGAGATCGCCGTCGACCTGGCCGAAGCGTGCCCGATGGGCCTCGGCGTCGGGGCCCTCCCAGCGGAGGGCGGCGGTGCGCTCGCGGAGGCGGTCGAACAGCTCGCGCAGCTGCTCGGCCCTCTCGAGGATGGTCTCGGCGAGCTCGTCCATGGCGGTGGGATCGGATCCCCAGATGCTGGTCATGTCGCGACCGTAGGAGCCGGGACCCCCGCACGTCCGCCCTCCTCCCGCCGTTGTGGATACCGGGGCAATGGGGAGGAACGGTTCCGCGCGCTCGGGGTTCCGCCCCGCCGACATGCCGCCGGGCCCGGGAACCCTCGGTCCCGGGCCCGGCCGGTCACCCGTCGCGGAGGACGGATTCTGCTGCGTCAGTGCCGGTCAACGACTCACACGACGATGTTGACGATCTTCGGCGCGCGCACGATGACCTTCCGCACCGTCTGCCCCGCGAGCAGCTCCTGGACCCGCGGCTCGGCCAGCACCAGCGCCTCGAGGTCCGACTCGGAGATCTCCGGATCGACTTCGACGCGGTGGCGCACCTTGCCCTTCACCTGCACCACGCAGGTGACCGCGTCGGCCTTCAGCAGCTCCGGGTCCGCGGTCGGGAAGGGCTCGCGCGAGATGCCGCCGTCGTGCCCGAGCCGGGACCACAGCTCCTCCGCGAGGTGCGGGGCGAGCGGCGCGACCATCAGCACGAGCGGCTCGATCGCCGCACGCGGCGAGACGCCCGCCTTGGTGAGGTGGTTGACCAGCTCGATCAGCTTCGCGATCGCCGTGTTGAACTGCATGCCGGCCATGTCCCGGCCCACCCCGTCGATCGCCCGATGGGTGGCCCGCAGGGTGTCGCGGTCCGCGGGATCCTCGGAGACCAGCAGCTCGCCGCTCTCCTCGTCGACCACGAGGCGCCACAGCCGCTGCAGGAAGCGCTGCGAGCCGACCACGGAGCGGGTCTCCCACGGACGGGACAGGTCCAGCGGGCCCATCGACATCTCGTAGACGCGCAGCGTGTCCGCCCCGTACTCCTCGTACATGTCGTCCGGGGTCACCGAGTTCTTCAGCGACTTGCCCATCTTCCCGTACTCCTGGGTGACCGGCTCGCCCCGGTAGGTGAAGGTGCCGTCCTCCTCCGCGACGACCTCCTCCGCGGGCACGTGCACCCCGCGGGAGTCGGTGTAGGCGAAGGCCTGGATGTAGCCCTGGTTGAACAGGCGGTGGAAGGGCTCCTGGCTCGAGACGTCACCGCGGTCGAAGAGCACCTTGTGCCAGAAGCGCGCGTACAGCAGGTGCAGCACGGCGTGCTCGACGCCGCCGACGTACAGGTCGACGCCGCCGACCGCGCCCTCGCCCTGCGGGCCGAGCCAGTACTCCTCGTTCTCGGGCCGCACCAGCACCTCGTCCTCGGTGGGGTCGATGTAGCGCAGGTGGTACCAGGAGGAGCCCGCCCACTGCGGCATCGTGTTGGTCTCGCGCAGGTAGGTCTTCGGGCCCTCGCCGAGGTCGAGCTCGACCTCCACCCAGTCCTCCGCACGGGACAGCGGGGTCTGCGGCTCGGTGTCGCGGTCCTCGGGGTCGAAGGTCTTCGGGGAGAAGTCCGCGACCTCCGGCAGGTCCACGGGCAGCAGCGACTCCGGCAGCGGGATCGGGGTCTGCGGATCCGCGGGGTCGTAGACGATCGGGAAGGGCTCGCCCCAGTAGCGCTGGCGCGAGAACAGCCAGTCGCGCAGGCGGTAGGTGGTCCGGGCCCGGCCGAAGCCGCGCTCGGTCGCGAAGGCGGTCGCCCGGGCCTTGGCCTCCTCCTTGCCGAGGCCGTTCAGGTCCAGATCGGCGGAGGCGGAGTTGATCTTCTCGCCGTCGCCGGTCCAGGCGCCGCCGGCGAAGTCCTCGGGCGGGCGCACGGTGCGGATGACCGGCAGCTCGAAGCGCTCGGCGAAGGCGAAGTCGCGCTCGTCCTCGGCGGGCACGGCCATGATCGCGCCGGTGCCGTAGCCGGTCAGCACGTAGTCGGCGGTGAACACCGGGACCTCGCGGCCGTCCATGGGGTTCACCGCGAACCAGCCGGTGAACACGCCGGTCTTCTCGCGGTCCTCGGCGGTGCGCTCCTCGGCGCCCAGCGCCGCGGCGCGCACCTGGTAGGCGGTGACGGCCTCGCGGGGGGTCGCGGCGCCGCCGGTCCAGGCGTCCTTCGTGCCCTCGGGCCAGGCCGCGGGCAGGGCGGAGGGGTCCTCGAGCAGGGGGTGCTCGGGGGACAGGACGGTGAAGGTCGCGCCGAACAGGGTGTCCACGCGGGTGGTGAAGACGTCGAAGGAGCCCTCCGCGGAGCCGGCGAGGGCGAAGCGGACCTCGGCGCCCTCGGAGCGGCCGATCCAGTTGCGCTGCATGGCGCGGATCGACTCGGGCCAGTCCACGCGGTCCAGGTCGTCGATCAGACGGTCCGCATAGGCGGTGATGCGCATGTTCCACTGCCGCAGGCGCCGCGTGAACACGGGGAAGTTCCCGCGCTCGGAGCGGCCGTCGGCCGTGACCTCCTCGTTGGCCAGCACGGTGCCGAGGCCCGCGCACCAGTTCACCGGCGTCTCGGAGATGTAGGTCAGGCGGAAGGCATCGGCCAGGCGCGAGATCTCCGCGTCGCTCGCGGCGGGGACCTCGGCGGCGGTGCGGCCGGCCCACTCCGCGGGCAGCTCCAGGCCCTGGCGCGCGGCGAGCGCGAAGGGGTCGACGGCACCGGTGCGCAGCTCCTCGCGCAGCTCGGCGATGGGACGGGCGCGGCCGGTCACGCCGTCGGCGTTGGGGGCCTCCGGGTCGTACCAGGAGTCGAAGATGCGCAGGAAGATCCACTGCGTCCACTTCACGAAGGCTGGGTCGGTGGTGGCGAGCGACCGGCGGGCGTCATGGGACAGGCCCAGGCGGTGCAGCTGGCGGCGCATGTTCGCGACGTTCGCCTCGGTGGTCACCCGCGGGTGGGTCCCGGTCTGGACGGCGTACTGCTCGGCGGGCAGGCCGAAGGCGTCGTACCCCATCGTGTACAGCACGTTGCGGCCCAGCATGCGGTGGTGACGGGCCACGACGTCGGTCGCGATGTACCCCAGCGGGTGGCCGACGTGGAGCCCCGAGCCCGAGGGGTACGGGAACATGTCCATGATGTAGGACTTGGCGCTCGCATCGGCCGGGGCCGCGGACTCCTCCCCGCCGTGCAGCGCGCCGACGGGATTGTCGGCGTGGAAGGTGCCTTCCTCGTCCCAGCGACGCTGCCAGCGGCGCTCGATCTCGTCGGCCAGCGCGGCGTTGTAGCGGTAGGGGGCCTCGCTCATGGGTGTTCGTCCTTCAGGTCGGTACGGCTCGGATGGAGGGGCTTCTGACATGGGAAAGCCCTCGCGCGGGCGAGGGCTGCCGCATCGGTGCCGACGGGGGAGCGGCGCGGACCGGCCGCGCCGGGAGGTCCCGGGGTCGGCGTACCCCGATGCGGCTAGAGGAGCAGAAGTCGACGAGCCACGGGCTCAGTGTACGACCCCGCGCACGGGCGTGCCCCGTCTCCGCCGGGCGGCGGTGACGGGGCACGCGGGGGGACGGAGCGGGGATCAGCCGACGTCCGCGGCATCCTCCTGGGTGAAGTTCGGGTCCGGCTCGCCGAAGCCCTCGGGCAGGGAGATCGGGCAGAACTGCTGCATCGTCGGGTCCACGTACTGCTGGGCCTCCTTGACCAGGTTCTCCGGGGTGTCGGAGCCCTGGTTGAGGCTGCCCTGCATGGTGAACATGGCGTCCCACAGCTTGGTGCCCACCGGCAGCGGCGGCCGGGACTTCGCCACGCCCATCAGTTCCACGAAGAACTTGATGTCTGGGCTCCACCCCTCGGGGTCCTTGATCGTCTCGATGTTCGTGGGGATGTTCGTGAGCTTCGGCATGAGGATCTTCTGGCCCTCGTAGCCCGCATAGAACTTGAAGAAGTCCCAGGCCGCCTTCGACATGCTCGCGCCCTTCGGCATCGCGAGCGCGAAGCCGCCGGCCCAGGTGAAGGGGTCGTCGCCTTCGTTAGGAACGGGGAGATACGTGAGCCCGTAGTCCATGTCGGGCTTGTACTGCTTCAGGCCCTTGACCGCCCAGGACCCGGTGATCTGGAACAGCTGACGGTCGGAGAAGAAGCTGGTCTGCGTGGGCGGTGCGTTGGGCGGCTGGTACGTGGCCTTGAACGCATCGAGGCGCGCGAAGTCCAGGCGCTCGACCCATCCGGCGTACATCTCCGCGACCGAGAGCATCTCCGGCGAGTCCAGCAGCACGTGGCAGGACTCGTTGGAGAACATCGGGACGTCGTTCGCCATCGCCCACATGAGCAGCGACGCCTGATCGTCCCAGGGGATCCAGGTGACCTTCTCGTAGGTGCCGCGGTCGTCCTGGACGTTGAACTGGTCGTTGATCTCCCAGATCTGGTCGTAGGACATCGGTCCGTTGGCGGGGTCCAGGAGCGCCGGGTCGATCCCGGCCTCCGTCGCGAGAGTCCTGTTCACGAACAGGGCACGGGTGTCGGTGTCCACCGGGAGCCCGAAGTACTGCCCGTCGTAGAACAGCTCGTCGGTGGCGAACTTGATCCACTGGGACATGAACTCCTCGACGCTGACGCCCTCGTACTCCTCGATGAGGGAGTCGATGGGCTCGAGCAGGCCGAGGGAGGCGAACTGGGCGCCGTTGAAGCGGTCCACGAAGTACACGTCCGGGCCGGTGCGACCGCGGACCGCGGTGATCGCGCTGGACGCATCGCCCTGACCGTTCGACGGGACCTGGGAGACCTCGATCTTCACGTCGGGGTTCTGCTCGGTGAAGGCCTCGATGATGAGGGCCTCGAGCTCGGCATTGGTGCCGCCCTGGCCCCACAGCTTGACGACGTTGGGGTCGCGCTGGTCCCCGACGGGACGGCTCGTGCAGCCGACGATCGAGCCGCCGGCGACGGTGACGCTGGCTCCGGCGCCGAGGGCGCGCAGCAGGGTGCGACGGTTGATCACTTGAAACCTCCGAGGGTGATGCCGCTGATGAAGTAGCGCTGGAACATGAAGAACAGGAGCACCAGCGGGAGGAGCACGAGGAACGAGGCCGCCATGAGCAGGTTGAACTGGATGTCCTGCGAGTTGACGGAGCGGAAGACCTGCATACCGATGGAGAGCGTCTGCTTGTCCTGGTCCTGCAGGTAGATCAGCGGACCCATGAAGTCGTTCCAGGTGCCGACCGCGGAGAAGATCGCGATCACGGTGACCGCGGGGCGGGCGGTGGGGAACACGATCCGCCAGGCGATCGTCCACTCGCTGGCGCCGTCCACCCGGGCGGCGTCGAGCATGTCGCGCGGGGTCTGCAGCATGAACTGGCGCAGCAGGAAGGTGAAGAACCCGCCGGCGAAGAGCGCCGGGGCGATGAGCGGGACGAAGGTGTTCACGAAGCCCAGCCCGGCCCACATGTCGAACATCGGGATGAGGGTCACGGGGAAGGGCAGGAACAGGGTCGCGAGCACGATGAAGAAGACCCGGTTGCGCCCGGGCCAGTCGATGCACGCGAAGCCGTAGGCCACGATGAAGTTCGAGACCACGCTGAAGACGACCACGCAGATCGTGATGATGGCGCTGTTCCGGAAGAAGGTCCAGAACGGCATGATCGTCACGGCGTCCGAGAAGTTCTGCCAGCGCAGCTCCGTGGGGAACAGCGTGGGCGGGAACTGCGCGAGCTCCTCGGGGGTCTTCAGCGCCGAGATCAGCATCCAGTAGAGGGGCAGCGAGAAGAGCAGCAGCACGACGAGCATGACGAGGCGCGAGATCCAGGCGCTCAGCGAGCTGGGCCGGGAGCCGTCGGGGTTGCGCCCGTAGTTCGAGCGGGACTTGAGCGAGGCGCCGGAGCCGAGATTCTGCGCTCCGGTGCTGACGGTGTTGATAGCCATGTCGGGGTCCTCCTCAGCCGGCCGAGACGTCGTAGTTCACGAACCGGCGGGAGAGCCAGTAGATGAGTCCGGCGAGCACCATGCCGAACAGGAACAGCAGCACCGCGAGCGCCGAGGCGAAGCCGAGCTGACCGTAGGAGAAGGCGTTCCGGTAGAGGTACAGCATGTAGAACAGCGTCGAGTTGTCGGGACCACCGTTGGTCATGATGTACGCCTCGGTGAACACCATCATCGCGCCGGAGACACCTGTGATCAGGTTGAACAGGATCGTCGGGGTGAGCAGCGGCAGCGTGATCGCGGTGAACTGACGGAAGCGGGAGGCGCCGTCGATGCGGGCCGCCTCGTAGAGGGTGTCGGGGATGTTGCGCAGGCCCGCGAGGTAGATCAGGGCGGCGTTGCCCGCACCCAGCTGGGCCATCACGATCATCACGATCTTCGCGTACCGCGGCTCGCCCAGCAGGTTCGTGTCGGGCATGCCGAACAGGCCCAGGAACTGGTTGACGATGCCGAACTGCGGGTTGACGAAGACGATGAAGATGAACGACATGGCGAACATCGGGATGAGCGAGGGCAGGTACAGCAGCGTCCGGTAGATCGCCACCTCCCGCACGTTGCGGTTCATCGCGATCGCGAGCAGCAGGGCCACGACCATGCCCACCGGCACGGCCAGCAGCATGTAGTAGACGGTGTTGCCGACCGAGGTACGGACCATCGGGTCCATGAAGGCCGAGATGTAGTTCTGCAGGCCGATGAAGGTCGGCGTCTGCATCCCGGAGTACTGGGTCAGGCTGATCACGAAGGAGTAGATCAGCGGATAGATCACGAACACTGCGACGCCGATGATCCACGGCGAGATGAACAGCAGTCCGTTGCGGAGGTTGCGCTTCTCCCGTCCGGTGAGGGACCGGCGCTTCGGCCGCCCGCCTCCGGAGGGTGCTCGCGCCCCCGTCCCTGTGCTCTGGTCGCCGACGGGTGCGGTGCCCGGAGTGCCCGGTCCGCCCGTCGCGACGGCGTTGCTCGCGCTCATCGCTCTCCCTTCGCTGGGCCGCCGCACCCTCGTTGGTGCGGTGGAGGGATCAGGGCCGACCGGCCCCCGGCCGCCCGCGATCACGGGACGGCCGAACCCTGTGACGGAGGTTACTCACAACGATGGACTAATGCAATGGGTGCAGGACGGCGCGCCGGAACGTCCGGCGGACGGTGGCGGAGGAGTGCGCGCCGGGCTCAGATCCCGGCGACGCCGGAGATCAGCAGCAGCACGAGCACGGTGCCGATCGTCGTGATCAGCACGGTGTCGCGGGCGAGGTTCTCGGCGGCGCGGTACCGGGCGGCGGCGACGAAGACGTTCTGCGCCGTCGGCAGGGCCGCCATCACGACCACCTCGTAGAGGCCGGCGCCCCGCAGTCCCAGGGCGAGCCCGACCCCGAGGGCGATCACGGGCATGGCGAGCAGCTTCGCCGAGGAGGCGACGGCGATCAGGCCGCGGTAGCCGTCATCCTTCGCGAGCGGCTTCGATCCGTACAGCGAGAGGCCGTACGCGAGCAGCATCGCGGGGATCGCCATGTCCCCGAGGGACTGGAAGGGGTCCAGCACCACCTGCGGGACCCGCACATGGAGCAGGGCGAGGGTCACGCCGACGGCGGCCGCGATGATGGTTGGGTTGGCGCCGATGCTGCGCAGGATCCCGGCGGGCCCCTGCGCATCCTTCTGGGTCACGTGGTGCAGCGCGAAGAGATAGAGCGGCGTGTAGATCGCCTGCTGGAAGAGGATCACCGGCAGGGCGTGCGAGATGTCCCCGAGCACGTACGCCGCGATCGGGAATCCCATGTTCGCGCCGTTGACCACGGAGCCGCTGATCGCCGTGACCACGAGCTCGGCGCCGCGACGCTTGGTGAACAGCCGTATCCCGATCAGCAGCAGGGCGCCGGTGAGCAGGCCCGAGATCCCGGCGACCGCCATCGGTGCGGAGAAGATCTCGGCGAGCTCGGAGTCGAGCAGCCCCACGAGCACGAGCGCGGGGGAGCAGAGGAAGAAGGTCGAGCGGTTCAGCACGTAGCGACCGTGCGGACCGAGGATCCCGGTGCGGCCGGCGATCCAGCCGACGCCGATGATCGACCAGACGATGAAGAACCCGGCGAGGACCCCGCTCATCGGCGACGGAGGGGCTGGGTGCGGGTCACCCGCGAAATCCTATCGGGTTCGCCGTGGGCGAACGGGCCGCGTCCGGGTCCCGGACCGCTCGCCGCCGTCGGGCGTCAGTGACGGCCGACGGAGGTGCGGCCGTTGATCTGGTCGGGCATGCCGGGGACCGGCTCGGCGCCGTCGTCCCCGATCGCCACGATGCGGTTCTCGCCGTCGACGTGCACCACGCGCGGGTGGTGCGCGGGGATCTCGGCGGCCTCGAGCTGCCCATAGGCCATGATGATCACCAGGTCGCCGGGGCTGACGAGGTGGGCGGCCGCGCCGTTGATCCCGATCACACCGCTGCCGCGCTCGCCGGCGATCACATAGGTGACGAGCCGGGCGCCGGAGGTGATGTCGGCGATGGTGACCTGCTCGTGCTCGACCAGGCCCGCGGCCTCGACGAGGTCGGCGTCGATCGTCACCGAGCCGACGTAGTGCAGGTCAGCCTGCGTGACCGTGGCCCGGTGGATCTTCGAGGTCATGAGAGTGCGCATCATCGGGACCAGTCTCCCACGCCCCGTCCATGCGCGATGATGGGCACTGCCCGCTTCGTCAGGAGGATCACCATGCCCAAGGCCCGCCGCCGCTCGGCGCACAGCTCCGAGCGCTTCGAGGACATGGCACTGCCGGACGAGCTGCTCGGCGTGCTCGCCGAGCAGGGACTCTCGCGCGCCTTCGAGATCCAGGCCGCGATCCTCCCCGACGCCCTCGCGGGACGTGACGTCCTGGCCCGCGCGGAGACCGGATCCGGCAAGACCCTCGCCTTCACCCTCGCCATGACCAGCCGGTTCCGGGGGCGCAAGCAGCACCGTCGGCGTCCGCTCGGCGTGGTGCTGGTGCCCACCCGCGAGCTCGCGGTGCAGGTGGTCGACACCATCCATCCGTTCGCGCGCGCGGTGGGGCTGCGGGCCCAGCTCGTGGCCGGCGGCATGAACATCGAGAAGCAGGCCGAGGCCGTCGCGCGCGGCGTGGCGATCGTGGTCGCCACGCCGGGCCGGCTCATCGACCTCGCCGAGCGGGGCGCCCTTCAGCTCGACCTGGTCGAGACGACGGTGATCGACGAGGCCGATCACATGGCCGACCTCGGCTTCCTGCCGGCGGTGCGGGACATCCTCGCCGCGACCACGATGGGCACCCAGAAGATGCTGTTCTCCGCGACGCTCGACGGCCAGGTCGAGGAGCTCGTGGACAGCTTCCTGGTGGATCCGATCAGCCACGAGACCACCCCCGTCGCGGCGGCGGTGAAGACCATGGAGCACCAGGTGCTCGCGATCGCCCCCGCGGCGAAGCGCGAGGTCACCGCCCAGCTCGCCGCCCGGAAGGGCCGCACGCTGATGTTCACCCGCACCCAGCTCGGCGCCGAGCGCGTGGCGCAGGAGCTCGTCGAGGTCGGCGTGCGCGCCGCGGCGCTGCACGGCAACAAGCAGCAGGGCCTGCGCACCAATGTGCTCGCCGGCTTCCGCGAGGGCGCCTATCCGGTGCTCGTCGCGACCGACGTCGCCGCCCGCGGCCTGCACATCGACGACGTGACGATGGTGGTCCACGTCGATCCGGCCGACGACGTCAAGGAGTACGTGCACCGCTCGGGCCGCACCGCCCGCGCCGGGGCGCGGGGCACCGTGGTGACCCTCGCGCTGCCGCACCAGACCGGCTCGACCCGGCAGATCCTCGAGGCCGCCGAGGTCGAGGGCGTCTGGTCCGACGTCGCCGAGGCGGCGGATCCCGCGCTCGAGCGGCTCGGCGGCCGCGCCCCGAGCGGCGAGCCGGCGGAGGACCCCGCCCTCGAGAAGCACAAGGGCGCGCCGCGCAAGCTGGACCTCAAGCGCGGCGGCGCGAACCGGCGCCTCGCCGAGGAGCGCCGTGCCAACGAGGAGCGGCGCGCCTCCTGGGAGGAGGAGCCCGAGGCGGCGCCGGGGGATCGCCGCGGCGTCCGATCCGGGCAGGGCGGCGGCCGCGGGGCGGCCTCGCGCGGCGCCTCGCGCGGCGCGAGCGGATCCCGCGGCGCGGCCGGCGGGCGCGGCGCGACGGGCCGGTCCGCCGGCACTCGCGGTGCCGGCACCCGCGGCGAGACTCCCCGGGACGGCGGCGCGCGCGGAGCCGGGGGCCGCGGCAGCGGTGCCGGGGGGCGCGGAACGGGCGGCGCCGGCGGGCGCGGAGCCGGCGGCGCCGGCAGGCGCGGCACCCGGGGACGCGGCGGCGGACGGGGCGGTCGCGGATGAGCATCAGCACCTTCGACCTGTTCAAGATCGGGATCGGCCCCTCGAGCTCCCACACCGTCGGCCCCATGCGCGCGGCTGCGACCTTCGCCCGCGAGGTTCTCGCCGATCCCGCGATCGGACCGCGCGTCGCCGACGTGGCGGTGCACCTCTACGGCTCGCTCGCCGCGACCGGCGCGGGGCACGGCACCCTCGATGCCGTGGTGATGGGGCTCGAGGGCGCTGACCCGGAGACCGTCGATCCGGTCGCCGGGCGGGAGCGGGTCGCACGGATCGAGGCCGAGGGCGGTCTCCTCCTGGACGGGCGGGTGCCGGTCTCCCTACGGCCCTCGACGATCGTGCTGCATCCCCTGACCTTCCTGCCGCAGCACTCCAACGGCATGACCTTCGTGGCCCTGGACGCCGCGGGGGACCAGCTCCTGCGCCGGCCCATGTTCTCCGTAGGCGGCGGCTTCGTGGTCGACGAGGCGGACATGGACCAGTCCATCGCCGAGGTCGCCGCCGAGGAGCAGGGGCGCACCATCTTCACCACCGGCGCCGAGCTGCTGCGCGTGTGCGAGGAGCGGGGGATCTCGATCTCCGAGGCGATGCTGCTGCGCGAGCGGCAGTGGCGCAGCGACGAGGAGATCCGGGCCGGTCTGCTGGTGATCTGGCGCGCCATGCACGACTGCATCGAGCGGGGGATCCGCACCACCGGGATCCTCCCCGGCGGGCTCGAGGTGCGCCGTCGCGCCGCCTCCTGGTACGACTCGCTCTCCGCCGAGGACCCGGTGCGTCTGCCGATGAACTCCTTCGAGTGGGTCTCCCTCGCCGCACTCGCCGTGAACGAGGAGAACGCGGCGGGCGGCCGCGTGGTCACCGCGCCCACCAACGGCGCGGCCGGGATCATCCCGGCGGTGCTGTTCTTCGCCACCACCTACATCGAGGGCGTCGACCCCGACGAGATCGCCGTGCGCTTCCTGCTCACGGCCGGGGCGATCGGCTCGCTGTACAAGGAGCACGCGTCGATCTCGGGCGCCGAAGTGGGCTGCCAAGGCGAGGTCGGGTCGGCCTGCTCGATGGCCGCCGCCGCCCTCTGCGAGGCGATGGGCGGCAAGCCCGCCCAGGTGGAGAACGCCGCCGAGATCGCGATGGAGCACAACCTGGGCCTGACCTGCGACCCCGTCGGCGGGCTGGTGCAGGTTCCGTGCATCGAGCGCAACGCCATGGCGGCGGTCAAGGCGATCACCGCCGCGCGCTTCGCCCTGCGCGGCACGGGCGAGCACTTCGTCTCGCTCGACACGGTCATCGAGACCATGCGGCAGACCGGCAAGGACATGAACGAGCGGTACAAGGAGACGGCGACGGGCGGCCTCGCGATCACCGTCGGCCAGGGCGTCCCGGTCAGCGTCCCGGACTGCTGAATCGCACCTCGCGGGGTACCGCGGCCGCCCCGAGCCGGTCCCGCACCAGCGCCCGCAGCGCGGCGGGCGACAGGTCGTCGGCCTGCAGCGCCGCGGCGTTCTCGGGGCTCAGCGAGGGATCGAGGGTCACCTCGGCGACGGTCCGAGCACCGAGGCGCGCATCCTCCACGACCCGCAGCCGGACGGTGTCCACGCCGCGCTGAGCACGCAGCAGACGCACCACCTCGGCCGGGTGGTGGATCATCCCGCCCGAGGCGATCGAGCCGTCGGCCCGGCCCAGCACCCGCACCCTCCCGCGCGCATCGACCGTGCCGCGGTCGGTGACCAGCTCCCTGCCCGCGGTGAAGGGCGTGCGCGCCCGGAGCAGCCCGTCGACGGCGCGGATCCGCACCCCGGCGAGCGGTCGGCCGTCGACCGTGAGCGATCCGGTCTCGGTGGTGCCGTAGACGTCGTGCACCCGGGCCCGGAAGCGGCGTGCGAGGTCGGCCCGGAGGGTGGGGGTGAGGACATCGGATCCGGAGACCACGCGCGGGATCCGCAGGGCCCGGTTGCCACCCCAGGTCTCCTCCGCTTCCAGCAGGTCGTACAGGTGCACGGGCAGCCCGGTGAGGACATGCGGTCCGGTGCGCTGCAGCAGCTCGATCCGGTGGCGGGGCGGCAGATGGGTGAGGTCCACGAGAGGGCAGCGCAGGGCGAGGGCGCCCAGCGCCATCAGGAGGCCGTGCCCGTGCACACCCGGGGCGAGGGAGGCGACCACGCGCCCGGGGCGCATCCCGATCCGACGGGAGAGGTCGAGGAGCTGGGCGAGCTGGGCGGGGGTGACCGGGCCTCGGCGCTGGGTGCGCGGGGTACCGGTGGAGCCCGACGAGCGGGGCTCGAGGGTACCGTCCCCGGCGAGCACCGTGAGTAGCACCTCCCGCAGCGGTGCCTGCGGGGGAAGATCCGCCAGGCGCACCGGGGCGGCACCGCGCCGCGAGCGCAGGTGCACCTGCCCGAGCAGGTCCCCGGCGCGCAGCTCCCCGCGGTCATCGAGGAGCACGACCGCCCGGGGACGCGTCGCCGCGCGCAGTCGCAGCGCCGTGCCGGCCTGCAGCAGCCTCATCGTCGCCCGTCCCGGCGCAGGCCGCGCTCGGCGAACCGACCGGCGAGGCCCACGCCCCGCGCGGACAAGGTGGGGGCGGCCTGGGCGAGCACCGCCCCGAGGCGGGCCCAGGCGGGGGAGGCGAGGTCGGTGCCCCGGTCGAGGCAGCGCAGCACCCGCTCGGCCGCCTGCTCCGGACGGAGCGCCCCGCGCGGAGCGGTCCCGTAGACGGGCTCCGCCATCGAGGTCGCGACGAGCGGGAGCTCGAGGATCGAGATGCCGACCCCGGCCGCGGCGGCCTCGGGGCGGAGGGCCCGCAGCCAGGAGTCCAGGCCCGCCTTGGACGCACCGTAGGCGGCCCAGCCGGGGGCGGGGATGCGCGCCGTCGCGCTCGTGACGGCGAGGATCCGGCCGCGTCCGGCCGAGATCATCGGCCCCAGCAGCCCGAGGATCAGCGTGGCCGGGCCGAGCAGGTTCGTGCCCGTGAGCCGCACCAGGTCGTGGGGCCGGCCGAGGGTGTCGGCGAGGGGACGGCGGATCGAATGCCCCGCGAGGGAGAGCACCGCGGCGGGCGCGCCCAGCTCGGCGGGGATCCGGGCGGCGAGATCCTCGACCGCGGGCTGGTCGCGCAGATCGCAGGGGTGCACCACGGCGCTCCCGCCGCGGGAGCGCACCTGGTCCGCGAGCGCCGCGAGCCGGGTCTCGTCGCGGGCGGTGAGCACCAGGAGCTCGCCGCGCTCGGCGAGGCGCAGCGCGAGGGCGGCGCCCACGCCGCCGGTCGCCCCGGTCAGCACGATCGGCGCCCGTGCGCCCGGGGAGCTCACCACGAGCCGCGTCGGTAGGCGCCGGGGTAGAGGGAGGCGTCGCGCACCCCGAGCTCGTGGGCGGCGCGCAGCGGCCAGGCGGGCTCGCGCAGGGCCGCGCGTCCGATCGCCACGAAGTCCGCGTCGCCCCGGTCGAGGACCGCCTGCGCGCCCGTCGGATCGGTGATCAGCCCGACGGCGGCGACCGGCAGGGACACCGCCTCGCGCAGGGTGCGGGCGAATCCCACCTGGTACTCGGGGCCCACGGCGATGTCGGCGATGACCGCCCCGCCGGTGGAGACGTGGAGGGCGTCGACGCCGACCTCCTCGAGCTCCCGGGCGAGCTCGGCGGACTGCTCGATGTCCCAGCCGCCGTCGATCCAGTCGGTCGCGCTGAGGCGCACGATGAGCGGGCGGTCGGCGGGCCAGCGCTCCCGCACCGCGACGGCGATCTCCCGGGCGAGGCGGCGTCGGCCCGGGCCGTCGCCCCCGTACTCGTCGGTGCGGGTGTTCACGAGCGGGGAGAGGAACTCGTGGACGAGGTAGCCGTGGGCGAAGTGCAGCTCGAGGGCGTCGAAGCCGGCCTCCTCGGCACGCCCGGCGGCGGCCACGAAGTCCGCGACGACCCCGGCGATCTCTTCCCGGCTGAGGGCATCGGGGGCGTCGAGCCCCGGGAAGGGGTCCGTGGTCGGGCCGACGGTCCGCCAGCCGGCGGCGAACTCTGGCACGGTGCCGCGGCGGCGGGAGTAGGCGGGCAGTGCCGGCCAGGTCGAAGCCTTCCGGCCCGCGTGCGCGAGCTGCACGGCGATGCGGGAACCCTGCTCCCGGCAGAAGCGCACGATGCGAGCCCAGGCGCGGGCCTGCTCGTCGCTCCACAGTCCCGTGTCGCGCGGGCTGATCCTCCCCTCGGGGGAGACGGCCGTCGCCTCGGTGATGACGAGGCCGAAGCCGCCGGCGGCGCGGGAGCCGAGGTGCACCAGGTGCCAGTCCGTGGGCACCCCGTCCTCCGCCTCGACCATGTACTGGCACATCGGCGCGAGCCAGATCCGGTTGCGCAGCGAGAGCTCGCCGAGTCGGACCGGCGCGAGGAGCGAGGGGGAGGGGTCCCCGGGGGAGAGCTGCATGACCCCACGGTAGTCGCCCGGGCGCTGCCGGCCCCGGGGTGCCCGGCGGCGGACGACAGGCGTGACGTGCATCTCCTGCGATACGGTGACCCCGTCCATCCCGCCCCGCACGTCGGGGCCCGTCCAGCAGGAGAGCCGATGTCCGACGCAGCCCCCGGGATCGAGAACCTCAGCCAGGAGAACCGCACCTTCTCCCCGACCTCCGAGTTCGTGCAGAACGCGGTCGCGCGTCCCTCGCTCTACGCCGAGGCCGAGCGCGACCGCCTCGCCTTCTGGCGCTCGCGCGCGAGCCTGCTGAGCTGGAAGACCCCCTTCACCGAGACCCTGGACTGGTCCAACCCGCCCTTCGCCCGCTGGTTCGGCGACGGCACCCTCAACGCCGCCTACAACTGCGTGGACCGCCACGTCGAGTCCGGGCACGGCGGCCAGGTCGCCCTGCTCGCCGAGTACGAGGACGGCTCCGACGCCCGCTTCACCTACGCCGACGTCAAGGACGAGATCTCCCGCATGGCCAATGTGCTCGCCGACCTCGGCGTGCGCACCGGTGACCGGGTCGCGATCTACCTGCCCATGGTCCCCGAGGCCGTCTTCGCGATGCTCGCGTGCGCGCGGCTCGGCGCCCCGCACTCGGTGGTCTTCGGCGGCTTCAGCGCCGAGGCGCTGCGCAGCCGCATCGAGGACGCCGAGGCGCGCGTGGTGATCACCGCCGACGGGCAGAACCGCCGCGGCAAGCAGATGCCCCTCAAGCCCGCCGTCGACGAGGCGCTCGCCGGGGGCGCCTCCTCGGTGCAGAAGGTGCTCGTGGTGCGCCGCACCGGCGGCGAGGTCGACTGGACCGAGGGTCGGGACGTGTGGTGGCACGAGGCGCGCGAGACCGCCTCGACCGAGCACGAGCCGGTGTGGGTCGAGGCCGAGCACCCGCTGTTCATCCTCTACACCTCGGGGACCACCGGGAAGCCCAAGGGCATCGTCCACACCACCGGCGGCTATCTCACCCAGGCGGCCTACACCCATCGCAACGTCTTCGACCTCAAGCCGTCCTCGGACGTCTACTGGTGCACCGCGGACGTCGGCTGGATCACCGGTCACTCGTACGTGGTGTACGGGCCGATGGCCAATCGCAGCACCCAGGTGATCTACGAGGGCACCCCGGACACCCCGCACCAGGGCCGCTGGTGGGAGATCGTGGAGAAGTACGGCGTCTCGCTGTTCTACTCCTCGCCCACCGCGATCCGCACCGCCATGAAGTGGGGCGAGGACATCCCGGCGAAGCACGACCTCTCCTCGCTGCGCCTGCTCGGCAGCGTCGGCGAGGCCATCAACCCCGAGGCCTGGATGTGGTACCGCCGCGTCATCGGCCAGGACCGCTGCCCGATCGTCGACACCTGGTGGCAGACGGAGACCGGCGGCATCATGATCTCGCCGCTGCCCGGCATCACCGCCGCCAAGCCCGGCTCGGCCCAGGTGCCGCTGCCCGGCATCAGCGCCGACGTCATCAACGACGCGGGCGAGTCGGTCGGCAACGGCGAGGGCGGCTACCTCGTCCTCGACCAGCCGTGGCCGGGCATGCTGCGCGGCATCTGGGGCGATCCGGAGCGGTTCAAGGAGACCTACTGGTCGCGCTTCCCCGGCTACTACTTCGCCGGTGACGGGGCGAAGCGCGACGAGGACGGCGACATCTGGCTGCTGGGCCGGGTCGACGACGTCATGAACGTCTCCGGGCACCGCCTCTCCACCATGGAGATCGAGTCGGCGCTGGTCAGCCACGAGTGGGTGGCCGAGGCCGCCGTCGTCGGTGCGGCCGACGACACGACCGGCCAGGCCCCGGTCGCCTTCGTGATCCTCCGCTCAGGGAACGATGCGGCGATCGAGGCGGCGGGCGGCGAGGAGAAGGTCCCCGAGCTGCTGCGCGCCCATGTCGGCAAGGAGATCGGCCCCATCGCGAAGCCGAAGAAGGTCCTCCTGGTCACCGAGCTGCCGAAGACCCGCTCCGGGAAGATCATGCGGCGCCTGCTCCGCGACGTCGCCGAGAACCGCGCGGTGGGCGACACCCAGACCCTCGCCGACGCCTCGGTGATGGATCTGATCCAGCAGGGACTCCAGCCCAAGGGCTGACCCGTCCCGCAACCGAGGGGAACCAGGGGCACACACAGGGCACGGGGTTCTCTGCCGCCTAGCTCGACCTACCAAAAAACAAAGGAAAACCAAGCCCCACCACGCCACCCCGGGGTCCTCTGCCATCCGGTGCGGGTCATCCGGTACCCCGTTGTGCGGGGCTCGGGCTCAGCGGGTGACGATGACGTCCCCCACGGAGGAGTCCACGCGCAGGGTCCCGACGATCTCGCCCGCGGCGCCGGTGATGCGGGAGTCGATACGGGTCTCGCCCACTTCCGCGGTGACCTCGACCTGCCGCCGTGCCGAGCCGGGCACCTGGACCGTGACGTCCCCGGTCTCCGCGGTGATGTCGGCATCACCCTCCGCATCGGGGGCGAGGCGCAGCGTCACGTCGCCGATCGAGGTCGACAGGTCGATGCCGCCGGGCACGGGGCCGGCGAGGGAGACGTCGATCCCGCCGACCTCGGCGCGGATCCCGAGGCCGTCGGGGGCGGTGACCTGATCGAGGGTCACGTCGCCGAGTCCCGCCTCGACGGTGAGCGAGGAGAAGTTCCCGGTCAGGTCGATGTCGCCGACGTCCGCGGTCAGCGTGAGCGCGGGCGCGAGGGCCGCGGGGACGACCACGAGCAGATCGTGGTTCTGCCGCTCCCAGGGGAGTGCGGAGTCGCGCAGCGGCTCCCGCACCGTGACGCTCCGCGAGGTCCCGTCCGTCTCGACGGCCAGCTCGGCCCGGACCACGGTCCCCTCGGGCGGGATGGTGCTCGCCCCCTTCTCGACCAGCGACACCGTCACCTCCGTGGCGTCGTCGCTGCGGATCACGCGGACGTCGTTCACCTCGCTGTCGATCTGCAGCGCGGTGGGGGAGCCGAGATGCGCGGTCGCCGGGACGTCGGAGTAGGTGCGGGCGTCGAGCCGCGGGGCGAGCGACCAGCCGGCGAGACCGACCAGCAGGAGCAGGACGATCAGCGCCGCGCCGATCGCGGCGGCCACGCGCCACAGCGCGTCCAGTCCGGGGTCGGGGCGGAGCCTGCGGGCGGGATCCAGGCGGGTCCCGCGCTGGTCGTCCGGTGCGGTGCGGGGATCGGGGGCGAGATCTGTGGGGGTCATCATCGGTCCTCGGACTCCAGGTAGCGCAGCACGGCCATGACGCGTCGGTTCTCGCCGTCGACGGGCGGGAGATCGAGCTTGGTGAGCAGCGAGGAGATGTGCTTCTCGACGCTGCCGGCAGAGACGAACAGTGTGTCGGCGATGGCCTGGTTGGAGCGGCCCTGCGCCATGAGCGAGAGCACCTCCCGCTCGCGCGGGGTGAGCGCCTCGAGCACCCGTCGGCGACGGGAACGGACGAAGATCTGCTGGACGACCTCGGGGTCGAGCCAGGTGCCGCCGGCCCCGACCTCGTCGACCACGCCGAGGAAGTCCTCGACGTCGGCGACGCGGTCCTTGAGGACGTAGCCGAGGGAGCGGGGCGAGTCGGCGATGAGCTCCGAGGCGTAGCGCTCCTCGACGTACTGGGAGAGGACCAGCAGCGCGACGTCGGGGTCCTGGCGGCGGATCAGGGTCGCCGCGCGCACGCCCTCGTCGGTGAACGTGGGCGGCATGCGCACGTCGATCACGGCGAGGTCCGGGTGGTGCTCGGTCACCGCGGAGAGCAGCGCGGTCGCATCGCCGACGGCGGCGAGCACCTCGTGCCCGGCCTCGGTCAGGAGGCGCTCGAGCCCTGCCCGCAGCAGCACGGCGTCATCGGCGATCACGATCCTCATCGGGGGTCCTCCTGGGCGGGGGTGTGGGCGGGAGCGGCAGCGGGCACAGCAGCGGGCACAGCAGCGGACACTGCGGCGGGCACCGGGGCGGGGTCCGCGACACGCACGGCGGCGGGCAGCGCGCGGGGACGATCCGAAGCGGATGCGGCGGTCGCGGCGGCCGACGGGGGCGTCGTGGGGATCTCGGCGAGAAGGACGGTGCCGCCGCTCGCGGGGCTCGTCACCTCGAGCCGGCCGCCGGTGGCGCGCACGCGGTCGGTGAGCCCGGCGAGCCCGGTGGAGACCCCGTCGCGGCGCACCTGGGCGCCGCCGCGGCCGTCGTCCTCGATGCGCACTCGCAACGTCGACGGATCCTGGGTCACGCTGACCCGAGCCCGCTGGGCACCGGCGTGCTTGGCGATGTTCGTCAGCGCCTCGGAGACCACGAAGTAGGCGACGGCCTCCCGTTCGGCGTCGAGGGAACCGTGCAGCTGCACCTCGAGGTCCACGGGGGTGACCGAGCGGGCGGCGAGGGCGGAGAGCGCCGCGTCCAGACCGCGGTCGGTGAGCACGGCCGGGTGGATGCCGCGCGCCAGCTGGCGCAGATCGGTGATGACGGCCTTCGCCTCGGAGTGCGCCTCGGTGACCAGCTCGGTGGCCCGATCGGGGTCGGTGCGGATCGCGGAGCGGGCCATGCCCAGGGTCATCGCGAGGGCGACGAGCCGCGGCTGGACCCCGTCGTGCAGATCGCGCTCGATCCGCAGCCGCTCCTGGGCGGCGGCGTCGACCGCGCCCTGTCGCCGGGTGGCGAGCTCGGCCACCTGGCCCCGCAGGTCCTCCTCGTTGCCCGAGATCAGGCCGCGGGCGAGGCCGCGGTCGGCGAGTCCGCCGAGGACCAGCGCCAGGATCGCCAGCAGGATGCTCCCCCCGCCGATCAGACCCAGACCCCAGCGCGGCAGGGTGGCGGACCCGAGCTCGAGCGCGCCGTGGCGCAGCGCGATGTCGGTCGCGGTCCAGCCCGTCCAGGCCAGGACGAGGGCGAGTCCGGCGAAGACCGCGGCGACCAGCAGGGACAGGTGATGGTGCAGGACCCCGCGCCAGTACGGGCCGGAGGAGATCTCGAGCCAGGCGTCGTGGATCCAGCCACCGAGACCGGTGCGCCGGCTCCGGCGGCGCTGCGGGACGATGACCTCCATGCGGTGCACGGCGACCACTCGTCGGCGCTCCAAGCGCACGACCACGCGCATCAGCAGCAGCCAGGGCACGAGCAGCAGCACGCCGGCGCCGAGGGCGGCGAGGCCGCCGAGACCGGACAGCAGCAGGGTGATGCTCACGACCCCCCAGGTCCAGGCGAGGAGCGAGGCGGGGAGCACGCCGAGCACGGCGGTGAAGGTGAGCCGCGGTGGGCGCGAGCGGGGCGGCGCGGCGGAGGTGTCGTCCATGGCATCGACAGTATGGCCGGGCGGGGCGCCGACCCACCGGGAGCGCCCGCCGTTCCGCCGGGGGATATCCCCCGCAGGGATGCGGTTCAATGGACCCATGAGCACCCAGGACAGCACCTCCGCCGACGAGCCCCAGTCTTCCGCCGAGCCGGCCGGCTCCCGCGCGACCCTCCGCGACGTCGCGGACTCGGTCGGCATCTCGAGCGCCGTGGCACTGCGCGCCCTGCGCGGCTCGGACGAGATCAAGCCGGTCATGGCCCGGCGCGTGCGCGAGGCCGCCGAGCGGCTCCGCTTCCCGCTCGAGGAGCTCAGCGACGCGGACGACCACCGCGGCGTCGTCGCGGTGCTCGTCAACACCATGCGCAATACCTGGATCTCCGATCTCGTGCGCGCGATCCGCATCGAGCTCGCCGCGACCGGCCGCTCGGCCGTGGTCGTCCCCACCCGGCGTCGGCTCCCCGAGTACCCGATCGCCGCGGACACCGAGGCGATCGAGTCGCTCGTGAGCCTCGGCGTCGACGGCTTCCTGATGATCTCGGACCTCGCGGACATGGACGGCGTGCTCGCCGCGACCGGGGACCGCCCCTTCGTCGGCATTGGCTGCTCCCAGGAGTTCGTGGGGCGCTTCGACACGGTCCGCATCGACGACGAGGTCGGGCAGGGGCTGCTGGTCGATCACCTGGTGGGCCTCGGGCATCGCGAGATCGCCCACGTCGGCGGGGTCGGCGCGGCCGTGGCCCGCGAGCGCGCCGACGCCTTCCGCAAGGCGATGGCCCGCCACGGCCTCGAGGACACCGCCCGCGTGGAGCCGGGCGACTTCACGGAGCAGGTGGGGCAGACCGCCGGCTCGATGCTGCTGCGCGGCAGCCGCGTCCCCACGGCCGTCACCTGCGCGAACGACGTGACCGCCCTCGGCGTCCTCTCCGCCGCGCGCGACGCCGGCTACTCGGTGCCGGATCAGCTGGCGGTCGCCGGCTACGGCAACACCTCCCTCGCCGACTCCGGGATCTCGCAGCTCACCAGCGTCGATCCCAACTCCGACCGGCTCGGCGCGATCGCCGCGCAGTTCCTCGTCGAGCGCGTCTCCGGCCACGAGGTCGCCCCCCGCGATCTCGCGGTCGCCCCCTCTGTGGTGGTGCGCCGCTCGACCTCGGCCGGCCCCCGTCCCGAGTCCACGCAGCGGAAGCGCATCTCCGTCGACTGACCCGCCAGCGGCCGCGCGCCCCGGCCCGTTCGTCGGCGCCCGAGGCGTTCCCGTCACCTGCTCATCCCTGCGATAGGCTCCGACCATGATCAACACCACGAACGACCCGAGCACGCCGCCCACCCAGCGGTCCATCGGCGAGCTCGTCCAGTCCATCCGCGACGAGGCCCTCGGCGTCGTCCACCACGAGATCGACATCGCGAAGAAGGAGCTCACCGCTCTCGGCATCAAGGTCGGCATCATCGCCGCCTGCGCCGCGGTGCTGCTCTTCCTGCTGCTCTCGGCGTGGGTGATGCTGCTGTTCGCCGCGGCGAGCGGGCTCGAGGCCGCCGGAATCCCCGCCTGGGGCGCCTACCTGATCGTCGCGGGCGTGTTCATCCTCCTCGGCGCGATCGCCGGCCTCATCGCGTTCCTCGTCGTGAAGCGGCTGAGGGCCCCTGAGACCACGATCGAGACCGCGCAGTCCGCGGTCCAGGCCGTCCAGGGCAAGCGCCGCACCGCGGCGGTGTCCTACGACGACACCTTCGAGGAGCTCTACGGCAAGCAGGTCAGCGCGCGCTCCGAGTGAGCCCCCACCAGGGCAGTACCCTGGTCCCTGTGACTCTCCATCTGCACGACACCGCCACCCGCACCACTGCACCGTTCACCCCGGTGTGCGAGGGGGCGGTGTCGCTGTATGTCTGCGGTCCCACCACGCAGGGCGCCCCGCACCTCGGCCACCTGCGCACCTTCCTCGCCTTCGACGTGCTGGTGCGCTGGCTCGAGCGCAGCGGGTACGCGGTCACGCACGTCCGCAACGTCACCGACATCGAGGACAAGATCCTCGCGAAGTCGGCGGAGGCCGACACGTCCTGGTGGGCGTGGTCGCTGCGTTTCGAGCGCGAGTTCCAGGACGTGCTGGACCGCATCGGCAACCGTCGCCCCACCTACGAGCCGCGCGCGACCGGGCACGTCCCGGAGATGATCGAGCTGATGCAGCGCCTCATCGAACGGGGCCACGCCTACGCCGACGGGGAAGGCTCGGTCTACTTCGACGTCGCCTCCTTCGCGGACTACGGCGCGCTGACCCGTCAGTCCCTCGAGGACATGCAGGACGCCGGCGAGGAGATGGAGCCCGGCAAGCGCGACCGGCGCGACTTCGCCCTCTGGAAGGCCGCGAAGGCCACCGAGCCCGAGACCGCCTCGTGGGACACCCCCTTCGGACGCGGCCGACCCGGCTGGCACCTCGAGTGCTCCGCCATGAGCCGCAAGTACCTCGGGGAGACCTTCGACATCCACGCGGGCGGTCTCGACCTGCGCTTCCCCCACCACGAGAACGAGCAGGCCCAGTCGCGCGCCGCGGGCTACGGCTTCGCCCAGCGCTGGATGCACTCGGGCGTGCTCACCGTGGACGGGCTGAAGATGGGCAAGAGCCTCGACAACTTCGTCACCGCCGCCCGCGCCCTCGCCGACCACCCCACCCCCGCTGTGCGCCTGGCGCTGGTCAGCGGGCACTACCGGGCGACCGTCGAGTACAACGCCCGCGCGATGGCCGAAGCGGAGGTGGTGTGGGAGCGGTTCACGCAGACCGCCCGCCGTGCCGCCGAGCTGCTGGCCGGGCACCCCCTGGCCGCCGTCGACGCCCCGCTCGCGGAGGTCGAGCTCCCGGCCGCTTTCGTGGCCGCGATGGACGACGACCTCGCGGTCCCCGAGGCGCTCGCGGTGATCCACCGGGAGCAGTCCGCCCTGAACACGCTGCTCTCCGAGGGATGGGCCGAGGGCCCCGTCGCCGCGGGCCTCGGCCGGCTGCGTGCGATGCTCGACGTGCTGGGGCTGGACCCGCTCGGGGCCCGCTGGGCCGCGGCCGCGGGGGCCTCCGGCGCCGAGCACGCCGCGCTCGACGCCCTCGTCACCACCCAGCTCGCCGCCCGCGAACAGGCCCGCGCCGCGAAGGACTGGGCCCGCGCCGATGCCCTCCGCGATGCGCTGGTCGCCGCGGGGATCCGCATCGAGGACGGTCAGGGCGGCGCCCGCTGGACTCTCGAGACCACCCACTGAGGAGAATCACCCCATGGCAGGAAACAGCTCGCGCCGTGGCGCCATGCGCCACAGCAAGAAGGGCGCGACCGTCGGCTCCGGCGGCGTGCGCCGTCGCGCCCTCGAGGGGAAGGGCCCGACCCCCAAGGCCGAGGACCGGCCCTACCACAAGGCCTACAAGGCACCCGCCAAGGGCGGCGCCGGCCGGGGCGGCAAGAACGCCCGCAAGGTCCCCGGCAGCGATCAGGTCGCCGGCCGCAACGCGGTGCTCGAGGCCCTCTCCGAGAACGTCCCCGCGACCCAGCTGACCATGATGCAGCGCCTCGAGGTCGACGAGCGCGTGCGCGAGATCATGCGCCTGGCGACCGCGCGCGGCCTGCCCATCGCGGAGGCCTCCCGCACCGACCTGGACCGCCTCACCGACCACGCGGTGCATCAGGGCGTGGCCCTCACCATCCCGCCGTACGAGTACGCGAGCCTCGACGACCTGCTGCAGATCGCCTCCGACGCCTTCGAGCCGCCGCTGCTGGTGGCCCTCGACGGCATCACCGATCCGCGCAACCTCGGCGCGATCCTCCGCTCGGCCGACGCCTTCGGCGCGCACGGCGTGATCCTGCCCGAGCGCCGCAGCGTCTCGATGACCGCGAGCGTGTGGAAGGTCGCCGCGGGCGCGGCCGGCCGGGTCCGCGTCGCCCAGGTGACCAACCTCAACCGGGCGCTCGTCGAGCTCAAGGAGCGCGGCGTGTTCGTTCTGGGCCTGGATGCCGACGGCGACGTCACCTCGCGCGAGCTGAGCCTCGGCACCCAGCCGGCGGCGCTCGTCGTCGGCGCCGAGGGCAAGGGCATCTCGCGACTGGCGCGAGAGACCTGCGACCAGGTGGTGTCGATCCCCATGAGCGGCCGCACCGAGTCGCTCAACGCCTCGGTGGCCGCCGCGATCGCGCTCTACGAGATCTCGGGGGTGCGCGCGGAGAAGGGACGCGCCTGAGCTCGGGCGGGCAGCACCGCGTCTCCGTCTCAGGCGGGCAGCGCCGGGGGATCCTCCCCGGCGCCGTCCTCGTCGTCACGGCTCGGGCCCGCGGCCGGGCCGACCGGCCGCCCGCCGACGGTGCGCACCGGGATCGTCACCCAGGGGAGCGTCGCCTGGATCACCGGCCCCAGGCCCAGGGCGTAGACCACCGTCCCCACGCCGAGCGGACCGCCGAGGGCCCAGCCGGTGAGCAGCACGGCGATCTCGAGCACGATCCGCACCGGACCGACGGGTCGCCCCAGCCTCCGGCTGAGACCCGTCATGAGGCCGTCCCGGGCCCCCGGCCCGAGCTGCGCCCCGATGTACATCGCGGCGAAGATCCCATTGAGCAGCACGCCCAGCAGCATCATGCCGATCCCCGCGACCGGGCCCGAGACGCTCGGCAGCAGCCACAGGCCGAGGTCGATGCTGGCTCCCACCCAGATCGCGTTGGAGACAGTGCCGATCCCGACCTGCTCCCGCAGGGGGATCCAGGCGAGCAGCAGCATGAAGCTCACAGCGATGCTCATGACGCCGACGCTCGTGCCCAGCAGTCCCGCGAGCGCGGTGTGCAGCACGTCCCAGGGGGCCGCGCCGACGCCCGCCTCGAGGAGCAGCGCGAGGGAGAGCCCGAAGCCGGTCAGGCCCACCATCATCAGGCCGATCCGCTGGGGGAGGCGATCCACCCGGAGCTGATCGCTCAGGGACAGGTTCGCGAGCGGGCGGGGCCCGGTGGGTGACGCCATCGGGCCACGCTCAGCCCTCGAAGATCGGCAGGGCCGACGTCTCGGTGGTCATGAGCGACTTCTCGTCGGGCCGATGGATGAGCACGTTGAGGATGTAGTGCCGCACCGTGTCGTCGAGGCTGACGTCGTGCCCCGCCTCCTCGGAGAGGAACCACTTGTGCTCGAGGACCTCGTGGAAGAACTCCGGCGGCTGCAGCTTCGAGCGCATCGAGCGGGGGATCGCCCGCACCACCGGCTCGTACTGGCGCTGCAGCCACTCATGGGCCACGAACTCCTCCTCCTCGGCCTGCTGCTCGGTCGCGGCCCGGTACTGGTCGAGGTCGTTGAGCAGCCGACGGGCCTGGTTCTCCTGGGCATCGATACCGGTCAGCCGCATGAGCCGCCGGGCGTGATGACCCGCATCGACAACCTTCGGGCGGATGCTCAGCGAGGTGCCGTCGAGGTCGGTGGTGATCTCCAGCTCGCCCACGTCGAAGCCCAGCTCGTTGAGCCGCTCGATGCGGGCCGACACACGCCAGCGCTCATCGGCCGCGAAGCGCTCCCGCGCGGTCAGCGCATCCCACAGGGACTCGTAGCGACGCACCAGGTCGTCGCCCACCTCGACCGGATCCGCCTCGGGGTCGAACATCTCGCCGGCCTGGAGGTCCATCAGCTCGCCGATGATGTTGGTGCGGGCGAGGTCCACGTCGTAGCGGCGCTGGCCGTCGCTGAGCTTCTCGTAGAGGGTGCCCGTCTCGACGTCGACGATGAAGGCGGCGAAGGCCCCCGCGTCGCGGCGGAACAGGGTGTTGGACAGCGACACGTCGCCCCAGTAGAAGCCCTCGAGGTGCAGGCGCACCAGCAGCACGGCGAGGGCGTCCAGCAGGCGGTGCGCGGTCTCCTGCTGCGACACCTGGCTGAACAGGGAGCGGTAGGGGAGGGAGAACTGCAGGTGCCGGGTGATCAGCACCGCGTCGAGCGCGTCCCCGTTCGCGTCGATGCGGCCCGAGACGACGGCGAAGGGCTCGACGCACGGGATCCCGAGCCGGCCCAGGACGCGCAGCATGTCGTACTCGCGCCGTGCCAGCTGATGGTTGATCTCCTTGAGCGCGAGCACGCGCCCCGAGACCCGCACGAAGCGCACGACGTGGCGCGAGATGCCGCGGGGGAGCGCGGCGAGCATCTCCTCCGGCCAGTCCTCGAGCGGTCGTTCCCAGGGCAGGTCCAGGAGTGCCGGATCCGCCCGGGACGCAGTGATCTCCAGTGGTGCCATTGCTCCATTCTCCCCCGAACTGCCAACGGGTGCGCGCGGAAGCCCGCGGAAGGAGAAGATGTCCCTCCTCCCGCGGAGACGGCGACGGGGGTCCCGGCGAAACCGGGGCCCCCTTTGCTGCGGGGGGTAGGGGGTGGTCGCCCAGGCGCTGACCGGACTTCACGTCGAACAGGTGCAGGTGGCCCTGCTTCGGACGGAAGTAGACGGTCTCGCCCTTGGCCGGGGGACGACGGCCGTCGACACGCGCGATGAACGGCTTGGTCGTCTCGTCGCTGCCGGCGCGGCGCCCGTAGATGAACGCGTCGGCGCCGAGCTCCTCGACGACGTCGACCTCGACCGCTATGCCCTGCTCGTCGCTGACCAGCTCGAGGTCCTCGGGGCGGACGCCCACGGTGACCGAGGTCTGGTCGGTGCCCGAGAGGGTCGCACGATCCACGGGCAGCACGGCGCCGCCGAAGTGGACGCCCTGGTCGGTGAGGGACTCCTCGAGGAGGTTCATCGCCGGGGAGCCGATGAAGCCGGCCACGAACACGTTGTTCGGGTGGTCGTACATGCGGCGGGGCGAGTCGATCTGCTGGAGCACGCCGCGGTCGAGCACCGCCACGCGATCGCCCATGGTCATGGCCTCGGTCTGGTCGTGGGTCACGTACACGGTGGTGACGCCGAGTCGACGCTGCAGGGAGGCGATCTGGGTACGGGTCGAGACGCGGAGCTTGGCGTCCAGGTTGGACAGCGGCTCGTCCATGAGGAACACCTGGGGCGAGCGGACGATCGCACGACCCATGGCCACACGCTGGCGCTGACCACCGGAGAGCGCCTTCGGCTTGCGGTCGAGGTACTCGGTGAGGTCCAGGATCGCGGCGGCGTCCTCGACGCGCTTGCGGATCTCGGCCTTGGGGGTGCCCGCGATCTTCAGGGCGAAGCCCATGTTGTCCGCGACGGTCATGTGCGGGTACAGGGCGTAGTTCTGGAACACCATGGCGATGTCGCGGTCCTTCGGCGGGACGTCGGTGACGTCGCGATCGCCGATCAGGATGCGACCCGCGTCGATCTCCTCGAGACCCGCGAGCATGCGCAGCGAGGTCGACTTGCCGCAACCTGAGGGGCCGACGAGGACGAGGAACTCGCCGTCACCGATCTCGATGTTGAGGTTGTCCACCGCGGGGCGCTCCTGGCCCGGGTAGATGCGGGAGGCGTTGTCGAAAGTGACTGTTGCCATGGTGTTTCTCCTTCACCGGCAGGTACGTGCCGGACGATCCGTTGTGAAGTGAATAGGTCACCGGTCCAGGGGATTCGCATCCGTGAGGGTGCGTCCTTGCACCGGCGGAAAGAGTGTATCCCATCTCTCACCGGCTCCGGACGCGACCGTCCGGACTGCGGGATACTGGCGCGGTGGACATCACCCAGCTGACCCGGAAGATCCTCGATCGTCGCGCCCGACCGACGGACCCCCTGCGCATCGTTCAGGCCGGGCACCCGGCCCTGCGCCGCACCGCCGTCGACGCGCGCGATCGCCTCGAGCCAGAGCTGCTCGGCGAGCTCGTCCGGGCGATGGCCCTCACCATGCGCGAGGCGCCGGGCGTCGGCCTCGCCGCCCCGCAGGTGGGCCTGCCGCTGCGGCTGTTCGTGATCGAGGACCGCTACGCAGGCGAGGACGGCGACCCGGAGGACCGGCTGCTCGAGCGCACCCCCGTGCCCCTGCGCGCGCTCCTCGACCCCGTCGTCGAGCCCCTCGGCGACGAGCGCGTCTACGCTTGGGAGGGGTGCCTGTCGGTCGACGGCTGGAGCTCGATCGTGGCCCGCTCCCGCCGCGTGCGGCTCACCGCCCTCGAACTGCTCGGCGACGGGAGGATGCGCGAGGTTGACGAGGAGCACGTGGGCTGGCCGGCCCGCATCCTGCAGCACGAGACCGATCACCTCGCGGGCACCCTCTGCCATGACGTGTCCGTGCCGCGCTCCTTCATCGAGACCGGCTACGTGCACCACTACGCCGACCTCCCCGAGGCGGTGCGCCGCCTCCGGCTGACCGGCGAGATCACGTCGCTCGGCGAGGGCGAGGTGCGCATCTCGGGGCCCGCCCGGCGGTAGCGTGATCCTGTTCCCCGGAGCCCTCCGGGACCCGTCCGACGAAACGGAGCCGACCGTGACCTCGAGCCCCCAGCACCTGCCCGAGCCCTCTCAGCTCGCCGACGACGGCTTCGCCGAGCAGCTCGACGAGCGCTGGCTGGCCGTCCTCGACACCGCCCTGCGGGTCCAGGCGCCGCTCGCCCACTCCTACGTCCTGCGCCTGCGCGAGAAGCATCCCGAGGCGACCGATCGGGAGCTGCTGGAGAAGGTCACCGGGCGCTTCACCGGCCTGATGACCCTCACCGGGGCGGGCATCGGCGGCGTCGCCGCCCTGCCCGGTCTCGGCACCGCCGCCGCCGTCGGCCTGAGCATCGGCGAGGGCGTCTCCTTCGCCGAGGCGTGCGCCTTCCTCACCCTCGCCGCGGCGGACATCCATGGCCTGGACATGTCCGACCGCAACACCCGCCGCCTGGTGCTGATGAGCGTGCTGTCGGGGGAGCGGGGCGCCGAGATCATCGCGCGCTCGCTCGGCAAGCAGGGCGTGCGCTGGTCCTCGCTGCTCGGCGGGGGCGGCGGCGGGCTGATCCCCGGCTTCGTCTCGCGGGAGATCTCCCGTCGGGTGCGCCGCACCGTCGTCCGCCGCGCCGGCGGGCTGTGGCTGGTGCGCCTGCTGCCCTTCGGCATCGGTGCCCTGCTCGGCGGGCTCGGGGCGCGCGCCGTCTCGCGCTCGGTGGTCGAGGCGATGCAGGAGATCTTCTCCCAGGCCACCCTCCTCGAGGGCGAGATCGCGGGCGACCCCGGCCGCCTCGAGGCCTGAGCACGCGGGACTCCGCTACCGGCGCCACGGCCCACGGATCACGATGCGCGACGACATATAACGCAGGAGCGGGCCGCCCCGATCGGGGCGGCCCGCTCTCGCGTCGCGGGGACCGAGGACGGCCCCTCGGGGATCAGACGTCCTGCGTGAACTCGTTGGCGTGCTCGGTGCCGATCGCGCGCTGGTACGAGCGGCGGATCTCCGCCTCCGCGTCGGAGCGGCCCTCCCAGTGGGCGCCCTCGACGCTCTTGCCGGGCTCGAGGTCCTTGTAGACCTCGAAGAAGTGCTGGATCTCGAGGCGGTGGAACTCCGAGACGTCGGTCAGCTCCTGGCGGCGCACCTGGCGGCGGTCGCCCACCGGCACTGCGATGATCTTGTCGTCGCCGCCGGCCTCGTCGCGCATGCGGAACATGCCGAGCGCGCGGCAGCGGATCAGGCAGCCCGGGAACGTGGGCTCCTCGAGCAACACCAGGCAGTCCAGCGGGTCTCCGTCCTCGCCGAGGGTGCCCTCGATGAATCCGTAATCATCCGGATAGCGGGTGGCGGTGAACAGCATGCGGTCCAGACGGATGCGCCCGTTGTGGTGGTCCACCTCGTACTTGTTCCGGTTCCCGCGAGGGATCTCGATGGTCACGTCGAATTCCACGACAGCCGCTCCGTTGCTCCGGCCCTGAGGCCTTGGGTATTGACCGGGACACCATATCGTTAAGGCCATGGGCTTCAGGGCATCTGACCGGGTATGGCGGGCGACGGCGATCGTGCTGTGCGCCGCGGTGCCGGCGAGCTTCTACGTGCTCGGCGACCTCACCGACGCCTTCCCCGGTGTGCTCACCCTCGAGCGTCGGGAAGAGGGGACCGCGGCGGGTCCCCCGGCTCGCGCCGAGGGCTTCGAGCGCGTCACCCCCGCCGAGCCCGGCCCCACCATCACCTCCGGGGTCGACGCCGATCAGTCCGCTGACCTGGAGCAGCGCATGGCCGCGCATGCGGATCTGCCGGTGGTCGCCGGCGGTCTCGCCTTCTCCGTCGTCGACGTCGGGACCGGGGAGCAGATCGCCGCGCGGGACGCCGACACCGCGCGGATCCCCGCCTCCACCCTCAAGCTGCTCACCGCCGCCGCCGTGCTGCGGCTCTACACTGGCGAGGAGGTGCTCACCACGCGGGCGGTGGTGCAGGACGGCACCATCACCCTCCAGGGAGGGGGTGACATGACTCTCTCCGAAGAGGACCTGCGCGGGCTCGCCGAGGACGCTGCGGCCCTCGCCCGGGAGCAGGGCACGACCGAGGTGTCCCTCGTGCTCGACGCGGACTACATCGTCGGCGGGCAGAACCCGGCCTGGGGCGCGAACGGCACCGCCGGCGGCTGGGTCGCGCCCACCGCCTCCCTCGCCGTCGACGAGGGGTGGCTGGATGCGGAGCAGTACGGCCCGAAGTCCACCGACCCCGCGGGCGACGCCGCCGCGCTCTTCGCCCAGCTCCTCGGCGCGCAGGGCCTCACGGTGACCGGCGAGATCACCACGGGGCAGGCCCCGGCCGACGCCCCCGCCGCCGAGGTGCACTCCGAGAGCATCGGCGAGATCGTCCGGCACACCCTGGAGATCTCCGACAACACCACCGCCGAGCTCCTCGCCCACCTCGTGGCGCTGGGCCGCGGCGAGGCGACCACCCCGGAGTCCGCGGCCGCCGCCGTCGAGGCCGAGGTGCGCGAGCTCGCCGCCGAGGCGGGCGTCCCCGAGGCGGACCTCGAAGCGCTCGAGATCCGGGACGGCTCCGGACTCTCGCGCGACAACCGGGTCCCTCCCGCCCTGCTGGCCGCGGTCCTCGGCGAGGTGGCCGCGGGGACCGTCCCCCAGCTGCAGCAGATCCTCTTCGACGTCCCGATCGCCGGGCTCTCCGGGACCCTCGCCTCCCGCTTCGACGAGGAGGACACCGAGGTCGCCCGCGGCGTGGTGCGCGGCAAGACCGGCTACCTCGGCGGCGCCTCGACCCTCGCCGGGGTGACGGTGCTGCCCGACGGCCGCATCGTCGCCTACTCGATCGTCGTGCACGGATTCGACGGCGCCGACGCCGCGGCGGCCCGCGCCGCCGTCGACCAGGTCGCCGCCGAGATGGTGCAGGACTCCTGATGGCCGGTCCGCCCCCCGTCGTCGCCCGGGCCCGCACCGCGGTGCGCGCCGCGCTCACCGCGCGCCTTGAGCAGCTGGCCGACGACACCGCCGCCGGGACTCTCGCCCCCCGGCTGCTCGTGGGCGTGAGCGGCGGCGCGGATTCCCTGGCGCTGCTCGCGACCACCCGCTGGGTGGGGGAGCGGATGGGGCTGGAGACCGAGGCGGCGATCGTCGACCATGCCCTGCAGCACGACTCGGCGCAGGTCGCCGAGCGCGCCGCCAACCAGGCCGAGCGGCTCGGCGCCACCGCCCACGTGCTCCGCGTCGCCGTGGACCGCGACGCCCCCGGTGGACTGGAGAGCGCGGCCCGCGACGCCCGCCACGCCGCCCTCGAGCTCCTCCTCGCCGACCGGGGCGGCCTCGCCCTCCTCCTCGGCCACACCCTCGACGATCAGGCGGAGCAGGTGCTCATGGGACTCGCCCGCGGTGCCGGACCGCGCGCCCTCGCGGGCATCCCCCGGGCGCGCGGCCCGCTCCTGCGGCCCTTCCTGGGCACTGGCCGGGACGAGACCACGGCCCTGCGCCGCGGAGACACCGAGGAGATCTGCCGCCTCCACGACCTCGAGTGGTGGGAGGACCCGATGAACGCCGACGAGACCCTTCTCCGAGCGCGCGTGCGGCACCGGGCGCTGCCGCTGCTGCGGGAGATCCTCGGCGAGCAGATCGACGAGAACCTCGCCCGTACCGCGGACCTCGTGCGACCCGACGTCGACCACCTCGACGCCGCCGCCCGCGACGGGCTCGAGGCGCTGCGGCGGGACGGCGGCGCGCTGCGGACCGAGGACGATCTGCTGCTGCTCGACGTGCACGCCCTCGCCGCGCTGCCCGCCCCGGTCCGCACCCGGATCCTGCGCGACGCGACCCGCGCCGCACAGGCCGCGGCGCGCGAGCTCGGCGCCGTCCCCGCGACCAAGTCCCTGCTGCGCCGCCAGGTGCTCGCCCTCGATGCCCTCGTCGTCTCATGGCACGGTCAGGCAGGCGTGCCCGTTCCGGGTAGGATCGAGGTCGCTCGCCGCGACGGCCTGCTGGTGTGGCGCCGGTCGGATCCGTGAGCCGCGGCGGCGCACCCACACCTTCCACCGAGGAGTACCGCGTGCCCCAGACGCACATCCACCCCGATGTCGAGCGCGTCCTGCTGGATCAGCAGCAGATCAGCGACCGGCTGAGCGAGATCGGCGCACAGATCGCCGCGGACTACGCGGACGAGCCCCCGATCCTCGTGGGCGTCCTCAAGGGTGCGGTCATGGTCATGGCCGACCTCGCGCGCGCCGTGGACCTCACGGTGGAGATGGACTGGATGGCCGTCTCCTCCTACGGCTCGGGCACCAAGTCCTCCGGGGTCGTCCGCATCCTCAAGGACCTCTCCGCGGACATCTCCGGGCGCAACGTGCTCATCGTCGAGGACATCATCGACTCGGGCCTGACGCTCAAGTGGCTGCTCTCCAACCTCCGCTCCCGGGGGCCGAAGTCCGTCGAGATCTGCACCCTGCTGCGCAAGCCCGAGGCGGCGCGCGTCGAGATCGACGTCCGCTACGTCGGCTTCGACATCCCCAACGAGTTCGTCATCGGCTACGGGCTCGACTACGCCGAGGTGTATCGCAACCTGCCCTACGTCGGCGTCCTCAAGCGCTCCGTCTACGAGAGCTGATCATGGCCGAGACCTCCTCCCGCGGCCGCAGGAAGCGGCCGTTCACCTCGATCGCCCTGTGGATCCTGGTGGCCCTGCTCCTGGGCATGGCGCTCTTCACTCTCTTCGGCCGCGACGGCTACCAGCAGATCGACACCGAGCAAGGCCTCGCCCTGCTCGAGGGCGACACCGTCGAGCAGGCCCGCATCATCGGCGGCAACCAGCAGCGTGTCGACCTCGTGCTGACCGAGCCGTACGTCGACGGCGAGGAGGACAAGGGCACCCAGGTCCGCTTCAGCTACGTCGACGCCCGCGCCGAGGCCGTGGTGCAGGCCGTCGACGCGGCGCAGCCCGAGAAGGGCTACACCGACGAGATCGCCACCTCGTCCTGGTGGTCCACGCTGCTGCTGTCCTTCCTCCCGCTGCTGATATTCATCGGCCTGTTCTGGTTCCTGATCATGAACGCCCAGGGCGGCGGTCGGGCGATGCAGTTCGGCAAGTCCAAGGCGAAGCTGTTCAACAAGGAGGCCCCCAAGGTCACCTTCGCGGACGTCGCCGGCGCCGAGGAGGCCGTCGAGGAGCTCGACGAGATCAAGCAGTTCCTCGTCGACCCGGGCAAGTACCAGGCGGTCGGCGCGAAGATCCCCAAGGGCGTGCTGCTCTACGGCCCGCCCGGCACCGGCAAGACGCTGCTGGCCAAGGCCGTCGCCGGCGAGGCGAACGTACCCTTCTACTCGATCTCCGGCTCGGACTTCGTGGAGATGTTCGTGGGCGTCGGCGCGAGCCGCGTGCGCGACCTGTTCACCACCGCGAAGGAGAACGCCCCGGCGATCATCTTCATCGACGAGATCGACGCCGTCGGCCGCCATCGCGGCGCGGGCATGGGCGGCGGTCACGATGAGCGCGAGCAGACCCTGAACCAGATGCTCGTGGAGATGGACGGGTTCGACGAGAACCAGAACGTCATCCTCATCGCCGCGACCAACCGCGTCGACATCCTCGACCCGGCCCTGCTGCGCCCCGGCCGTTTCGACCGCCAGATCGCGGTGACCGCCCCGGACCTCAAGGGCCGCCTGCACATCCTCGGGGTGCACGCCAAGGGCAAGCCGCTCGCGCACGACGTCGACCTCGAGGCCGTCGCCAAGCGCACCATCGGCATGTCCGGCGCGGACCTGGCCAACGTGCTCAACGAGGCGGCGCTGCTGACGGCCCGCTCGGGCAACCAGATCATCGACAACCGGGCGCTCGACGAGGCGATCGACCGCGTCTCCATGGGCCCGCAGCGCTACTCGAAGGTCATGACGGAGCGCGAGCGCCAGATGACCGCGTACCACGAGGGCGGCCACGCCCTGGTCGCGGCGGCGATGAACAACTCCGCCCCGGTCACCAAGGTGACGATCCTGCCGCGCGGCCAGGCCGGCGGCTACACGATGGTCGTGCCCACCCAGGACCGCAACTACCAGTCCCGCAACGAGCTGCTGGACCGCCTCGCGTACGCGATGGGCGGCTACGCGGTGGAGGAGTCGATCTTCCACGACGTCACCACCGGCCCCAGCTCCGACCTGCAGAACGCCACCAAGATCGCCCGCACCATGGTCATGCAGCTGGGCATGAGCGAGGCCGTCGGCCAGGTCGCGCTCTCCGGCGACCAGGACGAGGTGTTCGTGGGCATGCAGCAGGGCCAGGCGCCCCGCTTCAGCGGCGAGACCGCGACCCTCGTCGACCAGGAGGTGCGCAAGCTCCTCGACGCCGCGCTCGACGAGGCCTGGGCCGTGATCGTGGAGAACCGGGACGTGCTGGACCGCCTGGTGGAGGAGCTCCTCGAGAAGGAGACCCTGAACGAGGCGGAGCTCGCCGAGATCTTCCGCGACGTGCGCAAGCGCCCGCTGCGCGAGGTGTGGGTCTCGAGCGCCGAGCGCCCGGCCCTCGAGGCCCCGACCGTCGGCGCGACCACCACCGCGACCGGCGCGGAGTCCCATGACGCGGGGGAGTCCCTGCAGCCCGGCGCTCCCGAGCTGCCGCATCCGGGCGGTGACGGCCCCGCGATCCCCGGCGCCCCGGGGCACGACGCGACCGGCGGGACGGACCACTGAGGTGGCCGTCGACCACGCCCGCGTCGAGGCCGCGGTCCGGGAGATCCTCGCCGGCATCGGCGAGGACCCCGACCGCGACGGCCTGAGAGACACCCCCGCCCGGGTCGCCCGCATGTACGCCGAGGTCTTCGAGGGCCTCGATCAGGATGCGCGCGAGCCGCTCTCGACCCGCTTCGAGATCGAGCACCAGGAGCTGGTGCTCGTGCGGGGCATCCGCTTCCACTCGATGTGCGAGCACCACCTGCTGCCGTTCATCGGCACCGCCCACGTGGGATACATCCCCGGCGGCGGTGCCGTGACCGGACTCAGCAAGCTCGCCCGCCTGGTGCACGTCTACGCCCGGCGCCCCCAGGTGCAGGAGCGCCTGACCTCCCAGATCGCCGATGCCCTCGCCGAGGAGCTGGGCGCCGCCGGGGTGATCGTCGTGATCGAGGCGGAGCACATGTGCATGTCGATGCGCGGCGTGCGCGCCGAGGGCGCCGACACCGTCACCAGCGCCGTGCGGGGCATGCTGCGCGACAGCGCGAGCACCCGTGCGGAGGCGATGAGCCTCATCCATCGAGGACGCTGAGATGGACCGCACCCCGCGACGCGGCCCCGACGGCCTGCCCGCCCGGCTCGGCGGCGACGACACCCTCGTCATGGGCGTCCTGAACGTCACGCCCGACTCCTTCTCTGACGGCGGGGAGCACGATCGCGCGCCGGAGGCGATCGCCCACGGTCGACGGCTCGTCGCCGAGGGAGCGGACATCGTCGACATCGGCGGCGAGTCCACCCGCCCGGGTGCGCCCCGCGTGGACGAGGAGGAGGAGCTGCGCCGGGTGGTCCCGGTGGTCCGCGCCCTCGCCGCGGAGGGCGTCGTGGTCAGCGTGGACACGATGCGCGCGGCCGTCGCGGTGGCGAGCGTCGAGGCCGGCGCCCTGATCGTCAACGACGTCTCCGCGGGGCTCGCCGACGCCGAGATGGGCACCATCGCCGCCACGCTGCGCACGCGCCTGGGCACCCCGCCGGTGTTCGTGGCGATGCACTGGCGCGGGCACAGCGACGTGATGAACCGGCTGACCGACTACGGCGACGTCGCGCGCGACAGCGCCGCCGAGCTCGAGGACCGGCTGACGGCCCTGCGCGCGGCCGGCGTAGAGGACCGCTTCCTGGTCGCCGACCCGGGGCTCGGGTTCTCGAAGACCGGCGAGCAGAACTGGGAGGTCCTCGCCGACTGGGACTCCCTGACCTCCCACGGTCTGCCGGTGCTGATCGGGGCCTCCCGCAAGCGATTCGTGAGCGCGCTCGGCGTGGATCGCGACGCCGCGACCGCGGCGATCAGCGCCTACAGCGCCGAACGCGGCGCCTGGGCCGTGCGCGTCCACTCCGTGCAGCCCACCGTGGCCGCGGTGCGGGTCGGGGATCGTCTGCGCCGGAGCAGGCGCGCATGAGCCCGATCGTGCAGAGCGTGCCGCGCGACGGCGCCGACGGCCTGCTGGACCGCATCGAGGTGTCCGGCATCCGCGCCTGGGGCCGCCACGGCGTGCTCGCGGCGGAGAAGGAGCTGGGGCAGGAGTTCGGCGCCGACGTCACGCTGCACCTGTGGACCGGCCCCGCGGGTCGGGCGGACGCCCTCTCGCGCACGGTGAACTACGCAGTGGTCGCCGAGGCGGTCGCCGAGGAGATCACGACCGGCTCCCACGACCTCGTGGAGACGCTCGCCGAGCGGATCGCCGCGCGGATCCTCGAGGACGTGGGACGTCCGCTGGTGCGCCGGGTGGGGGTGCGGATCCACAAGCCCGCGGCCCCCGTCGGCCGACCCATCGGCGATGTGACCGTCACGATCGAGCGCGACGCGGCCCCGGTGTCCGGCGTCCTCGCCCTCGGCGGCAACCTCGGCGACCGCGTGCAGATCCTCGAGCGGGCCCTCGCCTCCCTCGCCGCGCACCCGCTGGTGGACGTCGAATGGACCGGACCCGTGCTCGAGACGGCCCCCGTCGGCGGTCCCGACGGGCAGGGGGCCTTCCTGAACTCGGTCGTCGGCGTGCGAACCGCGCTGGGCCCCTTCGCCCTGCTGGACCTCGCCCACCGCCTCGAGCGGGAGGCGCGCCGGGAGCGGCTCGTGCGCTGGGGGCCGCGCACCCTGGACGTCGACCTGATCGCCTACGGCGACCTGCGCAGCGCGGACGAGGAGCTCACCCTCCCGCATCCGCGCGCCCACGAGCGCGCGTTCGTGCTCGCCCCGTGGCATGCGGCCCGGCCGGAGGCCGAGCTGCCCGGACACGGCTCGATCGCGGCCCTGCTCGAGGGCGCCGCGGATCGTGGCGATCTCGCCCCGGGCCCCGAGATCGCGGGATTCGGGCGTCCATGAAGCCGCTGAGCATCCCGGCGCTGGTGCTGATCACCGTCGTCGGCGCCGGACTGGGTGCGCAGATGATGGAGACCCTCGCCACGCGCGGCCACTCGCTGCCGATCGCCGGCTGGCTGACCACGCTGGTCGAGCTGGTGCTGTGCGCCGTCCTCCTCGCCTACGGCCTGCCGATGCGCCGTTATCTCGCCGAGAGCGAGGAGCGGCGCCTGCACCCCAGTCTCACCCGGCGCCGGCATCAGATCGACCTGCCCACCGCGTATCGCACGGTGCTGCTGGCCCGGGCCTGCGCGTACACGGGGGCGGTCGTCGGCGGGCTGTTCAGCGGCCAGGCGCTGTTCCTGACCATCACCGGCACCGGCGACCCGCTGAGCGGGATCCTGCCCACCGCCGCCGCGGCCCTCGCGGGGCTCGCCCTCGGGGTCCTCGGCGTGGTCGTGGAGCGCTGGGGGACGCTGCCGCCCGAGGACGGCGAGCAGGGTGCCGAGGGGGCCGGGGCCGGGTCCTGAGCCGGACCCCTTTCCCGGGTCGGCCCGGCGAGGCCGCGGGCCGACGATGATCGCCGCGGACATCGACCATCGACGGGTCATCCCGCGCCGGGCGTCGCAGGCCGGGTGCCCGCGAGGATGACACGATGGGGCGCATGACCGACGCGCCCGATCCGGCTCTGCCCGCGCCGCCGCCCGCCGCACCCCGACCCACGCCGCAGCCCGCCGCTCCGGTGCCGACGCCGCAGCCTGCCGCGCCGATGCCCGCGGCTGCGCCGCCAATGTCCGCCACGGCGCCGCACGAGCTCTCGCGGACGTCGCCGGAGATCTCCAACGCGCCGCCCGCCCGGCTCGGTGCGGCCGGGATGACCCCCGTCTCCGAGAAGCTGATCCCCGCGCGGTATCTCGGCGGGATCCCCGGCTATGCGTTCGGGCTGCTGCTGTTCGCCGGGGCGATCGTGGGCGCGGTCCTGACCTCCTGGTGGTGGATCGGGGCGCTCGGCGCGCTGCCGCTGATCGTGGTCGTGCAGGGACTGCTGTTCACCCCTCGGCGCGTGCGCGCCCTCGGCTATCGCGTGGGGGAGGAGGACCTCACCGTCGTCTCCGGCATCCTCTTCCGCACGGTCGAGACGGTCCCCTTCGGGCGCGTGCAGTCGGTCAACATCGGCGAGGGCCCCGTGGAGCGCCGCTACGGACTCGCCACGATCACCCTGGGCACCGCCCACAAGGACTCGGCCATCACGCTCCCCGGGTTGCCCCGTGAGGAGGCGGAGCGGCTGCGCACGCTGCTCACCGCGCGCGGCGTCGAGCTGATGGCGGCGCTGTGAGCACTTCCGAGCCCGCACCGGAGCGTGCCTCCGCCGCGGCCGGCGGATCCGATCCGATCCAGGCCCCGCCATCCGCTGCGGAGACTCCGCGACGGCGCACCCACCCGATCACCCCGCTGGTGACCGGATGGAAGGTTGTCGTCGGCATCATCGCCGTGGCCACGGCGCAGAACATCTCGCAGCTGGTCGGCGAGTTCGACCCGCGCCGCCTCCTGATCGGCCTGGGCCTGGTGACCCTCGCCATCGTGGTCGCGGTCCTGTTCTCGACGCTCAGCTGGTGGTTCACCACCTACGCGGTCGATGACGACGGGGTCTCCGTGCACCGCGGGGTGTTCAGCCGCTCGCGCGAGTATGCCCCGCGCGCCCGCATCGAGTCGGTCTCTGTCGAACGGCCGCTGCTGGCCCGGATCCTGGGCCTCGCGAAGGTGCGCGTCGAGGTCGCCGGCGGCGGCGAGTCCTCCCTGGACATCGAGTACGTGAGCTCCGCGCGGGCCGAGGAGCTGCGGCTCGGCATCCTCCAGATCGCGGCAGGCGGGCGCCCCGAGGGACCCGTGGCGGCGGCCGGCGGCGAGGCCGCTGCGCCGGACGCTGCCCCCGGACACCACGAGGGCGGTGCGGAGCCGACGGCGGCCCCTCGGGGCGGCCGGCTCGACGCGCTGCTGCACGACGGGGTCACCGACGGCGAGCTGATCGCCCGCATCCCCACCGAGCGCCTGGTGCGCTCCCTGCTGCGGGACCTCGGTTTCCTCACCGGCGTGCTCATGAGCATCCTCGGCGTGGCCGTCGCCATCGCCCTCGCGATCTGGCAGGAAGGGTTCTCGCCCGCGATCCTCCTCGCCCTGCTGCCCACGGTGATCGCCGTGCCGCGGTACGTCTTCGGTCGCATCGACGCCGGGTGGGGCTTCGTCTCCCGCGACACCGACCGCGGCCTGCGGATGCGGCGCGGCCTGCTGAACACCCGCACCGACAACATCGCGGCCGGCCGCATCCAGGGCCTCGAGCTGCGCCGACCCGTCCTCTGGCGGGCGCCGGGATGGACCGCCGTGACGGCGACCGTCGCCGGGATCGACGAGGACGACGAGAACGGACCGACGAGCGTGCTCCCCGTCGGCACCCGCGGGGAACTGCGCGACACCCTCCGTCGGCTCAGCACCCCGCTGGGCACGACGGACGACCTCGCCGTCGTCGAGCACCTGCTCACCGCCCCGGCGCGCAGCATCGAGGGCCTGCGCGCCCCCGTGCGCTGGGCCTGGATCGCGCGGCGCACCCGCGTCACCGTGCTCCTGCCGGGGGCCCTGGTGCACCGCAGCGGCATCCTCGCGCGCCGCCTCGAGATCGTGCCCCGCGAGCGGATCCAGCAACTCTCGGTCGGGGACGATCCGATCGCCCGTCGCCTCGGGATCCTCGACCTCACGGTCCGCACCGCGGGCGACGAGCTGACCCTGGACAGCCTCCCGCGGGCCGAGGTGCTCGGCCTCCACGCGACCCTCGCCGCCGACGCCCGCACGCTTCGCCGCTACCGCGATCGGGACAGCTGGCTGCAGCCGCTGCTCACCGCGGGCGCAGCCGGCGGCCCTGCCGAACCCGTGCATGCCGCCGAGGAGGCCGGGCGATGACCCCGCCCCGCCTCGGCATCGGCGTGATCGGCGCGGGTCGCGTCGGCGCCGTGCTCGGAGCGGCACTGCGCGCCCAGGGCCACGGGATCCTCGGCGCGTACGCCGTCTCCGACGCCTCGAGGGCCCGGGCCGCGGAGCTGCTGCCCGGCGTCCCTCTGCTCGACGTCCCCGCGATCGTCGAGCGCAGCGAACTGCTGCTGCTCGCCGTGCCCGACGACCAGCTCGGCCCGCTCGCGGCCGGGATCGCCGCGACCGGCCTCGCCCCCGGGGGACAGCTCGTCGTCCACACCTCGGGCCGCTACGGCACCGAGGTGCTCGCCCCGCTCGCCGAGGCCGGCTGCGCGCCGCTCGCCCTGCACCCCGCGATGACCTTCACGGGCACCTCCGCGGACCTCCCGCGTCTGGTCGGCTGCCCCATGGCGGTGACCGCCGCCGAGGAGTTCCTGCCCGTCGCGGCGGCTCTCGTCGTCGAGCTCGGCGGGGAGGCGGTGGTGATTCTCGAGGGGGACCGGCCGACGTACCACGCCGCGCTCGCCCATGCCGCGAACCACCTGGTGGTGCTCGTGGACCAGTCCCGCGAGGTGCTGCGCCGGCTCGGGATCGACGATCCCGGCGCCTATCTCCGACCGCTGCTCGAGGCGGCCCTGGACGAGTCTCTGCGCCGCGGGAGCCGGGCGCTCACCGGACCGGTCATCCGCGGCGACGCGGGCACCGTCGCCGCCCATCTCGCGGCCCTCGAGGACCTCGACGCCACTGCCGCGGACCCGGGCACGGCGGATCTCGGCGCGACCTACCGGGCCCTCGCGCTCGCGGCCCTCGCGCGTGCGACACTCGCCCCGGGCGACCGGGATGCGATCCGGGCGCTGCTCGCGGAGAGCACCACCGAGGAGGACGCATGACCCCTGCCGCCGGCACCACCCCCAGAACGACGCTCGTGAGGACGAAGGCGGAGCTGCGCACCCACCGCGCCGCGCTCCGCGGGAGCGTCGCCCTGGTCCCCACGATGGGTGCCCTGCACGACGGGCACCTCGCCCTCGTCGCCCGCGCCCGCGAGCTCTGCGACCACGTGATCCTCTCCGACTTCGTGAACCCCCTGCAGTTCGGGCCAGGAGAGGACTACGAGGCCTATCCGCGGGACCTCGAGGCGGACCTCGCCGCCGTCGACGGCCTCGTCGACCTGGTCTTCGCCCCCTCTGTCGAGGAGATGTACCCGGTCCTGCCGCCGACGGTCTCGGTCACCGCGGGCGCCGCCGGCACGATCCTCGAGGGTGCCGCCCGGCCCGGCCACTTCGACGGGGTCGTCACCGTGGTCACCAAGCTGCTCCAGCTGACCACCCCGGATGTGGCGGTCTTCGGGCGCAAGGACGCCCAGCAGCTCGCGATCATCCAGGCCCTCGTCGCCGATCTCGACCTGCCCGTGCGGATCGAGCCGGTCGAGATCCAGCGCGAGCCCTCGGGTCTGGCCCGCTCGAGCCGCAACGTGTACCTCAGCGACGCGGGACGCGAGCGCGCCCTCGTCCTCTCCCGCACTCTGGCCGCGGCCCGCGCCGCCGCCCCCTCGAACGCCGCCCTCCGCGCCGTGCTCCACGACGCCCTCCAGCGCGCCGAGATCGACTGGGCCTACGCCCTGGCGCTCGACCCGGCCACGCTCGAGGAGATCGACGCCGCGCATCGCGGCGAGGTGCTCGTGACGCTCGTCGGCCGCATCGAGGGAGTGCGCCTGCTCGACGCCGCTGTGGTGGTGGTGACAGAGGCCTGAGCCTGCAGGCATCGTCCGGGGCGCGGATGAGACAATCGCGGCCATGAGCGAGAACCTCCCTGCCCCGGACCAGACCGACACCTCCGATCAGGTGGCGGTCCGCAAGGCCAAGCGGGAGCGCCTGCTGGCGCGCGGGGAGGAGGCCTACCCCGTCTCCGTCCCGGTGACGACGAGCATCGCGGCGGTGCGCGCCGCGTACGGCCACCTCGAGGCGGGCCAGGAGACCGAGGACGTCGTGGGCGTCGCCGGGCGCGTCGTCTTCCAGCGCAGCACCGGCAAGCTCGCCTTCATCACCCTCCAGGACGGCGCCGGCGAGCGGCTCCAGGTGATGGCCTCCCTGGCCGAGATCGGGGAGGAGCGCCTCGCCGACCTCAAGGCCGATGTCGACCTCGGCGACCATGTGTTCTTCCACGGTCGCGTCGGCGCCTCCCGCCGCGGGGAGCTGAGCATCTTCGCCGACTCCTGGCAGATGGCCGCGAAGGCCGTCCGCCCGCTCCCGGTGCTGCACGCCGACCTCTCCGAGGAGTCGCGGGTGCGTCGCCGCTACGTCGACCTCATCGTGCGCCAGCAGGCGCGGGACACCGTCCGTCAGCGCGCCGAGGTCATGCACTCCCTGCGATCCTCCTTCCGCGAGCGGGACTTCGTCGAGGTCGAGACCCCGATGCTGCAGGTCGTCCCCTCGGGGGCGGCGGCTCGTCCGTTCGTGACCCACATGAACGCCTTCGACCTCGACCTCTTCCTGCGCATCGCCCCGGAGCTCTTCCTCAAGCGGGCCGCCGTGGGCGGACTGGAGCGGGTGTTCGAGATCAATCGGAACTTCCGCAACGAGGGCGCCGATTCGACCCATTCCCCCGAGTTCGCGATGCTCGAGGCATATCAGGCATACGGGGACTACGACTCGATCGGTGATCTCACCCGATCCCTCGTCCAGGAGGCCGCGGAGCAGGCGACGGGATCGCAGATCGTCACCCTCGCCGACGGCTCCGAGTACGACTTCTCCGGGGAATGGAGGCAGA
The DNA here is from genome assembly GCF_036311905.1 of Brachybacterium sp. J153. Taxonomy (NCBI): domain Bacteria; kingdom Bacillati; phylum Actinomycetota; class Actinomycetes; order Micrococcales; family Dermabacteraceae; genus Brachybacterium; species Brachybacterium sp. J153. The sequence continues at coordinate 82,495 of NZ_JAZDCH010000025.1, read as the reverse complement.
TCACCGTCTACGGATCCCTCTCGGAATCCCTCGGGCAGGAGATCACCCCCGAGACCTCCGTCGAGGAGCTGCGCGCGATCGCGCGATCGCTCGATCTCGACCTGGACCACCCGCGCTTCGGGCACGGAAAGCTGGTCGAGGAGCTGTTCGAGCATCGCGTGGGCGACCACCTGTACGAGCCGACGTTCGTGCGCGACTTCCCCGTCGAGACCAGCCCGCTGGTGCGCGCCCACCGCTCCACTCCCGGCGTGGTCGAGAAGTGGGACCTGTACGTGCGCGGCTTCGAGCTCGGCACCGGCTACTCCGAGCTCGTCGACCCCGTCATCCAGCGCGAGCGCTTCGCCCAGCAGGCGCAGCTCGCGGCCCAGGGCGACGACGAGGCGATGCGGCTCGACGAGGACTTCCTCGAGGCGATGGAGTACGCCCTGCCCCCGACGGGCGGGATGGGCATGGGCGTGGATCGGCTGCTGATGGCCCTGACCGGCCTCGGTATCCGCGAGACGATCCTCTTCCCGCTGGTGAAGCCGGGGGCCTGAGATGGACAGCGGATTCTGGTTCGAGGCGGGGTCGCTGCTCCCGTCGATCGGTGTGGGCCTGCTCTTCTGGTTCGTGATCCGGGCGATGATGCGCGCGGATCGCGGGGAGCGGGAGGCGGACCGAATTGCGGAACACGAAATCCGCGAGGCGATGTCCCGCGAGGATTCCGTGAAGAATCAGACCCCGACACGCGAAATGGATTGATTCTCGCTCGGAGCATGTGGATACTGTGTGCAATCTCGGACTGATTCGGTCCGGAGCGCATTGCACCCCCATCGACGAGGGAGAACCCCTGTGGCACGAAAGACTTTTGTGGAGCTCATCGACGACCTTGACGGCGGAAAGGCCGAGCAGACGGTGAGCTTCGCCCTGGACGGCGTGGCCTACGAGATCGATCTCTCCGAGGAGAACGCCGCGAAGTTCCGCGAGGAGCTCGGCGCCTGGGCCGAGAAGGGCCGCCGCGTGGGCGGTCGCCGCGGCGGTCGCGCCGGCGGCTCCGCCCCCGCCAAGTCGGGATCCAACGATTCCTCGCGCATCCGCGAGTGGGCCCGCTCGGCCGGCTACGAGGTCCCCGACCGCGGCCGTATCTCGGGCACCATCCGCAAGGCCTACGAGGACGCGCACAAGGACTGATCACCGGACGTACCGCGCGTCCCGGACAGCGCGCGAGGGCCTGTCGCCGATCGGTGACAGGCCCTCGTCGTGCGTCCAGGGGTGGGACTCACCCGGGGGATCCCCGGGGAGACGCCTCACCAGCCGCGGATGCTCCAGGAGGCCTCGTGCTGCTGGCCCGGGGCGAGGCGCACCACGTCCGTGCCCGAGCGGAAGGCATCCGGCGGGCAGGTCATCGGCTCGACCGCGAGTCCGAGGCGGTTCTCCTCGGGCTCGGGCCGGTCACCGGTGTGCACCTGGAGCCAGCTGCACTCGGTGCCCGCGCTCATCTCCACCCCGGTGCCGCCGGGGGCGTCCAGGCGCACGCGGAAGGTCCCGTCGTCCTCACGGACCAGATCGGTGAACGCGTGATCGATGAAGAGATCCGCGATCGGCCGCGGCGACCGGAAGTCGAAGGGGTCGCCCGGTCCGACCGGCGCCGTGCCCGTCGGCAGCAGGCGGTCCTCGGTCACGGTCATCACCGTGCCGGCGCCCATCGTCAGGCTCCAGGTGTCCAGCGGCTCGGGGCCTGCGACGAGGTAGGGGTGCGGGCACACGCCGTAGGGCGCGTCCTGGCCGCCGAGGTTCAGGGCGGTGACCGTGCTGACCAGCCCGGCCTCTGGCTCGACGGCGTGGCGGACGGTGAGCAGCAGATGGAAGGGGTAGCCGGGGGAGGGGAACAGCTCGGTCCGCAGCACCACCTCGTCCCCGGAGACGCTGACCGGGACGAAGGCCTGGAAGGACACCAGCCCGTGGAGGGCGTTGCCGCGGTCCGGCTCGGTCAGGGCGGTCTGGATCTCCTGCCCGTCCCAGGTGTAGCGGCCGTCGCCGATCCGGTTCGGCCAGGGGGCGACGACCGCACCCCGGTATAAGCGCATCGGCCCCGACTCGGGGTTGCGCACCAACAGATCGCGACCGTCGACGGTGAGGTGCTCGACGGTCGCGCCGACCAGCGAGATCCCGGCGCGGTAGGGGCCGGCCGCGATCTCGAGCAGGTCGCCGCGGTCACGGGCGGCGACGGGGGTGCGGTCGGCGGGGACGGGGGTCTCGCTCATGCGGTGCGCTCCTGGCGGGGACGGGCGGCGGGGGAGGGTGCTGCGTCGGCGGGCTCGGGCTCGGGCTCGGGCTCCGGTTCGGGGTCGATGAGGACCACGTCGAGCCGGCGCGGTCCGTGCACGCCCTCGACGCGGTCCAGCTCGATGTCGCTCGTGGCGCTGGGCCCGGAGATCATGGTCCATGCCGCGCGGGCGTCCTCGGCCATCCGCTCGATGCCCTTCGGGACGCCGAGCACGACCTGCTCCGCCTCGACGACGATCACGTGATGGTCGGGGACGAGCGAGATCGCGCGACGACCGCCGGTCCCGTCCCCGCGCAGCACGATGGTGCCGGTCAGCGCGATCGCCGTGTGGCAGCCGGTGAGCACGGCGTCGATCCGGTCGAGATCCCGCGGGGTGGCGGTGCCGTCGTCGGTGGTGATCTCGGCGGTGACCCCGCTCGTCCACTCCGTCGGCAGGTCGGCGGGGACCACCACGGTGCGGGCCTCGCCGAGAGCGGCGGCGATCGTGGACGCCACGCCGGAGGGCGTCGTGCGGTGCACGGTCGCGGTGTAGTCCTCGAGCCGCTGGACGAGGACGTCGCGGATCTTGCCGGGGTCGGTGGAGACCTCCTGCTTGTCGTCGGCCCGCTGGTAGTCGCGGGGGACGTCCTCCGCCTCGGTCACCGCATCGCGGCGCGGTGCGGCCAGCGCGGTGCGGACCCGCGCGAGGATCTCCTCTTTCGCGCTCATTCCCGGGGTGCGGGTGGGGCGGGAGTCGGACCACTCGTTCATGCCTGCTCCTGTCCGTCGGCCGTCGGCCCGTCGGCGCCGTCCTCGGTGGCGGGGGCGGCGGAGGTGCTCCCGCCGCGCGCCTTCTCCTTCTCCCGCGCGTCCCACCAGGAGCGGAAGGACTGCCCCGGCTTGGGGAGATCGCGGTGGTCGGTCCAGCCGGGCACGAGCGGCAGGATCCCGGGGAGCTTGCCGATGTTCGCGCCGGGCAGCACCTTGGCGAAGGTCCCCGCCGAACGGACCGCGGCGTCGTAGGCGCGGGGCGAGGACATGAGCCGGCTCGCCCCCTTCAGCGCCACGTCCCAGGTGCCGTGGAACTCGCCGCGGGTCTCCCGACGGCGGTCGACGTCCTCGGCGCGCAGGTGCACCAGGATCTCGGGGATGTTGATCTTCACCGGGCACACGTCGTAGCACGCGCCGCACAGGCTCGAGGCATAGGGGAGCGTCGAGTTCGGGTCGTCCGTGCCGGAGGTGCCGGTCATCTGCGGGGAGAGGATCGCCCCGATCGGTCCGGGATAGGTCGAGCCGTAGGCGTGGCCGCCGGCGCGCGCGTAGACGGGGCAGACGTTCAGGCAGGCCGAGCAGCGGATGCAGTGCAGGGCGCTGCGCCCCTCGGGGTCCTCGAGCACCGCCGAGCGGCCGTTGTCCAGCAGCACCAGGTGGAACTCCTCGGGGCCGTCGCCCTCGTGCACCCCCGTGAACAGGGTCGTGTACGGGTTCATCCGCTCACCGGTCGAGGACCGGGGGAGGAGCTGCAGGAAGACCTCGAGATCCTGGAAGGTCGGCACGATCTTCTCGATCCCGACCACGGAGATGAGGGTCTTCGGCAGGGTGAGGCACATGCGCCCGTTCCCCTCGGACTCCACGACCACCAGGGTGCCGGTCTCGGCGACGGCGAAGTTCGCCCCGGAGATCGCGACCGACCCCGGCATGTCCAGGAACTTCTCGCGGAGGAAGCGGCGGGCGGCCTCGGCCAGCTCCTTCGGCTCATCGGTGATCGACGGGTCCAGGTCGGGCATGGCGGCGAGGAAGATCTCGCGGATCTCGGCGCGGTTGCGGTGGATCGCGGGGACCAGGATGTGCGACGGGGTGTCGTCGGCGAGCTGCACGATGAGCTCGGCGAGATCGGACTCGATGGCCCGGATCCCGGCGTGCTCGAGGGTCTCGTTCAGGCCGATCTCCTGGGTGGCCATCGACTTGACCTTGAGCACCTCGGTGGCCTGCCGCTCGAGGCAGAGCCGGGTGACGATGTCCCCCGCCTCCTCGGCGTCACGGGCCCAGTGCACCACGCCGCCCGCGGCGACGACGGACTCCTCCAGCTGCTCCAGCAGCTCCGGGAGATGATCGGTGACCTGCCACTTCAGGGCCGAGCCGGCATTGCGGAGCTTCTGCCAGTCACGCACCTCGCGGACCACTCCGGCGCGCTTGGCCTGGATCGTGGTCGTGGCATGGCGGAGGTTGCCGCGAAGGGTCTCGTTGCCCAGCTCGTCATGGGCCGCGGCCGGGAAGCCGCGCCCCCCGCGCAGGTTCGAGGAGGGGGAGGCGTGCTGCGGGCGGATGGTGGGGATGCCCAGGTTCACCGTGTTCATCGGGTCATCTCCTCCCGCTCGTTCCCCGCAGTTCGTCGACCGACCGTGCTCATGAGACCGCTGCGCTCCGTCCGAGGATCGTCTCCGAGGGGATGAAGGGCTCCTCGCGGGTGGAGGCGAGGATCTGCGCGAGATGCACGGGGCGCGGAGCCGCCCCGGTGCGGCGGAGCTTCCCGCCGATGTTCATCAGGCACGAGGCGTCGCCCGCGACCACGAACTCGGCGCCGGAGGCGACGACGTTCTTCGCCTTGTCGGTGACCATCGCGTCGGAGGTGTCGGCGTTCTTCACCGAGAAGGTGCCGCCGAAGCCGCAGCAGGTGTCGGACTCGGGGAGGTTCTTCACCTCGATGCCCTCGACGGCCCGCAGCAGCTTGAGCGGACGCGGCCCCACCTTCAGCACGCGCATCGAATGGCACGTGGGGTGATAGGTCACCGAGTGGGGGAAGTAGGCGCCGACATCGGTCACCTTGAGCACGTCGACCAGCAGCTCGGAGAGCTCGTAGGTCTTCGCGGCGACCGCGGCGGCGCGCTGCTCCAGCTCCCCGTCCCCCTCGTGCCGCGCGACCAGCGCATGCTGGTCCCGCACGCAGCCGGCGCAGGACCCGGACGGCATGACGATCGCGTCGACCGTCTCGAGCGCCGGCTCATAGGTGTCCACGAACTGCCGCACCACGGGCGCGGCCTCCGTGTAGTAGCCGGTGTTGGTGTGCATCTGGCCGCAGCAGGTCTGCCGCTTGTCGAACACCACCTCGTGGCCGAGCCGTTCGAGCACGGTCACCGTGGCGCGCGCGACATCGGGTGCCATCACGTCGACCAGGCACGTGGTCATCAGGGAGATCCGCATGGGAGGTCCTTCTTCCGGGCCGCGGTCCGGCCGCGGCGGTTCAGGGGTGGTCGAGGCCGAGAGAGGCGGCGGTGTGCTCGAGGGAGCGGTGGGCGACCGCGGGGTCGTCCGAGAGACGCGTCCCCCAGCTCGGCACCATCTGCGTGATCATCGGGCGCCAGGCCTCGATCCGCTCGGGGAACATCCGGCCCAGCATCGTGAGCATGATGTCGGTCGCCGTGGACGCACCGGGCGAGGCGCCGAGCATGCCGCCGATCGACCCGTCGGCCGCGGTGATCAGCTGCGTGCCGAACTGCAGCACGCCGTGCTTGGTCGCGTCGGGCGCGATGACCTGCACCCGCTGGCCGGCGGTGACCTGCTCCCAGTCCGACTCGCGGGCCGAGGGCATGTACTCCCGCAGCGCCTCGAAACGCTGCTTCCGGGTCGCCGCGAGCTGCGAGCCGAGGTAGACCATGAGATCCAGGTTCGGCGGGGCGACCGCCATCATCTGGGTCACGTTCGAGGGCTTCACCGAGGCGAAGAGATCGGTGTAGCTGCCGGTCTTGAGGAACTTCGGGGACCAGCCGGCGTACGGGCCGAACATGAGCGCGCGCTGCCCGCCGATGTAGCGGGTGTCCAGGTGCGGGACGCTCATCGGCGGGGCGCCGACGGCGGCCTTGCCGTACACCTTCGCGTCGTGGCGGGCGATCACCTCGGGGTCGGTGCAGCGCAGCCACTGACCGGAGATGGGGAAGCCGCCGAAGCCGCGGATCTCGTCGATCCCCGACCTCTGCAGCAGCGGGAGGGCGTTGCCGCCCGCGCCGACGAACACGACGGGGGCCCGCAGCACGCGCACCGAGTCGTCGGCCGTGGAACGCACCATGACGCCCCAGTCGGTGCCGAGGCGGCGGAGGTCCACGACCTCGGAACCGGTGGAGACGGTGGTCCCGACGCGGGAGGCGAAGTCCAGCAGCAGCCGGGTCAGGCTGCCGAAGTCGACGTCGGTGCCGTCGGGCGACCAGGTCGCCGCGATGGTCTCGGTGACCGGGCGATCAGCGGCGACCAGCGGTGCCCACTCGGCCAGACGCGCGTGCTCGGTGGTGAACTCCATGCGGTCGAACAGGGGGTTAGCCGTGAGGGCCTCATGGCGCCGGCGCAGATAGTCGACGTTGTCGAGCCCGTGCACGAAGCTCATATGGGGCACGGAGTGGATGAAGGCCGACGGGTCGCCGATGCGGTCGTTCTCCACCAGGTGCGCCCAGAACTGGCGGGACACCTGGAACTGCTCGTTGATGGTGATCGCCTTCGCGGGGCTCACCGAGCCGTCCACGTCCTGCGGGGTGTAGTTGAGCTCGCACAGGGCGCTGTGGCCGGTGCCGGCGTTATTCCAGCCATCGCTGGACTCGAGGCCCAGGGCGTCGAGCTTCTCGAGGACGACGATCCTCCAGTCGGGCTGCAGCTCGCTCAGCAGCGCCGCCAGGGTGGCACTGGCGATGCCGCCTCCGATCAGCACCGCATCGGCACGCGTCACGTCCAGGTCAACCATGTCTCTCCGTTCCAGCTCGCAGATCACCCCCGGGGCGGTGGAGCCGTGCTCCTCGCGCGACCTCGGGCGGGCGTGCCGCCCAGCCTATCCCTCGTAACCCGGGGTCGCGTCCGGCGCTGCGCTCTGGGATCCGGCCTGGGCGGCACGGGTCGTCGCGCTCTTGTCCAGGTCCTCGAGCAGCACGCGGATGCGGCGCGAGAGCACCGAGACCGCCAGCAGCACTGCCACCGGCGCCCCGAGCAGCAGGGCGAGCGGCCAGGCGAGGGAGCACACCACGAGCCACACCATCAGCAGCAGGAGCAGACCGATCGAGCGCAGCGGCATCGCGCCCGGCAGCAGCAGGGCGAGACGCCAGGTGACGAGCAGGTCCTGACGGCGTACCCGCGGGGCGGCGACGATCACCGCGAGGCTCACGGTCGCCCAGGCGCCGCTCACCGCGGCGAGGACGCCCGTCGCGAGCAGGGCGAGCGGCCCGTCGGACAGCCCCGCCGAGACGGTCCAGAGCATCGAGCCGGCACCGGCCTGGACCAGCAGCAGCGGCAGCATCCGGAGGTTCCCCCGCACCAGCTCCTCCCGCCAGGTGGACCACATGCGCGAGACCACGCGGGGTCGCTCCCCGTCGCGCAGCGCGAGCTGGACGTCGGCCGCGGCGCTGGTCGCCGGTCCGATGCCGAGCACGACAAGTCCCAGGAGGGTGAGGGCCAGCCACATGATCCCGGTGAGCAGGAGGGTGAGGAGCAGCTCGATGGCCTCGTTCATGCGGACCGCCCAGCCGGGCATCTCCGTCGGGCCGGCGCGGCGGGTGTCTTCCATGTGAGGCAGGGTACACAGGAGGGTGGGGAGATTCCCGGACGCCCCCTTCCTCAGACACCCGATGTCTGATGGGATGGGCCCATGTCCACTGCTGCACATCCTCCCCTCCTCGCCCCGACTCCCAGCCAGCTCACCTGGCAACGGGACGGGCTCGGCGTGTTCTTCCACGTCGGCGTCAACACCTTCGCGGGCCTCGAATGGTCCGATGGGACGCTGTCCCCGGAGATCTTCGATCCCTCCGATCTCGATACCGACGAGTGGGTGCGCACCGCCGCGCGGCTCGGCGCCCGCTACGTGGTCCTCACCGCCAAGCACCACGACGGGTTCTGCCTGTGGCCGACGGCGACCACCGACTACTCCGTCGCCTCCTCCCCGTGGCGGCAGGGACGCGGCGATCTCGTGCGCGAGCTCGCGGACTCCTGCGCCCGCCACGACATGAAGCTCGGCCTCTACCTCTCGCCGTGGGACCGTCACGATCCCCGGTACGAGGACCCGGCCGCGTACGACGAGCTCTATCTCGCCCAGCTGCGCGAGCTCTGCACGGACTACGGCGAGCTCCATGAGCTCTGGTTCGACGGCGCGGGCTCCGCGGGCCGCGAGTACGACTGGGAGCGGATCGGGGAGCTCATCGAGGAGCTGCAGCCGCAGGCGATGGTCTTCAACATGGGCCCCGCGACGATCCGCTGGGTCGGCAACGAGGACGGCCTCGCCGCGGACCCCGTCGAGTACGTGACCACGAGCGCTGACCTCAACAACTACGACGAGGACACCATCGAGCGGGACGCCCCGCGGTACCTCCCGCCCGAGTGCGACGTGTCGCTGCGCAAGGGCTGGTTCTGGCAGGAGGGGGAGGAGCCCAAGTCCCTGCCCCATCTCCTCGCGATCCACGACCGCTCGATCGGCCTGGGGGCGAACCTGCTGCTGAACATTCCCCCGGACCGCCGCGGCCGGATCGACCCGGCCGACGCGGCCCGCGTCGAGGAGCTCGCGCAGGCGCTCGAGGAGCGATTCGGGCGGCCCGTGACCGGAGAGATCCTCGGTCAGGCCGACGGGGCCGTGCGGGTGCGTCTGCCGGAGGGCACCCGTCTCGACCACGTCGAGCTGCGCGAACGGCTCGAGGAGGGCCAGCGCGTGCGCGGGCACCGCGTCCGCACGGCCGACGGCGAGATGCTCGCCGAGGGCCTCACCGTCGGCGTGCGCCGGATCCACCAGCTCGGGGAGGCGCGGACGCTCTCGGAGCTGGTGATCGAGATCGACGGGGACGAGCCCGTGCTCGAGCAGGTGCTCGTGCACGATGCGACCGGGGCGCCGGTGCCGGACCTCGGCGACTTCTACGCCGCGAGCACCGAGCGGCCGGACGCGGGCTGAGCCCGCTCGGGACGACGCAGCGCCCCCGCCCGGACGGACCGGACGGGGGCGCTGTCTTCGGAGCCGGGCTCCGCTCGCGGGTGGCGCTCAGGCGCGCTCGCGGTCCGCCTCGGTGAGGACCTCGAGGTAGCGCTCGAGGCCCGCATTGGTGATCGAGGCGACGTAGGTCTCCCAGTCGGCGTCGTCGTTCGGGTCGAGGTCGCCGAGCACCATCTGCGTCGACACCTGTGCGAAGGCGCTGTCGATGTTGGTGCGCAGCTCGCCGATCTCCGCGGACTGGTTCGCGTCGAAGAAGGGGCTCGCGAACACCGCCGAGAGGTCGTTGCGGTACGGCTCGTACAGCTTGCCGGCGTCGTAGAGCATCGGCTCGATGGAGCTCTCGGGGTCCACCGCCTCGCCGTGCCGGACGTCCATCCCCAGGTTGTAGGGGCCGAACTCGGGCCAGGTGAGGTTCGAGGGGCCGTCCTCACCCTGGGGGATCTTCGTGTAGACGGCGCTCTTCCCGTCGATGCCGAGGTCGTCCGGGCTCGCCCAGGTCCACTGCTCCTCGAGGACTCCGAGGCGCATCTCGAGGGTGGGGAGGAGGCCCAGCTGGAAGTCGGCCCAGCGGACCAGCATCGCGGGATCCTCGCAGGCGTTCGTGATCACGAGGCCGGTCGCATCGCCGTGGGACTCGTTCCAGGGGATGATCGGATCGCCGTTCGGCCCCTTGAAGGGGGCGAGCGGCACGAACTCGCGGTAGCGCGCCGCGGGGTCGGAGTAGTCGATGTCGGCGAACCCACCCTGGGAGCCCATCTGGACCACGCCGGTCTTCGAGCCGGCGGGATCCATCGTGAGGCGCTTGAGCTGGTCGCCGTCCTGCGTGAACGCGTTCGGGTCGAGGAGGCCGTCGGCGACGAAGCGGTGCATCGTGATCAGCACCTGGCGGAACTTCTCGTCGACCGGCGTGTACACGATCTGGTCCCCGTCGCGGCGCAGCCAGTTGACGCCGATGTCCAGGAACGCCGCGCCGATCAGCCCGAACGGGGGCGTCGACTTCTCGCCGCTGAACGGGCGGTACGCCGGGTCGGAGCCCTTGAACGCGATGAGCATCTCCTCGAACTCGTCGAGAGTCGTGGGCTGGGAGCTGATCCCCACCTTGTCGAGCGTGGGCTGGTGGACCCAGGTCCGCACCGCCGACGAGGCGCAGTGGTAGCACTGGTTCACAGCGGGCATCGCGTACATGACGCCATCCGGCGCGGTCCAGGTCGCGCGGAGGTCCGGGTTCTGCTCGAAGAGCTCCTGGAGCTGCGGGGCGTACTCGTCGATCAGCTGGTCCAGCGGCTGGAAGAGCCCCTGCTGGCCGTAGACGTACAGCTGCGCCTTCGTGAAGCCGCCCATCCACTCCGGGCCGAGCATGAGCGCATCCGGGAGATCGCCGCTCGAGATGACCGCGTTGACCTTCGGGGCGCCCTCCTCGCCCTGGGGCACGGTCTCGTAGGTGATCTTCACGCCCGTCTTCTCCTCCAGATAGAGGGAGTGGGTGTTCTTCGCGAGGTCGAGGTTCGTCTCGCTCCGGGTGAGGATCGTGAACTCGGCGCCGTCGCCGAAGGGCTCGGACTCCCGTGCCTTCGGGCCGACATAGCCCTCCGGGTACGGGACGCCGTCGATCTCCGGGCCGAGCTCGAGCTTGAGCGAGGAAGAGCCCTGCACGTACTCCGCCTGCGGGACGTCGCCGCCGGATCCGCTGGATCCGCCGCCCGAGCAGGAGGCGAGGGCGGCGACGCCGGGCAGCGCGCCGAGGCCGATCAGCAGGCGCCGGCGGTCGAGGAGGGCGGCGGGGGTGGACGTGGTCATGGTGGTCTCCGAGGGGGTGAAGGGGTGGAAGGGGAGCACGGTCGGGGGCGGGGCGGTCTCAGGCCTGGGCGTCGTACGCCGACTGCGTGATCTCGAGATACCTCTCGAGCCCCATGGACGAGAAGGTCTCCACGAAGGCGGTCCAGTCGGCGTCCTTCGAGGCGTCGGCCTTCCCGGTGCCGAAGTTCGCGAAGCTCTGGGTGAGGTGCTGGTTGAGGTTCGCCTCGATCTCGCCGATCTCGGCAGACTGGTCGAGGTCGAAGGCGAGCTCGGGGATCTTGGACTCCTTGGCGATCCGGTAGGGCTCGTACGCCGCCGCCGACTCGTAGAGCGACGGCTCGATCGAGGTGGTGCCCTCCTGGACCGCCTCGCCGTGGCGCTGGCCCATCGACTTGTAGTACGGGCCCCACTCCCACCAGCCGGTGTTCTTCAGCTCGGTACTGCCGGGGACGACCTCGTAGACGGCCTGCTCGCCGTCGATGCCCAGCGTCCCCTCGCCCGCCCACACCCAGCCGGGGCCCTCCTGGCCGCGGCCCATCGCGGTCGTGAGGCTCAGCTCGAACTGGTAGTCGGCCCAGCGGATCATCGTCACGGGATCCTGGCAGGAGCTCGTGATGACGAAGTTCGGGGACCCGATCGAGTACCACTCCCAGTCGGTCGTGCGCACGCCGCGGGGGCCCTCCATCGGCGGCAGAGGCACCATGATCGCGGCGGGGTTGCGGGGATCCGACGGGTCTGCGGCGGAGCTGAACGAGCCCTGCGAGTTGCCGTAGGTGACGCCGAGCTGGGGCCCCTCGGGGGCGTCGGCGAGACGCTTGATCTGGTCCTCGGTGGCGGAGAACATCGCGGTGTCGAAATGCCCCTTCGAGAACTGCTCCTGGATCCAGATCATCCCCTCGCGGTACTCGTCGAGGGTGGGCAGCCAGGTGACCTTCCCGTCGCGCAGCAGGCGGCTGTCGGCGGAGATCTCGAGGAAGGAGCCGAGGAAGAAGGTGAACAGGCTCGTGACGGTGTCGGAGGTGGTGGTGACGAGCTGCGAGGAGGAGGTCCGCGAGGGCAGGCCCTTCCACTCCGCGAGCAGGGCGTCGAAGTCGTCGAGGGTCTGCGGCACCTCTGCCCCGACCTCGGTCAGCCAGTCGGTGTTGTACCAGGTGCGGACGGAGCCGATCTTGCAGTGGTAGCAGTCGTTCATCGACGGGACGGCGTACATGCGGCCGTCGGGCGAGGTGAACAGCGAGCGCATGTCGGGGAAGGTCTCGAACATCTCGCGGATGTGCGGGGCGTGCTCGTCGATGAGCTGGTCCACGGGCTGGAAGAGGCCCTGCTGGCCGTACACCGCGACCTGCGAGGTGCTGAACAGGCTCATGCCGGTCATCATCGCGTCGGGCAGATCGCCCGCGGAGAGGATCGCGTTGACCTTCGTCTGGCCGTCCTCGCCGAGCGGCACCTCGAGGTACTCGACCTTCACGCCGGTCTTCTCCTCGACGAGCCCGGCGTAGTAGTTGGTGGAGTAGTCGAGGTCCGGGATGGTGCGGCCCAGGATCGTGAAGGTGGTCTCGCCGTCCCCGAAGGGCTCGAGCTGCCGGGCCCGCGGCCCCTGATACCCCTCGGGGTAGAGCACTCCCTCGATCTCGGGACCGAGCTCGACCTGCAGCGGGGCGCTGCCCTGCTCGTAGTCGGCTCCGCCGCCCCCGTCGCCGCCGCTCCCGCCGGAGTCGGAGCAGGCCGCGAGGGCGCCGGAGCCGGCCACGAGGGCGGCGCCGCCGAGACCGGCGCGGGCGAGGAAGCCGCGCCGGGTCGTGCCCGGCGCCTGATCGGGGACGGTCCCGCTGCCGGGCAGCGAGGGGGTCGGATCGGTGGGTGCGGTCATGGCGGAGCTCCTGACGACGATGTCCGGTGTGCTGGTGAGGGTCGGCCGGGGCCTCCGGCCGGGAGGATCAGAACAGGCCGGCCTTCGTGACGCGGCGCGAGAAGGCGTTGACGGCGATGAGGAGGAGGAGGCCGACGATGCTGCGGAAGAGGCCGATCGCGGTGGCGTAGCTGTATTGGGGGATGGGGCTCTTGAGGCCGACCTCGTAGACGTAGGTGTCGATCACCTGGGAGGTGGTGAGGTTCAGCGGGTTCTGCATGAGCAGGACCTTCTCGAAGCCGACCGACATGATCGAGCCGACCGAGAGGATCAGGAGCACCATGGCGATCGGCATGATCGCGGGGAGGTCGATGTGCCACATGCGGCGGAGGTGGCTCGCGCCGTCGACCTTGGCGGCCTCGTGCAGCTCCGGCGGGACGGAGGAGAGGGCGGCGAGGTAGATGATCGCGCTGAACCCGGCGGTCTGCCAGATCCCCGACCAGACATAGGTGTGGCGGAACCACTGCGGGTCGGTGAGGAAGGCGGGCGGGTCGATGCCCAGCAGGGAGAGCGCGTGAGGCACGATGCCGGTCTGCGGGTCCAGGAGCATCACGAGGATGCCGACGACCACGACGACGGAGATGAAGTTCGGGGCGTAGGTGATGAGCTGGACGACGCGCGAGAAGTACTTCTGGCGGATCCCGTTCAGCGCGAGTGCCAGGATGATCGGGACGGGGAATCCGGCGATCAGCTCGTAGAACGCGAGGACGAGCGTGTTGCGGATCAGGGGCCAGAAGTTGTAGCTCTCGACGAAGCGCTCGAAGTGCTTCATCCCGACCCACTCGGAGCCGGTGATGCCGCCGACGGGGGTGAAGTCGCGGAAAGCGATCTGGATGCCGTACATGGGCCAGTAGGCGAAGATCGCGACCCACAGGATCGCAGGGATGAGCAGCAGGTACAGCTGCCAGGAGCGGAGGATCCGCTGAGAGAGCGGCCGCTTGCGCTGGGGGAGGACGGGCGGGGCGTCCTTGCCGCGGCGGCGCCTCGGGGTGTCGTCGACGCGGAGCTGGTCGACGAACGATGCCTGGGACTGGTCGGTGGTCATCTGTGTCTCAACCCTTCAGGGAGCCGATCATCATGCCCTTGACGAAGTGCTTCTGCACGAACGGGTAGGCGATGAGCGGGGGGACGGACGCGATGATGATCAGCGCGTACTTGAGCTTGTCCGCGAGCTGCTGCATCGCGGCGATCCTGGTCGGGTCGGCGTTGGCCATCTTCGAGGGGTCGAAGGTGTTCTCCAGGAGGATGTTCCGCATGACGAGCTGGAGCGGGTACAGCGACTCGTCGGTGAGGTAGATGAGGCCGTTGAAGTACGCGTTCCAGGTGGCGACGCCGTACAGCAGCAGGTTCACGGCGATGATCGGCTTGGACAGCGGGATCACCACCTGCGCGAAGAAGCGCAGGTCGTTCGCGCCGTCCAGGCGGGAGCACTCGAGCAGCTCGTGGGGGATGGTGACCTGGAAGAAGGTGCGGGTCACGATGAGCTGCCAGACGCTGACGGCGCCGGGCAGGATCATCGCCCAGATGGTGTTGAGCATCCCGAGGTCCTTGACCACGAGATAGGTGGGGATCATGCCGCCGGAGAACATCATGGTCAGCACGAAGATCATGGTGATCGGGCCGTTGCCGACGAGGTCTCTGCGCGAGAGGGCGTAGCCGCCCATCAGGGTCACGGCGGTGCCCACCAGCATCGCGGCCCCGGAGTACAGCAGCGAGTTGAGGAAGCCGCGGGTGATCGCCGGATAGTCGAGGACCGCCTGATACGCGTCGAGGCTGAAGCCGACGGGCCACAGCCACATCTCCCCCGAGATGACCGCGGTCGGATCGGAGAACGACGCGCTCACGATATAGACGAACGGATAGATGATCGTCAGCGTGAACAGGCACAGCAACGTCAGCATGATCGCGTGCAGGATCTTGTCCGACCGGGGCTCCCGGATGCGGCGGGGGGACGCCGTGGGGGCGTCCGGTGGTGCGACTGCGGTCTCGACGGCCATCGTTGTCCCATCTCTCTCCAGACCCTCCTCTCCGAGGGTCGGCGACATCATGGCACAGGTCCGAGGTCTTGCCAACGTCGGTGCCCGGGGCGTGGGATGACCATGCCGACTCTTCGGGCAGAAAGTCGGAATTCGCCGCTTAATCCGGAGATGGCATCCTTCGGCGGTGGACTCGCCGGCGAAACCGAGCCAGAGTTGTCCGATGTTTCGGCGAGCCCTACACTCCAAGACATCCGATCACTGGCGAACTTCTGCACGCCGTGACCATCTGGACCTGGAGACGCGATGACCACCCCCAGCACCCTGATCGACCTCCGCGTGAGCGACGTCCGCTTCCCGACATCCCGGGACCTCGACGGTTCCGACGCGATGAACCCCGACCCCGACTACTCCGCGGCCTACGTCGAGCTCCTCACCAGCGACGGCGACGCCGGCTACGGGTTCGTGTTCACGATCGGCCGCGGCAACGACGTCCAGTGCGCCGCGATCGACGCTCTCCGCGGGCATGTCGTCGGGCGCGACGTCGAGGCGCTGCTCGCGGATCTCGGCGGCTTCTCCCGCGAGCTGGTCGGCGACTCGCAGCTGCGCTGGCTCGGCCCGGAGAAGGGCGTCATGCACATGGCGATCGGGGCCGTGGTCAATGCCGCCTGGGACCTGAGGGCGCGCCGCGCGGGCCTGCCGCTGTGGAAGCTGCTCGCGACCATGACCCCCGAGGATCTCGTGGACCTCGTCGACTTCCGCTATCTCACCGACGCGCTCACCCGCGAGGAGGCGCTCGAGATCCTCCGCCGCGGCGCGGTGGGCAAGGCGGAGCGGATCACCGCCCTCGAGGCTCACGGCGTCCCCGCGTACACCACGACCCCCGGCTGGCTCGGCTACAGCGACGAGAAGCTCGTGCGCCTCCTGCGCGAGGCGCGCGACGAGGGCTTCCGGATGGTCAAGCTCAAGGTCGGCGCCGACGTCGAAGACGACGTGCGCCGCCTGCGCCTGACCCGCGAGACGCTCGGCGAGGACTTCCCCGTCGCGACCGACGCGAACCAGCGCTGGGACGTCGCCGACGCGATCGCGTGGCTCGAGCGGCTCGCGCCCTATCGCCCCGCCTGGATCGAGGAGCCGACGAGCCCCGACGACGTCCTCGCCCACGCCGCGATCCGCCGCGCCGTCGCGCCGCTGCCCGTCGCGACCGGCGAGCAGATGCAGAGCCGCATCGTCGCGAAGCAGCTGCTGCAGGCCGGCGCCGTCGACGTGCTCCAGCTGGACGCCGCCCGCGTCGGCGGCGTCAACGAGAACCTGGCCATCCTGCTGCTCGCCGCGAAGTTCGACGTTCCCGTCTGCCCGCATGCGGGCGGGGTCGGCCTCTGCGAGCTGGTCCAGCACTACGCCTTCCTCGACGCCGCGGTCATCGCGGGGGAGCGGGAGGACCGCTTCATCGAGTACGTGCACCACCTCCACGAGCACTTCGAGGACCCCGTGGTGATCGTCGACGGCAGCTACCGTGCCCCGTCCCTGCCCGGGGCGAGCGCCCGCATGCTCCCCGACTCCCTCGCGCCGCACCTGTTCCCGGACGGCGCCGTCTGGAAGGATCCCTACCATGTCCTCGCCGTCTGAGTGCTCGGTCGCCTGGTTCGACGAGGCCCGCTTCGGGCTGTTCATCCACTTCGGGCTGTACGCGATACCGGCCCGCCACGAGTGGGTCATGTCGCGCGAGCTGCGCGATCCCGACGAGTACGCCCGCTATGCCGAGGAGTTCGACCCGGACCGCTTCGACGCGGCGGACCTCGCCCGCACCGCCCGCGCGGCCGGCATGCGCTACGCCGTCCTCACCACCAAGCACCACGAGGGGTTCAGCCTCTTCGAGACCGCGCACAGCGACTACTCCGCCCCGGCGGTCTGCGGCCGCGACCTGGTGCGCGAGTTCGTCGACGCGATGCGGGCCGAGGGGCTGCGCGTCGGCCTCTACCACTCGCTCATCGACTGGCACCATCCCGACTTCACGATCGATGAGCACCACCCGCTGCGCGGCCGTGACGACGTCGACGCGCTGAACGCGACCCGCGACATGGACCGCTACCGCGCCTTCCTCCACGCCCAGGTGCGGGAGCTGCTCACCGGCTACGGGCAGATCGACTATCTCTTCTTCGACTTCACCTATCCCGGGCCGCACGGCAAGGGGCCTGAGGACTGGGACGCCGAGGCGCTGCTCGCGATGGTGCGCGAGCTGCAGCCGGGCTGCCTCGTCAACGACCGGCTCGGGCTCCCCGGCGACCTCGTCACCCCCGAGCAGTACCAGCCCGCCGCGCCGATGCGCGACGAGCAGGGCGAGCTCGTGCGCTGGGAGGCGTGTCAGACCCTCAACGGCTCCTGGGGGTACGACCGCGACAACCTCGACCACAAGAGCCCGGACCTGCTGGTTCGGATGCTCGTCGACTCCGTCGCGAAGAACGGGAACCTGCTGCTGAACATCGGGCCCGACGGCCGCGGCGCCCTCACCCCCGTCGACCGGGCGACGCTCGGCGCGCTCGGGGAGTGGATGGCGCTGCACGGCGACTCCGTGCACGGCGCCGGACCGGCCGACGGCGTCGACGCGGCGCAGGGCACCCTGCTCACCCGCCGCGGCGACCGCCTCTACGTCCACCTCACGGCCTGGCCGATGCAGCACCTGCACGTGCGCGGCCTCGCGGGGCGTGTCCGCTTCGCGCGGCTGCTGCACGACGGCTCCGAGGTGCCCTTCGAGACCATCGACCCGGAGCGGCGGGCCTGGAACACCACCGCCCGCGGCCTGGGTGCCGACGTCGTGACGTTCACGCTGCCGATCCGCCGCCCCGACGTGCTGCTGCCCGTCCTCGAGATCCGACTCGACGCCCCCGACGCCCCCGATGAAGGAGCGATGCGATGACCCCCGCCGCCCGCCTGCCGGAGCTCGGCTTCGGCGCCGCCCAGCTCGGCAACATCTTCCGTGTGACCACTGACGAGGAGGCGCGCGGCGCGGTCGACGCCGCCTGGGAGGGCGGGCTGCGGATGTTCGACACCGCCCCGCACTACGGCGTCGGCACGAGCGAGCGCCGCCTCGGCGCGCTCCTGCGGGACCGGCCCCGCGACGAGTACGTGCTCTCCACCAAGGTCGGCCGGCTCCTCGTCCCCGGCCCCGGCACCGGCGACGACATGGCCCACGAGTTCGCCGTCCCCGACGACCTCGTGCGGCGGTGGGACATGAGCGAGAAGGGGGTGCGGGCGAGCCACGAGCAGTCCCTCGAGCGCCTCGGCCTCGACCGCGTCGACGTGCTCTACCTCCACGACCCCGAGGAGGGGCCCGTCGACCAGGGCATCGAGGAGGCGCTCCCCGCCCTCGCCGCGATGCGCGAGGAGGGGCTGATCAGCCACGTCGGCGTCGGCTCGAAGGACGCGGACGTCCTCACCCGCGCCGTCCGCACCGGACTGCTCGACGTGGTCATGCTCTCCGGCCGCTACACGCTGCTCGAGCAGCCCGCCGCCGCCGAGCTGCTGCCCGCCTGCCTCGAGCACGACGTGCAGGTCGTGGCCGTCTCGGTGTTCAACTCCGGGATCCTCTCCCGTCCCGAGGTGCCCCAGGACTCCCACTACGAGTACGGGCAGGCGCCGACGGAGATGCTCGAGCGGGCCCGGGAGCTCGCCGCGCTCGCCGCCCGGCACGGCGTCGAGCTGCCGGACGTCGCCCTGCAGTTCCCGCGTCGCCACCCCGCGATCGGCTCCGTAGTGCTCGGCATGCGGACCGGGGCCCAGGTCCGCCAGAACCTCGAGCGGTTCCACCGGGAGATCCCCGCGGCGCTGTGGGAGGAGCTCGGTGCCTGATCACGCGGGTCTCACGGACACCCACCTGCACCTGTGGGACCTCTCCGGCGGCGGCTACGGATGGCTCGCGGGAGCGCCTGAGGGTCTGCGTCGCGATGTGCGCTGGGAGGACGTCGCCCCGCAGCTCGCCGTCGTCGGCGTGCGCCGCGTAGTGCTGGTCCAGGCCGACGACACCCGCACGGACACACTCGCGATGCAGGCCGCCGCCGAGCGGATCGAGGCGGGGACGATCCCCGGCGGCAGCGGCGGGGTCGAGCGGGTCGACGTCGTGGCCTGGCTGCCGCTCGACGACCCGCACGGGGTCGCCCAGCTGCTCGACGACTCCGCGGCGATGCACCGCGTCGTCGGCGTGCGGCACCTCGTGCACGACGACCCCGACCCGGGCTTCCTCGACCGGGCGACGGTGCGCCGCTCCCTGCAGCTGCTTGCCGCCCGCGGCCTGCCCCTTGACGTCCCCGACGCCTACCCTCGCCACCTGCGGCAGGCGACGCGGGTCGCCCGCGAGGTCCCCGATCTCACCGTCGTGCTCGACCATCTCGCCAAGCCGCCCTTCGGGGACGCCGCGGCGATGCGCCAGTGGGAGGAGCAGCTGCGCGAGGCCGCGGAGGTGCCCACGGTCGTCGCGAAGTTCTCGGGGCTGTCCACGAGCGGTCGCGGACCCGGCCCGGGGGACGTGGCCCGGGTGCTCGAGGTGGCGCTCGACGCCTTCGGAGCGGAGCGGCTGATGTTCGGCTCGGACTGGCCCATCGCCCCCGTGCCGCTCGACCTGCGCTCCGGCGTGCAGGAGCTGCTCGACGCGGTGGATGCGCTCGAGGAGCCGGCCCGCTCCCAGCTGCGGCAGCGGACGGCGGAGGGCGTCTATCGACGCGTCGAGGAGCAGACGACCTCACGCTAGGCAGGGGGCGCCGGAGGGGCGGCGCGCCCGCCTGTGATGCCCGCGTGCCCCGCGGTCAGCCGGCGTCGGCGCCCCGCTGGATCCAGGACTCCACGGCGGCGATGTGCGCCGCCGTGTGGACCCGGGCCAGATCCGCCCGGCCAGCCCGCAGTGCATCGAGGATGCGTCGGTGCTCGGCGAGGGTGCTCTCGACCGCCGAGTCCTCGGTCAGGCCTCGCCAGGTCCGCGCGCGGGCGGTCGCCGAGGCGAGGCCCTCGAGCATCGACGAGAGGTAGGCGTTGGGGCAGCGGGAGGTGATCCGCTGGTGGAACGCGAGATCGGCCGCGACCAGCTCCTCGACCGAGGAGTGCTCGGAGATGTCGACCATCAGCTGTTCGAGGACGGCGAAGTCCTCGTCTCCCAGGCGCGCGCAGGCCTGCTCCACCGCGACCGGCTCCAGCAGTCGGCGCACCTCGAGGATCTGCCCCTCGGCCGAGCCCTGGTGGAGGTCCAGCATGAAGGCGAGGGACTCGACCAGCAGCTCGGGGGCGAGCGAGGTGACATAGGTGCCGTCGCCCTGCCGGACGTCCAGCACCCGGATCACGGAGAGCGCCTTGACGGCCTCGCGCAGCGAGTTCCGGCTGACCCCCACTCGCTCCGCGAGCTCCTTCTCGGGCGGGAGCCGATGACCGGGGCCGAGCTCGCCCACGAGGATCATCTGCTTGATGGCGTCGATCGCCCGATCGGTCACCGCATGCGTCGTGGCCATCCGCGCCGTCCTCCCTGGAGTGCTGCTGGGTGTGCTCGAGGCGCACGCTGCGCTGCCGGGCACTGTCCGACGAGCCTAGTCGAGCAGACGGCCCGTGTCCGGGGGACACGGGCCGTCATGGCTGGTCTCGAGGGTGTGCTCGGGCCGAGCGTTCCGGCTCAGACGACGGGGGGATCCCGACGCTCGGAGACCGAACCGTTCGGTGAGGACTGCGTGCTCACCACGGTGCGGCGCGACTTCAGCGCGAGCAGGAGGCCCACGACGAAGAGGATCGCGCCGGCGACCATGAGGATGGTGCCGAGCGTGCCGGAGTCGAGACCGGGGAGGTCGAACTCGAGGGCGAAGCGCGCGATGGCTCCGAGGACGAACAGGATGATGCCGCCGACGATGGCGCCCATGGTGTGCTCCTAGCGGTGGGGGAGGGGAAGGGGTGCTGCGATGACCGCGGGAGCGGTCTCCGGCATCGTACGGCCGGGGCCCCTCCCGGGGAGGGAGAACGGCCGATGCGCGCGCGTGTCACCGGCCGTCACGCCCGCGGCGAACAGACGGGGAATCCCCGGGGATCGCGCGTACTCTCGATCCATCACCACCACCGGACGGGGGAGGACCATGTTCGAACGCTTCACCGATCGCGCCCGCCGCGTCGTCGTCCTGGCTCAGGACGAGGCACGGCTGCTGAACCACAACTACATCGGCACCGAGCACATCCTGCTGGGCCTGATCCACGAGAACGAGGGTGTGGGCGCGAAGGCGCTCGAGGCCCTCGGGGTCACGCTCGACGCCGTGCGCGAGCAGGTCCGGGACATCATCGGCGAGGGCAACCAGACCCCCTCGGGCCACATCCCGTTCACCCCGCGCGCCAAGAAGGTGCTCGAGCTGAGCCTGCGCGAGGCGCTGCAGCTGGGCCACAACTACATCGGCACCGAGCACATCCTGCTCGGCCTGCTGCGCGAGGGCGAGGGCACCGCCGTCAAGGTGCTCTCGCGCCTCAAGGCCGAGCCGTCGGCCGTGCGCCAGGAGGTCATCGAGCGCCTCTCGGGCTACCAGGGCAAGGAGCCGGCCACCGCCGGCGGCCCCGCCGAGGGCCAGCCCGCGGGCTCCCTCGTGCTCGACCAGTTCGGTCGCAACCTCACCCAGGCCGCCCGCGAGGGCAAGCTCGACCCGGTCATCGGCCGCGAGGCCGAGGCGGAGCGCGTCATGCAGGTGCTCAGCCGCCGCACCAAGAACAACCCGGTGCTGATCGGCGAGCCCGGCGTGGGCAAGAGCGCTGTGGTCGAGGGCCTGGCCCAGTCGATCGTGGCCGGCGACGTCCCCGAGACCCTCAAGGACAAGCAGCTCTACACCCTCGACCTCGGCTCCTTGGTCGCCGGTTCCCGGTACCGCGGCGACTTCGAGGAGCGCCTGAAGAAGGTGCTCAAGGAGATCCGCACCCGCGGCGACATCATCCTGTTCATCGACGAGATCCACACCCTCGTCGGAGCCGGTGCCGCCGAGGGCGCGATCGACGCCGCCAGCATCCTCAAGCCGATGCTCGCCCGTGGCGAGCTGCAGACCATCGGGGCGACCACCCTCGAGGAGTACCGCAAGCACATCGAGAAGGATGCCGCCCTCGAGCGCCGCTTCCAGCCGATCCAGGTGGGCGAGCCCTCGGTGTCCCACACCGTCGAGATCCTCAAGGGCCTGCGCGACCGCTACGAGGCGCACCACAAGGTGACGATCACCGACAGCGCCCTCGTCGCCGCCGCGAACCTCGCCGACCGCTACGTCAACGACCGCTTCCTGCCGGACAAGGCGATCGACCTGATCGACGAGGCCGGCGCCCGCCTGCGGATCCGTCGCCTCACCGCCCCGCCGGAGCTCAAGGCCTTCGACACTCGCATCGAGGAGACGCGGAAGAAGAAGGAGGAGGCGATCGACGGGCAGGACTTCGAGCTCGCCGCGAGCCTCCGCGACGAGGAGCAGAAGCTCAAGACCGAGCGGGACGAGAAGGAGAAGGCCTGGCGGCACGGCGAGTCCGATGCGGTCACGACCGTCTCCGAGGAGACCATCGCCGAGGTGCTCGCCGCCGCGACCGGCATCCCGATCGTGAAGCTCACCGAGGAGGAGTCCTCGCGACTGCTCCACATGGAGGACGAGCTGCACAAGCGGGTCATCGGCCAGGACGAGGCCATCAAGGCTCTCTCGCAGGCGATCCGCCGCACCCGTGCCGGGCTCAAGGATCCCAAGCGCCCCGGCGGCTCGTTCATCTTCGCGGGGCCCACGGGCGTCGGCAAGACAGAGCTCGCCAAGGCGCTCGCCGAGTTCCTCTTCGGTGACGAGGAGTCCCTCATCCAGCTGGACATGTCCGAGTTCGGTGAGAAGCACACCGCCTCGCGCCTGTTCGGCTCGCCCCCCGGCTACGTCGGGTACGACGAGGGCGGCCAGCTCACCGAGAAGGTGCGCCGCAAGCCGTTCTCCGTGGTGCTCTTCGACGAGGTGGAGAAGGCCCATGTGGACATCTTCAACTCGCTGCTGCAGATCCTGGAGGACGGCCGCCTCACCGACTCTCAGGGTCGCATGGTCGACTTCAAGAACACCGTGATCATCATGACCACCAACCTCGGCACCCGGGACATCGCCAAGGGCGTGTCGATGGGCTTCACC
The DNA here is from genome assembly GCF_036311905.1 of Brachybacterium sp. J153. Classification (NCBI taxonomy): domain Bacteria; kingdom Bacillati; phylum Actinomycetota; class Actinomycetes; order Micrococcales; family Dermabacteraceae; genus Brachybacterium; species Brachybacterium sp. J153. The sequence continues at coordinate 59,487 of NZ_JAZDCH010000025.1, read as the reverse complement.
GCCGGCGGCGACCTCTCCACCGACTACGAGCGGATGAAGTCGAAGGTCCACGAGGAGCTCAAGCAGCACTTCAAGCCCGAGTTCCTCAACCGCGTCGACGACGTGGTGGTCTTCCCGCAGCTGTCGCAGCCCGAGATCGTCCAGATCGTCGACCTGATGATCGGGAAGCTCGAGACGCGCCTCGCGGAGAAGGACATGGCGATCGAGCTGACCGACGGCGCCAAGAAGCTCCTCGCGGAGAAGGGGTACGACCCCGTCCTCGGTGCCCGCCCGCTGCGGCGCACGATCCAGCGCGACATCGAGGACACGCTCTCCGAGAAGATCCTCTTCGGGCAGGTCCACGTGGGCGACACGATCGTCGTGGACGCCGAGGGCGAGGGTCTGCTGGGCGAGCTCACCTTCTCGCGACGGGACGGCGAGGGTCGCCTCGCGGCGATCTCCGAGACCGTCGATCTCGAGCAGATGACGCAGGCCCGCGCCGACGAGGTCTCGCTGCCGGACGCCTCGGGCTCCGAGGAGTCCGATGCGGCGGAGGCCAGCGCCTCCTGACCCCGGAGGAGGAGGGGGCCCCCCCCCCCACAGGGGGGGGGAAGGGTCTCCTGTTCCCCTCTCCACAGGGGGTTCCTCCCCCCTCTCACCGAGGTTGGTGCCCCCCGCTCCTCCGTTCAGCCGCTGCTGCTCCGCCGACGCGGGGGAGCCCGATCTCGCGGACGGAGGAGTCGCATGGGCGGACTCGTCGAGTGGGTGCTGTCCCTGACCGGTCAGGTCGAGGACTGGATCCTGCAGGTGGCCGACGCGTGGTGGGTCCACGGAGTCGTCTACCTCTTCGCCGCCTTCGACGGGTTCTTCCCCACGGTGCCCAGCGAGTCGACCATCGTCACGCTCTCCTCGCTGTGGTCGAGCTCGGGCCGGCCGTCGATCCTCCTCATCGGGATCGCGGCGTGGGCCGGAGCCTGGACCGGTGACAACCTCGGCTACTTCCTGGGGCGCCGGATCGGGTTCGAGCGCTTCCGCTTCCTCCGGGAGGGCAAGGGGCGGGCAGCCGTCGAGGCCGCCGAGCGCGGTCTCGACAAGCGCGCCCTGGTCTTCCTGATGACCGCCCGCTACATCCCCTTCGGTCGCACCGCCGTGAACCTCGTGGCGGGGGCCGTGCACTACCCGCACCGCCACTTCTGGCCGCGCTCGCTGCTGTCCACCTTCGTGTGGGCGGTCTACTCCTGTGCGATCGGCGCCGTGGCCGGGGCGTGGTTCGAGGACAACCACCTGCTGGCCATCACCGTCGCGCTGGTCGCCGCAGTGGTCATGGCCCTCGTGGTCGAGCGCCTGATCAACGCCCTGCATCGGGCCCTGGACCGCCGCGCCGCCCGACGATCCGCCGCCGGCACCGACGGTGAGGACGCTGCGGGGGAGGCGGACGAGCAGTCCTCTCCCGAGGCGGAGCCGACCGTGCAGGAGACGGCGGCCCCGGCCGAGGCTGTCTCCGCCGAGCCGGTTGCGGCCGAACCGGTCGCCGCAGAGCCGGTCGCCGCAGGGCCCGTTACCGCAGAGCCGATCGCCGCCGAGTCCGGCGCGACGGCGCGGCCGACCGTCGAGACCGTCCGTTCCCCCGAGGAGCCCACCGCATGAGCATCGTGATCCGTTCCGCCCTCCCCGCCGACGTCCGCGGCATCGACGCGCTCGTCGAGCCGATGGCGACTGCGGGGATCCTGCTGGGCAAGGACCTGGTCTCGTACTACGAGGCCGTCCAGGAATTCCTCGTCGCCGTCGAGGAGGGGACCGGACGGGTCCTCGGCTGCGGGGCGCTGCACGTCATGTGGGAGGACCTCGCGGAGGTCCGCACCCTGGCCGTCCACGAGGACCAGCGCGGCACCGGACTCGGCCACCGGCTGCTCGATCATCTCCTCGAGCGCGCCCGCGAGCTGGGCCTGCAGCGGGTCTTCTGCCTCACCTTCGAGGTCGAGTTCTTCGCGCGTCACGGCTTCGAGGTGATGGACGAGGCGGTCGACCCCGAGGTCTACAGCCAGCTGCTGCGCTCCCTCGACGAGGGCATCGCCGAGTTCCTCGACCTGGCCCGGGTCAAGCCCAACACCCTCGGTAACACCCGCATGATCCGGCAGCTCGAGCCGACCTCGGCCTGAGTCCCGGTCCGGGGACTCCTCACGGCAGGCGCAGCGTGGATCCTTCCTGCACCGCGAGGCCGTCGGCGACGAGCGACTCCCGGCAGCGCGCGACCCGTTCGGGATCCGCGGGATCGAGGTGGGCGAGGTCGGCGATCTCCACTCTGCTCGCATTGCGCAGCGCGGCCATGATCTTCCCGCGCATCTCGCGGTCGGTGCCCGCGAACGCCTGGCGGGGCCGCTTCTCGTCCTCCGGTGCCGCGGGTCGTCCGCGGGCGACCCAGGCACAGCGCCCGTCGGCCAGGGGGCACTGGTCGCAGCGCGGGGACCGGGCGGAGCAGACGAGGGCGCCGAGCTCCATCACGGCCTGGTTCCAGGCGACCGACAGCTCCCGGGACTCGGGGAGCACAGCGGTCGCGAGACGACGCTCGGCCGCGGAGTAGCTGGGATCGGGCAGGGGACGTCCGGTCGCGGCCCGTGCCAGCACCCGGCGGATGTTCGTGTCGACGACCACCGCCCGGTCGTGATGGGCGAACGCGGTGACGGCGGCGGCGGTGTACTCGCCGATCCCGGGAAGGGCACGCAGCGCCTGCTCGCCGCGGGGCACGATCCCGCCGTGCTCGCGGACGATCGCCCGGGCGCACTCCTGGAGCCGCAGCGCGCGGCGCGGATAGCCGAGGCGGTCCCAGGCGCGCAGCACCTCGGCGGTCGGTGCATCGGCGAGATCGGCCGGGTGCGGCCACCGCTCCATCCAGTCGAGCCAGCGCGGGAGGACCCGCACCACGGGCGTCTGCTGCAGCATGATCTCGGAGACCAGGATCGCCCAGGGCGAGGCGTCCGCGGACCGCCAGGGCAGGTCCCGGGCCCGCTCCTCGAACCAGGCGATGACCGCCTCCACGGAGCCGGCGGGGAGCGCACCGGGCGCATCCGGATCGACGACGGGAGCGGCGGGGGAGCGGGGCACCTCGGGACCGTACCTCATGGCGGGCCCTCGGGACGCACCGGGAGAGACGACGACGGGGCGGCACCATGCGGTGCCGCCCCGTCGGGGTGCGTGCTGATCCGGGTCGGATCAGACCTGCGGGTTCTGCGCCTTGAGCAGGTCGCGGATCTCGGAGAGCAGGACGACGTCCTCGGGGGCCGCCTCGACCTCCTCGTCGACGCCCTTGCGGCGGTTGGCCGCCTCGCGGGCCTTGGTCATCGGCATGACGAAGACGAAGTAGACGACGGCCGCGGTGATCAGGAAGGTGATGATCGCGGAGATGACGGCGCCGAAGTTGACGAAGGTCGCCTCGTTGTTCTCGAAGATCTGGAAGCCGAAGCCGCCGACGGAGTCGGCGCCGCCGGCCGCGGCGACGACGGGGTTGATGAGGTTGTCGACGAAGGCGGTGACCAGCGCGGTGAACGCTCCACCGATCACGACACCGACCGCGAGGTCGATGACATTGCCCTGCATGACGAAGTCCTTGAAGCCCTTCATGGCGGACGTCCTTAATGATTCGGGGGTCGGGGAGGGTCGCTTCCGCGACCCGCGGGAACTTTAACCGATCACCGAGACGCTTATGTATCCCTCGGCGAGGGCACTGGTCACACCGGCCGTGTCCCGTCGGTCGATCACCACGAGCACCTGCACTTCTCCGCTCGAGGTGGTTCCCGTCACGGACTGCGCCCCGGTCATTCCGCCCGGTGCCTCTAGGACGGTCGCCGGCACGCCTCGCGGCTCGGGGTCCAGGGCGGTGGAGGTGTGCAGCTCGAGCCGCGTACCGGCCCGCAGATGCGGGATCAGGACTGCGGGGGCCGGGACGGAGAGCAGCGCCGAGCCCTCGGGGACGGTCGTAGAGTCGGTCCGGTCCTCGAGCATCCCCTCCAGCAGCGGGGTGCCCGCGTCGAGGGGGAGCAGGATCTCGCGGCCGGCCGGATCGTCCGCGGCGGTGAGGGCTCCGACCGGGACCAGGTCGGCGGCGAGACGTTCGGTGCGGAGGTCTTCCCGCTGCAGCGGCTCGCCCGCCGGCACGTCCCGGCGCAGCACCAGCACCTCGACGCCCCGGTGGGAGACCGGCAGCAAGGCGGGCAGCAGCAGCGCAGCGGCGAGGGCGAGGCACAGCACCGTCAGGAGTCGACGGCGGCGGCGGAGGGCGCGGTGCCAGTGGGGGAGGCGGGCGAGGAGTCGCGAGAGCATGCCCCGACGCTAGGGCGCGCTCGGGCTCGGGGCAGGGTGGATCCGTCCGCTGTGGATCAGCGGGCGCTGGGGAGGAACGGTCCGGTCAGGACGCGGCGGCCTGGCTCGAGCTCGAGGAGCTCGAGGCCGACGACGACGTGCTCGAATCGCTGGAGGTGCTCGAGGAGCTCGTCGCGGAGGAGGTGTCCGTGCTGCTCGACTCGGAGGAGCTGCCGACGGTGCTCTTCCCGCTCGTGGAGGAGTCGGTGGAGTAGAAGCCCGGGCCCTTGAAGACGATGCCCACGGAGTCGAACACCTTGCGCAGCGCGTCCTGCGTGCACTCGGGGCAGGTCACGAGCGAGTCCTCGCTGAAGCTCTGGTACTGCTCGAAGCGGTGACCGCAGTTCTTGCAGGCGTAGACGTAGGTGGGCACGCGAGGTTCCTCCGGGGCGTTCTCTCTGGGGTCGCGAGCGGAGCGACCGGAGGCAGTCTACGGCGCGCACGGAGGCGTGGTCCTCACGGTGTGGTGAGGCAGACGCTCCCCACGGCCGTGAGAGCTGTGGCCACCGGCACGTCCCGGGGCCCGCGGGGCAGCGCCCCGGCGGGGAGCACCTCGTGGGGATGCACGACGACGAGCACCTCGGTGGTGGCGGGCAGGCGGCTCAGCGCTCGGTCGTAGTACCCGCCGCCGTGACCGATCCGGGTGCCCGAGCGGTCCACGGCGAGGGCCGGGGCGAGGACCAGGTCGACGCTCTCCACGGCCTCGGGGCCGAGCCGTTCACCGTCGGGCTCGCGGCCGAAGCCGCGGCCGGGGGAGGGGACAAAGTCCGACCGCCCGTCCCAGCGGATCCAGTCCAGCTCCTCGCCGGCCGCAGCGGGGAAGAGCAGCTCGGCGCCGTGCTCGGCGAGCGCGCGGACCAGCGGCAGAACATCGGCCTCGGTGGGGGTGGGGTGGAAGGCGGCGACCCGCAGGGGCTCGCCCGTCGGCCGCTCACGGCTGCGTTCGATCAGGGGGTCGCCCGCCGTGCGCAGCGCCGCGGCCTCCGCGGCCCGCCGCACAGCGCCCTCCGTCCCGCTGTAGCGGGCGCGTCGCTCGGCTCGCAGTCGGATCCGCAGCTCCTGCTTCTGTGCGGGGAGCGCGTCGCGCGCGGCGCCACCGCGGTGCACGGCGTCGTCCCCGCCGACGGTCCCCCTGACGTCTCCGTCGTCGTGCTCAGTCTCCGGGAGCTCGTGACCGGTCGCCTCGTCCATGCCTGCAGGGTCGCACATGCGCGTCGTCGGGGCAGGGGGTCCGCCCGGCCGTACGATGGCGCGATGGTGCACGTGTGGCCGCTGACGCTGCGGGACGGGGAACTGGTGCTGCGGCCGCTGCGTCGCCGGGACCGGGGCGCCTTCGAGCGTCTCCGCGAGCGCAACCGCGACTGGCTGCGCCCCTGGGACGCCGCCGACCCCGATCGTCCGCGCAGCACCCTGCCCTTCCCGGTGCTGCGCCGCTGGAACGAGCAGCAGGCGCGGCGCGGCGCGTACCTCCCCTTCGCCCTCGAGGTCCACGGCCGTCTGGTCGGGCAGATCACCGCGGGTCCGCTGCAGTACGGCGCGCTGCGCACCGCGGTGCTGGGGTACTGGATCGACCGCGATCAGGCCGGGGCGGGTCTCGTCCCCCGGGCCGCCGCGCTCGTCATCGACCACCTCTTCGCCGAGATGGGGATGCACCGGGTGGAGGTCACGGTCCGCCCGGAGAACGCCCCCAGCCTCCGGGTGGTCGAGAAGCTGCACCTGCGGCCCGAGGGACTGCGCCGCGGGGCGATCTTCGTGGACGGCGCCTGGCGGGACCATCTCGTCTTCGCCCTCACCGCGGAGGAGGTCGTGACCGACGCGGAGGGCCGCGGGGTGCTCGCGAGATTGCGGACGGAGTTCGGGGCCGACACGCCCGCGACGTGACCAGGGAAATCACATCGGTGTCATTACCCTGGGCTCGTGGAGACCATCAACCTCGGAGCCGTGCTGTTCGCTCTGCTGCTGCTGCTGTGGGTGGCGTACGCCCTCCCTCGCACCGCCGGCCGGCGCGAGGTGATGGGGCGCGCCCGCGCCCAGGAGATCGCCGAGATGTCCTCGGAGGCCCGGGATCTGTCCGAGGCCGTCCACGCCCGCCGCTCGCCCAGCCGTGAGGTGACCGCCCCCATGCCCCAGGACCGCCTGCTCCTGCGCCCCGCTGATCCCACCCGTCGGCCCCGGTTCGACGCGGACCCCGGGGTCCGCATCGACCTCTCCGAGGAGCGGCAGCGCTCCCGCCGCCTCATGCGCGTGCTGCTCGCGGCTCTCGCGCTCGGCACCGCGGCGCTCGTCGTGGCCGCGGTGATCGGCCCCGTGAGCTGGTGGGTGCCGCTGATCTCCGGGGGCGCCCTGCTGATCTACCTGGCGGGTCTGCGCCGTGCCGAGGTCCAGCGCCGCGCCCGGGCCACCCGGGCGGCGACCCTGGCGCGCCAGGAGCGCGCGGAGCAGGAGACCGCTCGCCGCGCCGCGGCCCGGGGTGCGGGCCCTGCGGAGGCTCCGCGTGCTCGCGAGTCGGTGCCGGGCACTGGATCTGTCGAGCCTGCCGCGACCGTCGCCAGGGTGTCCGGCGAGGAGTCCGAGGCGCCGGTGCGTCGCGCTCCCCTCGAGACCACCTCCGCCCGGGCCGCGGAGCAGGTCGCCGCGCCGGGCGAGTGGATCCCGCGCCCCGTGCCGCTGCCCACCTATGTCCTGCGCGGGGAGGTCGACGACCTCGCGACGCGCCACGCCGCCCACCGCGAGTCCCTGCGCGCCACCGCGGTGCCGCTCGAGCGGGACGGCGTCGAGGCGATCGAGGCGGCCGATGAGGCCGCCGCACCGCCGGCCCTCGACCTGGGCCTCGACGAGGTCCTCGCCCGCCGCCGCGCCTGAGATGACCACCCGCCCGGGGATCGCGGCGATCGCGGCGCTCCTCGACGCCGAGGGATACCGGGAGCGCCCGATCGCGGTGCTCGACCTCGACGCCTTCGACGCGAACCTCGAGGACCTCGCCCGCCGGGCGAGCGGGCGCCCGATCCGCATCGCCTCGAAGTCCCTGCGCGTCCGCGCCCTGCTCGAGCGGGCGCTCGCCCACCCCGCGACCCGAGGCGTGCTCGCCTACACCCTGCCGGAGGCGCTCTGGCTGGTGGACCACGGAGCCCGCGACGTGGTCGTCGCCTATCCCACCGCCGAGGCGGGAGCGCTGCGCCGCCTGTCCGCGCGGCCCGACGCGCTGCGCGCCATCACGCTCATGGTCGACGAGTCCGCTCAGGCGGACCTGATCCTCGCGGCGACCGCGGATCTCCGCCTCGGCCGCGACCGTCCGCCGCTGCGGGTCGCGCTCGAGGTCGACGTCTCCTACGCGCCGCTGCCCGGAGTCCGCGTCGGCGCGCACCGCTCCCCGGTCCGCACTCCGGCCCAGGCCGCCGCGCTGGCGCGCGAGATCCAGGACCGGCCGGCCCTGCAGCTGGTGGGGATGATGGCCTACGAGGGGCAGATCGCCGGGGTCGCCGACGCGGCCGCCACACCGTACGGCGCCGCGGTGCGGGCCATGAAGCGGCTCTCCCGTCCGGATGTCGCCCGCCGCCGCGCGGCGGCCGTCGCGGCCGTGCGCGAGGTGGCGGAGCTCGAGTTCGTCAACGGCGGCGGCACCGGCTCCCTCGAGTCCACGGCCGCGGAGAGCGCGGTCACCGAGGTCGCCGCGGGGTCCGGTCTCATCGGCCCGGGTCTCTTCGACGGCTTCCGGGACTTCTCCCCGCGACCGGCGCTGCATCTCGGCGTCTCGGTGGTGCGTCGGCCCGCGCCCGGGGTCGCCACCGTGCTCGGCGGAGGCTGGGTGGCGAGCGGCCCGCCGGGCCCGGACCGACTGCCCACGATCGCGCATCCGCCCGGTCTCCGTTACGCCCCGCAGGAGGCGGCGGGGGAGGTGCAGACCCCCGTCCTCGGCCCCGCGGCCGATCGACTCCGGGTGGGGGACACCGTCTGGCTGCGGCACGCCAAGGCCGGCGAACCGGCAGAGCACGCCCTGACCTATCTCCTCGTCGCCGGCGATCCCGAGCCCGCCCTCGTCGGCGCGGTCCCGACCTACCGGGGCGAGGGCGCCCTGTTCCTCTGACCTCACGACCGCCGTCATCCCGGTGCGAAGGAGCCCCGCATGACCCGTCGACCCGCCGTCCCCACCCGCACCTGGAGCGGAGGCCACCGCTGGTCCCCGCAGCAGATCCTCACCCCGCGCAGCGAGGCGGAGGTGCTCGCCGGGATCGCGGCCGCCCGGGCAGCCGGCCGGCCGCTGCGGGTGGTGGGAGGCGGTCACTCCTTCAGTCCCCTCGCCGCGACCGACGGCGCGGCGATGAGCCTGGACCACTACCAGGGACTGGTCCGCGCGGATCGGGCCAGTGGTCTCGTCACCCTCCGCGGCGGCACTCGGCTGTGGGAGATCGCGGACCTGCTCGCGCCGCACGGTCTGGCGCTCGAGGTGATGGGGGACATCGACCGGCAGTCGATCGCCGGCGCGATCCAGACCGGCACCCATGGCACGGGAGCGGCCTTCACCGGATTCGCCGGCATGGTGCGCGGCCTGCGCCTCGCCCTGCCCGACGGCAGCATCGTGGAGACCTCGCCCGCCGAGGATCCTGACCTCTTCGAGGCGGCGCGGCTGGGCCTGGGGGTCATCGGGGTCGTGCTCGAGGTGACGCTCGCATGCGTGCCGCGATTCCGGCTCGCGCTCACCGAGAGCACCGAGGACCTCGACGGCACCGTCCGGGCGTTCGCGGCCCGCTCCCGGGAGGAGGACCACCACGAGTTCTTCTGGTTCCCGCGCACCTCGCGGGCGACCGTGCGCACCGCCGTGCGCGTCCCGGCGGAGACTCCCGTCCTCCGCCCGGGGCGCGCGGCGGAGCTGCTGCAGCGGGAAGTGCTCGGCAACGGCGCCTGGGAGGTGCTGTGCCGCGCCGCCTCCGCCGTGCCCGCCGCGAGCCGGCCGGTCGCAGAGGTCGCTTCCCGCGTGTTCGCGGGCTCGGCCGTGACCGACGACTCCGCGGCCGTCTTCGCCGCCCCGCGCCGCGTGCGCTTCCACGAGTCGGAGTGGGCGATCCCTGCCGAGCGCTTCGAGGAAGCCTTCACGGCGCTGCGGCGCCGGCTCGAGGAGGAGCGGGTGCGCGTCACCTTCCCGCTCGAGATCCGCCGGGCCGCCGCCGATGACGTCTGGCTCTCCACCGCCTCGGGACGCGACACCGTGTACCTCGCCGCGCACCGCTACCACCGCGAGGACCCCGGCCCCTACCTGCTGCTGGTCCAGCGCACCCTCGCCCCTTTCGCGGCCCGGCCCCACTGGGGCAAGCGGCACTGGCTCGGCGCATGGGAGCTGGCGGCGCTGTACCCGCGCTTCGAGGACTTCCGGGCCGTGCGGGCGGCCGTGGATCCCGAAGGTCTGCTGCTCACCCCGTACCTGCGCCACCTGCTGGGCGTCGCACCCGCGGCCTGAGCGCCCCGCCGTAGGCTGGACGCGATGAGCATCCAGCCCGCCTCCGCCCCCACGCCCTCCGCCGACGAGCTGCTCCGCATCGCGGTCGCCGCCGCCCACGAGGCGGCCGAGTACCTCCGCTCGCTGGACCGCGACGCGCTCGACCGCGAGTACAAGACCTCGAGCCACGACATCGTCACCGTCCACGACCGTCGCAGCGAGGAGATCATCGTCGCCTCCCTGCGGGCCGCCCTGCCCGACTGCCGGATCGTGGGGGAGGAGGGCGGGGAGCGTCCCGCCGAGGAAGCGGGCCCGGACCAGGTCTCCTTCTACGTCGACCCGATCGACGGCACCAGCAACTTCGCGGCCGGCCTGCCGCTGTTCTGCGTCTCCATCGGGGTGGCGATCGGCACCGGCGAGGACGAGCGCCTCGTGGCGGGCGTCATCGACGTGCCGATCCTGCACCAGGTCTTCACGGCCGCCGACGGGCCCGCGTTCCTCAACGGGCGCGAGATCGCCCCCCGCGCCACGAAGCCGGCCGCGGATGCCCTGCTGGTCACCGGCTACCCCAGCCAGCGGATCATCTCCGAGGAGCCGGAGGTCGCCGCCCGCGCCGCGAGCGATCTGCACCTGGGGGTCTCCGCCGTGCGCCATCTCGGATCCGCCGCGATCGAGCTCGCCTACGTCGCCGCTGGCTGGGCGGATGGGACGGGACTCGGCTCGATCAACGCCTGGGACGTGGCGGCGGGCTTCCACCTCCTCGAGCGGGCCGGCGGCTCGCTGCGCACCTGGCCGGCGCTCGGCGATCCGCGCCGTCCGGCGCACCACCAGCCGGCCTACGCCGCCTGCACCGGCCCGGAGCGGATCGAGGTGCTCGACCGCCTGATGGACGAGCTGCAGGCGGCCCGCGAGGCGCGCGCCGCCGGGTCCACCCCGACGCCCATGTGATCCTCGTCAACGGCGGCTGACCTGGTGTGCGAGCATCCTCCCCGCAGTGCTAACCTGCTCTGGTCGCTCGACGACATGGGGCTATGGCGCAGTTGGTAGCGCGTCTCGTTCGCAATGAGAAGGTCGGGGGTTCGAATCCCCCTAGCTCCACCGCAGGCCGAGGCCGCGGCATCCTCCAGGGGTGCCGCGGCCTTCTGCGTCCCGCCCCGGAGCCGCCTCCACCCCTGGACACGCGGTGGTCCGGACTGCCGCTCCGGGTTAGCGTCAGGACATGCGCATCGGCATCGATCTGGGCACCACGCGAACCATCGTCGCGGGCGGCGACCGCGGCAACTATCCCGTCCTGACCGTCCCGGACCCCGACGGGGATCCCCAGGACCACGTGCCCTCCGTCATCGCCCTCGACGGGGACCGGCTGGTCCACGGTCACGCCGCGGTGCGGGCCGCGCAGGACGGCGCCCCGCACCTGCGGTCCTTCAAGCGCCTGCTCGCCGACCCAGAGGCACATCCGGGCATGATGGTGCGGATCGGCTCGCGGGAGCTGCCGCTGCTGGACCTGCTCACCGGCTTCCTCGCCGCGGTGCGCGCGGCGCTGCCCGCGGAGGTCGTCGGGCGGGGCGACGGCACCGTGCCGGCCGCGGTCTCGGTCCCCGCCCACGCCCACTCCGCCCAGCGCGTGATGACCCTCGAGGCCTTCCGGCGGGCCGGCTTCGAGGTGCTGTGCCTGCTCAACGAGCCCTCCGCGGCGGGCTTCGAGTTCTCCCACCGCCAGGCGCGCTCCCTCACCGCGCGCCGCACCCGCATCGCCGTCTACGACCTCGGCGGCGGCACCTTCGACGCGTCCCTGCTGGAGACCGACGGCACGCGCCACGAGGTGCTCGACAGCGTCGGCATCGCCCGGATCGGCGGGGACGACGTCGACGTGCTCCTCGCCGAGCTCGCCCTCCGCGGCACCGGGACCTCCCTCGAGGATCTCGACCCCGCTCCGCGGGCCGCGCTGCTCGAGGAGGCGCGCGGCGCGAAGGAGCGGATCGCCCCGCAGACCCGCCGGATCCTCGTCGAGCGTCCCGAGACGGTCTCCGACCAGCCGGCCCTGATCCCCGTCGAGGAGCTGTACGCGGCCGCCGCCCCGCTGGTCGACCGGACCATCGAGGAGATCGCCCCTCTCGTCGGCGCCCTGGACCGCGACTCCGCCCTCGCGGGGATCCACCTCGTCGGCGGCGCGACCGCCCTGCCGCTCGTGCCGCGGATGCTGCGCGAGCGCTTCGGACGCCGAGTGCACCGCTCCCCGTATCCCGCGGCGTCCACCGCGATCGGACTCGCGATCGCGGCCGACCCGGACGCGGGCGTGACCCTCACCGACAGGCTCTCCCGCGGCCTCGGTGTCTTCCGGGAACGGGAGGCGGGAGGCGGCGTCGCCTTCGATCCGATCCTGACCCGCGACGCGCCGCTGCCCGAGAGCGGGGTGCGGACGGTGACCCGCCGCTACCGGGCCGCGCACGACCTCGGCTGGTTCCGGGTGGTCGAGCACGGCGCCGTCGACGCGGCGGGGGAGCCGCGCGGCGACCTGGTGCCCTACGCCGATGTGCTCTTCCCCTTCGACCCCGCCCTGCAGCACCTCGACGGCGAGACCCTCCTGGGCCGGCCCGTGCGGCGCCGCGAGGACGGCCCCGAGGTGGAGGAGGTCTACACGGTGCACCCTTCGGGCATCGTCGGCCTGCGGATCACCGACCTCGACACCGGCCACTCGCGCGAGTACGGGCTCGCACAGCGCGGCTGACCCACGCGCGAACCGCACGGCATCCCACAGCACGACACCCCCTGCACCGTGCGGTGCAGGGGGTGTCGTCGCAGGCGGCGGCTCAGATCCTCAGATCCTCAGATCCTCAGATCGTCGCGGCGAGGGGGTCGAAGTCGACCGGGACCAGCGGGATCTCGCCGACCGAGCTGTTCACGGTGACGAACTCGCCCGAGGCGGCGGACTCCTCGGCGGAGAGCATCACGTCGAGCACGTGGTAGCCCAGCTCGCCGCTCGCGACGTGCGGACGGTCCTCGGCGATGGCCCGGACCATGTCCAGCAGGCCCATGCCGCGGCCGACGACGACGCCCTCCTGGGGCACCTCGATCCAGTTCTGCTCCGGCGGGCGCTCGCCGAAGGACTCGAACGGCTTCACGTAGGCGATCCGGCCCTCGAACATGTTCGGGTCGGGGACCACGAGGGAGCCCTCGGTGCCGTGGATCTCGACGATGCCCTGGCGGGCGAGCGGCGAGTCGAAGCTGACCAGGGAGGTGCCGGTCTGCCCGGCCTCGAACTGGGTCAGCACCGAGATGGTCGAGGGGACCTCGACGGGGAAGGTCTGCCCGGCGTTCGGGCCCACCTGGATCTCGCGCTCCTCGCGAGCCTTGAGGCCTACGGCGGCGACCTTGTCGACGGTGCCGAACAGGCTCACCAGGGTGGTGAAGTAGTACGGACCGATGTCGAGCAGCGGGCCGGCGCCCTTCGCGAAGAGGAAGCCGGGGTTCGGGTGGAAGACCTCGGGGCCCTGGTACTGCATCGAGGTCTGCGCGAAGAGGGGACGGCCGATGGTGCCCTTGGCGATCTCCCGCTTGGCGGTCTGCACACCGGGGCCGAGCACCGTGTCGGGGGCGCAGCCCACGCGCAGGCCCGCCTCGTCGGCGGCCTTCAGCAGCGCGGCGGTGGACTCGCGGTCCAGGCCCAGCGGCTTCTCGGTCCACACGTGCTTGCCGGCCGCGATCGCCGCGGAGGAGATCTCGGCGTGGACCGCCGGGATGGTCAGGTTGACGACCACCTGCACGCCCGGGTGGTCCAGGACGTCCTGGGCCGAGCCGTGCGCGGGCACGCCGTGCTTCTCCGCCTGGGATCGAGCGCGGTCGAGATCGAGGTCGCCGAGGATCAGCACCTCGACGTCCGGGAAGGAGTTCAGGTTCTCGAGGTAGGTGTCGGAGATGACGCCCACGCCGATGAAACCGACGCCGACGGGGGCGCTCATGCGACGAAGCCCCCCTCGACGAGGAAGGTGTAGCTGTCGCGGATGTCCTCGAAGACGTCGCCGGGGGCGTTGTCGTACTCGATGACGGCGTACTGCACGTTCTTCGCGGCCTTCAGGGCGGCCTCGGTGGGCACATCGCCCTCGCCGGCGTGACGCTGGTCGAGGTCGGCGGAGGAGAACTTGGGGGCGTCCGGGGCGAAGGGGTTCGAGGCCGGGGCCTTGCCGTCCTTCACGTGGATCGCGGTCACGCGGTCGCCGAGGCGCTCGATGAGGGCGACGACGTCCTGCTGGCCGGCGAGGGCCCAGAACAGGTCCAGCTCGATCTGGACCGACGGATCGACCAGCGAGATGAAGTACTCGTAGGCGGTGACGCCGTCGAAGGACGCCACGAACTCCTGGGAGTGGTTGTGGTAGCCGACGGCGAGGCCGAAGCCCTTGGCCTTCTCGGCGGCCGCGTTGAGGCGCTCGGCGATGTCCTTCACGCCGTCCTCGGTCAGCCAGCGATCGGCGGCGACCATGGGCTCGAAGACCGTCTTGATGCCGATCTCGGCGGCCGCCTCGAAGACGACCTCCTGGGCCGGGGTGGGGATGGAGCCGTCCGGGGTCCACAGCTCGTCGGAGAGCAGCGGGGCATGGCCGGTGGGGGAGGCCAGGCCGGCCTTGTCCAGGGCCTCGCGGATCTCCTGGGGGCGGCGCACGAAGTCGAAGGCCTCGACGTTCTTCAGGCCGATCTCGGAGAGCTTGGCGAGGGAGCCGTCCATGTCCGCCGAGAACTCGGCGGCGAGGGTGTAGAGCTGGATGGAGGCGAGGGGTGTCGTCACGAAGGTCCTCTTTCACGCGTCATCGTCGGGCGAGAGCCACGTCTCACCGACGTGGTGGAAGAACGCTAGCACGCAAAAACCTCCATGTGGAGGCTTTGGCGGGCTAGAGTTCGGCCCATGACGCCCGCGACGCCCCCAGAGCCCCCCTCGACGCCCCCGGACGGAGCCCCGGAGACGCACCCCGACGCACCTCTCGAGGCGACCCCCGAGGAACCCGTCGCGATCGGTCGCCCCGGGGCGTACTCCAAGGGCGTTGCGCGGCGGCAGGAGATCCTCGACCGGGCGATCGAGGTCTTCCGCGAGCGCGGCTCGGACGGCACCTCGCTGCGGCGCATCGCCACCTCGATCGGCGTCTCCCATGCGGCCCTGCTGCACTACTTCGACTCCCGCGAGCAGCTGCTGGTCGCCGTCTACCAGCACGCCGAGGCGCAGCGGGACGCCGCGGAGCGCGGGGAGGAGTACAGCAGCGGGGTCAGCCGGGCCGTCGACGAGATGGTGCGGGCCGCTGTGCTGAACGTCGAGATGCCCGGGCTGGTGAAGCTCTACTCGACGCTCGTCGCCGCCTCGCTCGAGGCCGACGCCGGCCCCTCGCGAGACTTCTTCGCCCCCCGCTTCGAGCACCTGCGGGAATCGCTCACCGCCGCCCTGCGCTCCGAGCAGGAGGCGGGGGCGGTCCGCGACGACGTCGATCCCGCGCACATCGCCGCGCTCGTCATCGCCGCCTCCGACGGCCTGCAGATCCAGTGGCTGCTGGAGCCCTCGATCGCCCTGCGCGACACCCTGGCGACTCTCGCGACGCTGCTCGCGCCGCCCCCGGTCCGGCAGCCGGCCACCGCCGACTGAGCCCGCCGCCCGATCGCTCACATCCCCGCGTCGTAGCCGTGCTCACTCCGGTACGCTCCCAGCGCAGCGCGGGCGGCCCGCGCGCTCATCGGGGGAGGGGATGGGGATGACGCACAGCATCGTGCTGATCCACGCCGTGCGCTCCTCCCGCAGCATGTGGGCGGGCCAGGTGCGCCGGCTCCGGAAGAAGGGCTTCGAGGTCCACGCCCCGGACCTTCCCGGGCACGGCACGCGCCGCGGCGAGCCGTTCACCGTCGACGCGGCGCTCGCGACGATCGACGCGGCCGTCGACGCCTGCGCCGAGCCGCCGCTGCTCGTGGGCCTGTCCCTGGGCGGCTATCTCACCCTCCACTGGGCGGGACGCTCCGCGGATCGCCTCGCCGGCGTCGTCGCGGCCGACTGCACGATCGTCCCCGGCCCCGCGCTCGCCCGCCTCTACGGGCTGTGGATGACCATGAAGGACTGGCTCCCCGGCGACTCCGACTCCCGCGTGGAGCGCTCCTTCGCCCGTCGGCACAGCCGCAAGGCGGCCCGCCGCTACTACGGCGGCGGTCGCGCCCACGGCGTGGTCGCCGCGGTGGTGCGCGCGATCGGCGGGATCGACCTGCTCGCGGACGTCGCCGCGATCTCCGTGCCGATCACCTTCGTCAACGGCGAGCACGATCCGTTCCGCCGTCATGAGGCGCTGTTCCTCGAGGCCGCGCGCGACGGGGAGCTGGTGGTGCTCGAGGACGCCGGGCACATCGCCAACCTCTCGCGACCTAAGCGGTTCACCAAGATCCTGCGCCGCTGCGCGGCCGGCGCGCCGCTGCCGGTATGAGCCCCTGGCCCGTCGTCCTGGTCCACGGGGCGCGCACCTCCCGCAGCCAATGGGATCTGCAGCTGCCCGGGCTGCGCGCCGCCGGGCACGAGGTGCTCACCCCGGATCTTCCCGGGCACGGCACGCGACGTGCGGAGCCCTTCCTCCTCGAGGCCGCGCTCGCGGGGATCGAGGACGCGCTCGCCACCGCCCCTGGTCAGGGGCCCGTGCACCTGGTGGGCAGCTCCCTCGGCGGGCTGCTGGCGATCGCGGTCGCCGGCCGACGCCCTGCCCGTCTCGGCTCGCTGACCGCCTGCGGCGCCGCCGTCCGCCCCTCGCCCCTGACCGCCCGCCTCTACGCAGCGCTGATCGCGGCGACCGATCGGCTGCCCGGCGCAGGGGCCGACGCGGATCCCCGCCTGCTCCGGCTCCTACTGGGCGCCGACGGTTCCCGGGCGTACCTGCGCGGGGGACGGGCGGATCTCGAGACGGTCGGCTCCGCGCTCCGCGCCGTCGGACCTCTCGATCCGCTCCGGGACCTTCACCGCACGCAGGCGCCCGTGACCTTCCTCCACGGTCGCTTCGACCAGCTGCGCTTGCACGAGCGCTCCCTCACCGCCGCGGCGGCGCACGGCCGCCTGGTGGTCCTGCCCTACGGCACCCATCTCGTGAACCTCACCCGGCCCGGGCGCTACACCGCCGAGCTGCTGCGGGTCCTCGCCAGCGCGGAGGGCGCCGCCCGTGCAGAGGACCCCGCTCGCGCCGCGCGCGGGTCGTCGGCCGCCTGAGCGCCGCGGCGCTCCGGAGCCGCCCCGTCAGCCGGGCAGGGACCCCGTGCGGAGGAGGTGGTCGAGCTCTCCCGCGAAGCGTTCGGCGTCGTCCTTGCGGTGGGGGAGCAGCCTCAGGTCGCGCTCGCCGTCGACCAGCAGCCGCAGCCGCGTGAAGGCACCCTTCTGGTACTCGACCCCCCGCACCTTCGCGGCGGGGATCGAGCGCAGCGCCTTCGCCCGGGCACGCCACCCGCCGACCCGAGAGAGCACCACCCGGGAATCGGTGACGATAAGGACCGTGGGGGCGTCGCTCGCGACGGCGGGGAGGGCCAGCAGCGCCCGCTCGGAAGGCTCGAGCACGTCTCCCGTGCGGCGCAGCCCCAGGTCCGCGTACAGCTCGTTGTGGGACAGCGCGGCGGCGTATCCGTTGTCGGCGGCTCGAGGATCCACGGTGTTCACGCGACGATCGTAGGGGACGGCGCGGCGCGGTCGACCGCCATGGGGAGTCCTCCCCATGGCCCTCCTCCGGGCGCCCCGCCTACGGTGGTCCCGGCATCACGAGGGCCGCACCGACCGGTGCGCGCCGGGGACGAACAGGGGCGTCAGGACGATGAGCGGTTTCTACGGAGCGGACACCGAGCAGCTGCGCGATCACGCGCAGTCGATGCTCGAGCGCGCGCGGCGGCTCGGCGAGCTGCGGGACGCGCTCGAACCGCTCGTGATGGATGACAGCATCTGGCGCGGCACTGATGCGGACGCCTTCCGCCAGGACTGGGCCTCCCGCATCGCCCCCTCCTTCTCGCAGGGCTCCGAGCGGATCCTGGAGAAGCGCAACGAGCTCGATCGGCACGCCGAGGAGCAGGACTCGGCCTCGGATGTCGGCGGGGCGGCTGGCAGCTCCGGCGGCGGCAGCGGCGAGGGCGGCGGCTGGAATCCGCTGGGCCTGCTGAAGGACGTCTGGCTGAAGGGCCAGGGGATCTACGGCGGCGTCCAGAAGATGATGAAGTTCATCGACGCGATCCCCAGCGCTGCCGACGAATTCGCGAAGCTCAGCGAGGCCGGGCTGTCGAAGCTCTGGAAGTCCGCCTACCTCGACGAGCTGTTCCAGGGCGGCAAGGGCTGGCAGGCGGCCGGTGAGAAGCTGCTCTCCAAGCTGGGCATCCCCAACGCCCTCGGTGATTTCAAGCCGCTCTCGGTCCTGAACAAGCTCGACGACGTCGCCCCCTGGCTGAAGACCGCCGGCCGGGGCCTCGGCAAGGTGCTGCCGGCCGTCGACGTGATCACCGGCGGCATCAATGCCTACAAGGGCTTCACCTCCGGCGACGTCTACGGCGGCGTGAGCGGCAGCCTCAGCGCCGTCGGCGGAGCCCTGCTGATCGCCGCGCCCTTCACAGGACCCGCCGCCCCGATCGTCGGCGCGATCGGTGCCGGTCTCGGGATCGTCTCCGTCGGCATGGACCTCGGGCGGGAGATCTACCGCAACTGGGACGGGATCACCTCGACCGTCGGCGGTGCCTTCTCGACCGCCGGCGACGTGATCAGCGGAGCGGCGACGACCGCGAGCGATGCCATCGGCGGGGCCGTCTCGACGGCGGGCGAGGCGATCGGCGACGCGGCCTCGACGGCGAGCGATGCGATCGGCGGGGCCATCGACGGTCTCGGCGACGCCTTCGGCTTCTGACCCCGACCCTCTTCGGCCATCCCTGACCAGCCATGACCAGCCCTGACCAGCCCCGCCCCCACCCCCTAGGATCGGTGACATGACCAGCCCCACCCTGATCTCCGAGCGCGACGCCGCCGGTGCCTACGCCCTGCTCGCCACCGCGGCCGAGGACCCCTCCGTGCTCGCCGTGCTCAGCGATGAGGAGCTCCTGGCCCTCGAGGGGCTGGAGGGCGCCGAGCTCGCCGGCAGCCCCTTCCTCGAGGCCTCCGGCTTCGATCGCGAGCAGGCCGCCGCGGTCGCCGCCCGCTCCCTCATCGCCCGCGGCCTGGTGGTGCTCGACGAGTCCCGGCAGCAGCCCGAGGGCGAGGACCTCGAGACCGGGCAGACCGTCACCCGCGCCGCCCAGCTCGATCCCACCCTCGCCGGACTCCTCACCCTGCGCGGTATGCCGCTCGCGATCCTCAACCTCACCCGCCAGGTCGAGGAGCAGGCGACGAGCCTCATGCTCTACGTCTTCCCGCAGGACGGCATCCTCGAGGAGCTGGTCACCGCGGACGGCTTCCACCACTTCAGCCTCCCCACCCGGTCCGTCGTCCCCGAGCGGCTCGCCCGCTATGTCGACCAGGCCCAGGTGGCAGGGGAGGAGGACGGCGAGTCCGTCACCGGCACCGCCGCCGAGCTCGAGGCCGACTCGCCGATCGGGCGCCGCCTCGCGGACACCCGCGCGCTGACCGTCATCACGAGCGCTTCCGGCGAGGGCTCCTCCCAGCTCTCCGTGATGGCGACCGCCACCTCGGTGCACGCCATGGACACCCCCTCCTCGCCCGAGGACCGGGTCGAGGTGCGGGAGATCTCGGCGGGGTCTCTGCGCGAGCTGCTCGCCCGGATCCTGCCCTCCGTCAGCGCCGCTTGACCCGGAGGGGGCCGTACGCTGGCCCCATGGACCACCCGCATCTCCGCGTGGGCTTCGTGCCCGGCGTCGAGCCCGACCGCTTCCTGCGCCGCTGGAGGACCGGACGTCGACCCGCGCGACTCGACCTGATCCCGGTGCCGCTCTCGCACCAGCGGGACGCCCTCGCCGCGGGCGAGGTGGACATGTGCTTCGTGCGCCTGCCCGTCACCGACGATGATCTGCACGTCGTCGCCCTGTGGGAGGAGCGGCCCGCGGTCGTGGTCGCGACGGAGAACGTCCTCAGCCTCCTCGAGGAGGTCACGGAGGACGATCTCGCGGAGGAGACGGAGATCCGGGCCGAGCATCCGGACGACGCCGCGGACCGCGTGGCCGTCGTCGCGACCGGCATCGGCTACACCCGCATGCCGCTCTCCCTCGCGCGGCTCCACCATCGCAAGGACGCCGCCCACCGGCCGCTGGTCGACGCCGAGCCCACCCGCATCGCGCTGGTCTGGCCCCGCGGCGCCGACGACCCGATCCGTCAGGAGTTCGTCGGCGTGGTGCGCGGCCGCACCGCGCGCTCGAGCCGCTGACCCGCCCCCACCCCCACCCCAGGAGAACCCCGTGACCGAGCAGCCCCGCATGAACGTCGAGAGCTTCAACCTCGACCACCGCACCGTCGCCGCCCCCTATCTGCGGATCGCCGACCGCAAGGAGCTGCCCGGCGGCGACGTGCTGACGAAGTTCGACATGCGCTTCACCCAGCCGAACGCCGAGCATCTCGAGTCCGAGACCGTGCACTCGCTCGAGCACCTGATGGCCGAGCATCTGCGCAACCACACCCGCGACGTCCTCGACGTGTCCCCGATGGGCTGCCGCACCGGCTTCTACGTGCTGCTGGTCGGCGACCACACCGTCGAGGACGTCGCCCCGCTGCTCGCGGCGACCCTCGAGGACGTCCTGGCGGCCACCGAGGTGCCCGCCGCGAACGAGGTCCAGTGCGGCTGGGGCGCCCACCACACGCTCGAGGGCGCCCAGGCCGCGGCCCGCGCCTTCCTCGCCGAGCGCGAGCAGTGGGGACAGGTCACCGCGGGCTGAGCTGACCCTCCCGGGTCAGCCCGGCAGTGTCGGGCCCCGCGCCGCTCAGCCTGACTCGACCCCGCGCCCTTCAGCCCAGCTCGGCCCGCACGGCGGCGAGCAGGCGAGCGGTGCGGGCGTCGGACGCGATCTGATCCACGCCGATCGGGCGCAAGTCCGGATCGGCGAGCGGGATGCGCCAGTTCGGGTATTCCTCGTCCGTGCCGGGCTGGTTCTGGATCCGCCGCTCGCCCACGCAGTCCACGAGCGAGACCCCGAGCAACATCGCGGGGGTGCGGGCCAGATGCCGGTGCAGCGCGACCACGATCTGCTCGAGCTCGAGCTCGTCGGTGGGCAGCGCGGGCAGCAGCTGCTCGGCGCGCAGCAGGTCGAGCACCTGTTCGCGCTGGGCGGCATCGGTCGCCCGCTCCTCGTCGAGGCCCCGCTCGAGCAGCCCCAGCTCGTGGCGCAGGGCGACGTGGTCGCCCGCCAGATAGCCCGCGGTCGGCGGGAGGTCATGGGTGTTCACCGAGGCCATGCACAGGGCGCGATAGTCCTCGGGACGCAGCGGCCGCCCCTCGCCGTCGTGCTCGAACCACAGGATCGAGGTCCCGAGGATCCCGCGATCCACGAGGCAGTCGCGCACCCAGGGCTCGAAGGTGCCGAGGTCCTCGCCGATCACCAGGGTGCCCGAGCGCTGCGCCTCGAGGGCGAGGATCCCGATCATCGCCTCGTGGTCGTAGGAGACGTACGCGCCGTCGGAGGCCTGATGCCCCGCGGGGATCCACCACAACCGGAACAGCCCCAGCACGTGGTCGATGCGCAGCGCCCCGGCATGGCGCATCAGGGTGCGCAGCATGTCCCGCCAGGGCCGGTAGGACGCCTCGGCGAGGCGCTGCGGGTGCCACGGCGGCTGGCTCCAGTTCTGACCCTGCTGGTTGTACTGGTCGGCCGGGGCGCCGACGGTCGCGCCGCGGGCCAGGACGTCGCCGAGGTTCCAGGAGTCCGCCCCGACCTGCTCGACGCCGACCGCGAGATCGTGCATGATCCCGATCCGCATCCCGGCCTCGCGCGCCGCCGTCTGGGCGGCCGCGAGCTGCTGGTCCAGCAGCCACTGCACCCACACGTGGAAGTCGACGCGGCCTGCGAGCTCCGTGCGGGCCCGCTCGCGATCCGCCTCGGTGAGCGCGCGCAGTCGTTCCGCGGCCGACGCCGGATCCGCCCCGGGCGCCGTCCGGGCCTCCTCGGCGAGGGCCGACCACACGGCGAAGTCCTCGAGCCCCTGCCCCTCTCGGGCGCGGAACGCCTCGAACAGCGCGCTGCGGGCGGGGGAGAGGCCGGCGGCGAAGAGCTCCTCGAGGGCGAGCAGCTTCGCGGCGAGCGGCCGGTCGCGATCCAACGACTCGACGGCTGAATTCAGCGGAGCGACCTCGGCGTGCAGCAGGTCGATCCGTTGACGGGCGTGGGCGGGCAGGTCGCGGTACTCGGCGATGTCCTCGATGCGCAGCATGAGCGGGCTCGGGAAGCGGCGGGTGACCGGGAGGTACGGGGAGGGCTCGACCGGAGGCGTCGGATACGAGGCGTGCAGGGGGTTGATCAGCAGGAAGTCCGCACCGTGACGGGCCCCGAGGATCGCGGCGAGATCCCGCAGGTCGGCGAGATCGCCGATCCCCCAGGAGCGCTCCGAGCGCACCGAGTACAGCTGCGCCTGCACGCCGACGGCCCGGCGGGCGCGGAACGCCTCGTGCACGGTGAGCCGCGCGGGCACGATGACCACGTCGGCCTCGTGGCGGCCGTCGGCGGCCTCGGCGACCAGTCGGTGCCAGCCGAGCGGCAGACCCGCCGGCAGCGCGAAGCGCGCCCGACCGCGCAGGGCCCCGTCGAGATCGACGGGAGGGGTGAAGTCCTCGACCTGGACGAGGTCCCGGCGCGAGCCGTCCTCGAGCTCGAGATGGACCCCCACGGCCGTTCCGTGCGGGACGTGCACCGGGATGCTCGTCTCCCGGTCCTCGCGCAGCACCGTCACGGCCGGCAGGGTGCGCCGCCAGCGCTCGGACTCCCGCTCCTCGCGATATCGCGCCACGTCGGCATCGGACTCGGCGTGCACGCCGAGGGCCGAGAGGACGGCGTGGAGGGTGTCGTCGGCGACGTCGCGCCGGATCCCGTCCCAGCCCCAGTAGTCGGTGCCGACGCCCAGGTCGCGGGCGAGATCGCGCAGTGCTGCGGAGTCCAGAGCCATGCGCACATCGTACGGGCGTCAGGTGCTCCGACGCGCCTGCTGACCGTGGTTTGCCGTCAGCTCCAGCTGGGCAGCCAAATGCGGTAGTGCCACTGCTCGGCGTCGATCACCTGGCCGGTCCACAGGGGCCAGAAGAAGGCCGAGACCAGCACGATCAGCACCATCAGGGAGCCGACGAAGAGACCGCCCGCGAGCCGGCGCTCACGGTCCGCGTCCTCCCCTCCCAGCACCAGGCCCAGCACGTAGGCGAGGCACAGCATCACCCAGGGGGTGAAGGCGATCGCGTAGAAGGTGAAGATGGTCCGGTCGAGGTACATCAGCCACGGCAGGTAGCCGGCGGCGATGCCGGAGAGCGCGGCCCAGGCGCGTCCGTCGCGGAACCAGACCGCGAGCACCAGTGTCACCACGACGGCCAGGGCACCCAGCCACCAGATCAGCGGGTTGCCGACGTTCAGGATCTGGGCGGCGCAGCGGGCGACCTCGCAGCCCTGCTCGCCGTAGTCGTAGGAGCGGTAGTAGAAGTTGGTGGGGCGGAGCATGATCAGCCAGCCCAGCGGGCTGGCCTCGTAGGGATGCTCCGAGTCGAGGCCGACGTGGAACTCGTAGGCCTGCCGGTGGTAGATCCACAGCGAGTGCAGCGCGTCGACGATCGGGGTGCCGGTCGCGACGCCCTGCTCGGCGGCGACCTGGCGGTGGTAGCCGATCGCGGAGGCGAACCAGCCGGACCAGCTCGCGACGTAGACGACCAGCGCCGTCCCCACCGTGGCGAAGAAGGCGGGGATCGCATCGCGCAGCAGCCCGGAGAGGAACCACCTGCGCCGGGCGACCGTGCGCCGCGCCCACCAGTCCCACAGCACGGTCATGATCCCGAAGACGGCCACGAACCACAGCCCGGACCACTTCACCGAGCAGGCCATCCCCAGCAGCACTCCGGCGAGCAGTCGCCAGGGCCGCAGACCGCCCGGGACGCCGAGCGGCGGCTCCGCCTCGGCGGAGGTCTGGATCCGGGCCATGGTCATGGCGAGGCGCGCGCGGAACCGGTCGCGATCGATCAGCAGCGCGCCGAAGGCCGCGAGCGCGAACACCATCACGAAGTTGTCGAGCAGGCTCGTGCGGGCATGCACGATCGCCATCCCGTCGACTGCCATGAGCAGGCCCGCGAGGAGACCGACGGCGGTGGAGCGGAACAGTCGCCGACCGATGAGGGTCACCATCAGCACGGCGAGGGAGCCGGCGAGGGCGGTCGAGATCCGCCACCCCCAGGGGCTGTCCGCTCCGAGCAGCATCATCCCGGCGCCGATCAGCCACTTCCCGAGCGGGGGATGGACCACGTAGGCGGGATCGCCCTCGAGGTACGTGTCGACGTCCCCGGCCTCGAAGGCGGCGTCGGGCTCCTCCGGCCAGTCCATCTCGACGCCCTCCTGGGTGAGGGCGTAGCCGTCCTTGACGTAGTAGGTCTCGTCGAAGATCAGCTCACCGATGCCGCCGAGGCCCCAGAGGCGGAGCACGAGCGCGAGCCCGAAGATCGCCATCGCCGCCGC
The DNA here is from genome assembly GCF_036311905.1 of Brachybacterium sp. J153. NCBI lineage: Bacteria > Bacillati > Actinomycetota > Actinomycetes > Micrococcales > Dermabacteraceae > Brachybacterium > Brachybacterium sp. J153. The sequence continues at coordinate 35,117 of NZ_JAZDCH010000025.1, read as the reverse complement.
CCAGGCGAGACGCCCGGCGGGGCGGTGATCGACGTGCAGTCGACGTCGCCAGGAGGCGAGGAGGGCTTCGGGCTCGTCGCCGATCTCGGCGCGATGCGTCGGGACCTGCTCCTCCTGCGTGTGCACGCGCACATGCTAGGTCATGGCCCTGCCTCGATAGCATGGCGGGATGTTGGAGCCCGGAGTCCTCACGCTCGCCGCGACCCCCATCGGGAATCCGCTCGACGCCTCGGTGCGCCTGGTGCGGGCGCTCGGCTCGGCGGACCTCATCGCCGCCGAGGACACCCGGCGCCTCCATCGCCTGCTCACCGATCTCGAGGTCGAGGCCGCCGGGCGGGTCCTCTCGTACCACGAGCACAACGAGGCGGAGCGCACGCCGCTGCTGCTCGAGGCCCTCGCGGCCGGGCAGCGGGTGCTGATCGTGACCGATGCCGGGATGCCGGTGGTCTCGGACCCGGGCTTCCGCGCGGTGCGCGCCGCGACAGAGGCCGGACACCCCGTCACCGTGCTGCCGGGCCCGTCGGCCGTGCTCACCGCCCTCGCCGCCTCCGGGATCGCCCCGGACCGCTTCGCCTTCGAAGGGTTCCCGCCGCGTCGGGACGGTCGGCGCGCCGCCGCCTTCGAGCCGCTCGCGGGGGAGGAGCGCACGCTGATCTTCTTCGAGTCGCCACGCCGCACCGCCGCGACCCTCGCGTCGATGGCCGCCGCCTTCGGCGCCGAGCGTCTGGCCGCGGTGGCTCGGGAACTGACGAAGACCCACGAGGAGGTGCTGCGCGGGACCCTCGGGGAGCTCACCGCCTGGGCCGAGGGCACGGAGGTGCTCGGGGAGATCGTGATCGTGGTGGCGGGGGCCGAGCCGACGACGGCGAGCGCCGAGGACCTCGTGGAGGCGGTGCTGGCCCGGGCCGCGGCGGGGGAGCGCCTCAAGGACGCCGCGAAGGAGGTCGCCCGAGGTCGCAGCGGGGTCACCGCGAGCGCGCTCTACGACCTCGCCCTGCAGCGGAGGGGCTGATCGTCACGCTGGACGTCACGAGGACGACGACGCCCCCGTCACCACGGAGGGTGACGGGGGCGTCGTGACAGCTGCGGGGCCGGGCCCGCGCGGGATCAGTCCTCGATCTGGAGGAGACCGCGCTGGTAGGCCTTGGCGAGGCGACGGGGCACATTGGCGGTGCGGCCACGCACGGTGACCTGCACGAGGCCGGCGTTGTCGGCCTTCCACTGCGCGCGGCGGGACCGCGTACGAGCGCGGGACATCTTGAACTTGGGCACTGCCATGGGAACGCTCCTTGACGGTCCGGAGGATGGTCGGGCGTCGGCATCCCGCCCGAGCAGCGACCCGAACCCACTCCAGCGGAATCGGGGCGCTCGGGTGCACGAAAGGGACGCGCAACGACGCCCCATCTTGCCACAGGACGCGCGCTCGCGCTCCCTCCGCTGCCCGTGAGCTATCCCACCGCGGCGCGCGGTCGCGGGGAACCCGGCGGACGACGACGGCCCGGCTCCTACGATGGTCGCATGCCGTCCCCGAACGAGACCGAGACCGCGTCGACCAGCGCAGCGCCGACCGTCGCGTCCGCCGCCCCCGAGCCGGTGCGCCGCCGTGAGGACATCGACCCGCGAAGCTCCTCCCGGGATCGCTCCTGGCCGCCGGAGCCCGAGCCGCTGCCGTTCCCGGTGATCGACAACCACTGCCATCTCGACTTCGCCGACGGCGAGCAGCACCTCACGGTCGGCGAGCACGTCCGCCGGGCGGCTCGAGCCGGTATCGACGGCCAGATCACGATCGGCTCCGACCTCGAGGCGGTGCGCTGGACGGCCGCACTGCTCGCCGATCCCGCCTGCCCCCCGAGCCTCGTCGGCGGCGTCGCGATCCACCCCAACGAGGCGGCGCTCCACGCCCGCGGCACCGACCATGACGGCCGCCCGCTCGTCGACCTCGACACCGCGCTCGCCGAGGTCGCCGAGCTCCTCCGCGGACCGCGGATGGTCGTGGTGGGGGAGACGGGCCTGGACTGGTTCCGCACCTCGCGGAAGGACGAACGCGCCCGCGCCGCCCAGATCGACGCCTTCCGCGCCCACATCGCGCTCGCCAAGGAGCTCGATCTCCCGCTGCAGATCCACGACCGCGATGCGCACCGCGACGTGCTCGAGATCCTCGAGGCCGACGGCGCTCCCGAGCGCACGGTTTTCCACTGCTTCTCCGGTGACGCCGAGTTCGCGCGCGCCTGCGCCGACCGCGGCTGGTACCTGTCCTTCGCCGGCACCGTGACCTTCAAGAACTCCGTCCCGCTGCGGGAGGCGCTCGCCGAGGTCGGGCTCGACCGGGTGATGGTCGAGACCGACGCCCCCTTCCTCACCCCGGTGCCCTACCGCGGCCGCCCGAACTCCTCGTACCTCATCCCGCTGACGATGGCCACGATCGCCGAGGTCACGGGGACCGAGCTGACCGAGGCGTGCCGACGGGTGCGGGCCACGACGGAATCGGTCTACGGCGCGCTGTGGACGGCGGCGGCATGAGCCGGGACGCAGGGGCCGGCGCCGCGAGCGCGGCGGGTGCCGAGCGCGAGAACGCGGGCCTGCTGCTCACCCACCGGGACATCCGGGAGCTGGCCGAGGCCGCGGGCATCCGGCCCTCGAAGCAGCGGGGCCAGAACTTCGTGATGGACCCGAACACCGTGCGCACGATCGTCGGCCGGGCGCGCCTCGAGCCGGGCCGGTCCGTGCTCGAGGTCGGTCCGGGCCTCGGCTCCCTCACCCTCGGCCTGCTCGAGGCGGGAGCCGACGTGGTCGCCGTCGAGCTGGACCGCGGACTCGCCGAGCTGCTGCCGCTCACCCTGCGGGCCCGCGGTGTCGCGGAGGACCGCTTCCGACTCGTGCATGCCGATGCGCTGCAGGTGACCGAGCTGCCGTCGCTGCCCCGTGCGGGCGAGCCCACGGCGCTCGTCGCGAACCTGCCCTACAACGTCGCGACCCCGATCCTGCTCACCGTGCTCGAGCGGTTCCCCTCGATCCGCACGGCGCTCGTGATGGTGCAGTCCGAGGTGGTGGACCGCCTCGCCGCCGGCCCTGGCTCGCGCACCTACGGCGCCCCGAGCGTGAAGGCCGCCTGGTACGGCCGCACCGAGCATGCCGGTCGGATCTCCCGGCAGATCTTCTGGCCCGTGCCCAACGTCGACTCGGCCCTCGTCGAGCTGGTCCGCCACGAGACCCCGCTCGGGGACGACGCGGAACGCGCCCGGGTGTTCGCCGTGGTCGACGCAGCCTTCGCGCAGCGGCGCAAGACCCTGCGGGCGGCTCTGGCCGGATGGGCCGGTTCCGCACCCCGTGCCGAGGCAGTGCTGCGCGCGGCCGGCGTGGACCCGTCGGCCCGCGGCGAGACCCTCGAGATCGCGCAGTTCCAGGCCATCGCCCGCGCCGCCGACGAGGTGCCCGCATGAGCGGGGTCCCGGCGTCGGGTGCGGACCAGGGGACGGGTGCGGGATCGGGGGCCGGTGCGGGCTCGGGCGCCGGTGTGGGCCTCCCGCGGCGGGTCGTCGTGCGGGCACCGGGCAAGATCAACCTCTCGCTCGCGGTCGGCGCCGTGGACGCGCGGGGCTATCACGTGCTCGAGACGCTCTTCCACGCCGTCGACCTGGCCGAGACCGTCACCGCCGTCCCGGCCGACGAACTCTCTCTCACGGTCGACTCGGCCGTGCCCGGGGAGATCCCGCTCGACGGCCGCAACCTCGCCCTGCGCGCCGCCGAGCAGCTCCGCGCCGAGCACGACGTGAGCGCCGGCGCGGAGCTGCACATCCGCAAGGAGGTCCCGGTCGCAGGCGGGATGGGCGGCGGATCGGCCGACGCCGCCGCGACCCTCGTGGCCCTCGACCGACTCTGGGGCTTGGGGCTGAGCGAGGCGCAGCTGCGCGCCCACGCGGCGCGGCTGGGGGCCGACGTGCCCTTCGCACTCCGCGGACGCACCGCGCTCGGCCGCGGCAACGGGGGAGACCTCTCCTCGGTGCTCACGGCGATGCACCCCACCTGGCTGCTCGCCGTGCCGGGCGGACACCTGTCGACCCCCGAGGTCTACCGCCGGCACGACGAGATCGCCGCCGCCCGCGGACGAACGCTCGCCCCCGCGCCACGGATCGACCCGCGCCAACTCGAGGCCCTCGCGAGCGGAGACCTCGAGCTGCTCGGACGCACGCTCCACAACGATCTCCAGGACGCCGCTCTCGCCCTCCATCCCGGGCTCGAGCCGGTCCTCGCCGCCGCGCTGCGCGAGGGCGCCCTGGGTGCGCTGGTCAGCGGCTCGGGGCCGACGATCGCCGTGCTGGTCGCCGACGAGGCCCAGGCGCGGGGCGTAGCGGCCGCCCTGCAGTCGGCGGGGCTCGTCGAGAGCTGCCTGATCGCGGAGGGCAACGCCCCGGGGGCACGGGTGCTCGAGGAGAGCTGAGGGGCTCCCGCTCGTCTCCCGGCGGGCCTCTCTGTCGTCTTCCAGTGGGCCCCCGTCCGTCTTCCGGCGGGCCTCCCGCCGTGTGCCACGCGCTATCACCTGCGCGTCCGATGGAAGAATTCTCCTGCATATCAGGGACGCGCCGCCTGCTTCGTCGTTCCTGCACCCGAGAAATCCCTCTTCTCACGCCGCGCGTCGCGCTCGAGCGGGCCAATCGTGCAGCGTGCGGCGTGCGGGCCCACGGGTGAAGAATGGGGGCCAGTAAGAATCGTTCCTCCCCAGTGGGTAGTTATCCACAAAAGGAAACTACTGCCCAGTAGATAGGCGATTCCCCTTGCTCTATTCGAAAGGGTGTACGAGACTGGAGGCATGACATCTTCGGGGGACGGCGCGAGCAGGGTCGCCGGTGGGGCGGTGCTGGAGGACCAGCACATCCGCCTCGCCGAGGTCGACCTCTCTGCTGCTCGCGACGCTCTCGCCCGGATCGGCGCCGAGGGTTCCGAGACGCTCGACGCCCTCACCGCGCCGGAGTCCATCGCCCTGCTCGCCGAGCTCACTCGGATCGACGGCGCGCTCGAGGCGATCCGCGCCCGCGCCCTCATCCGTCTCGAGGAGGCCGTGCGCGAGGACTGCGCCGAGCGCGGCGAGAGCCCGCGCCGCGCCGTCGACATCGCCCGCACCGAGGCGTCCTTCGCCCTGCGCTCCTCCCGCGCGGTGGCCGGTCGCAGCCTCGCCACCTGCCGCCGGCTCGTGCTCTCGCTGCCCGGTCTGCTGCGGAGCCTCGCGGAGGGCACTCTGTCCCCCGAGGCGGTGCATCAGGTCGGCGTCGTGCTCGGCCCGGTCGAGCCGGAGATCCGTCGGCAGGTCGACGAGATCCTCACCTCCCGGCTGGAGGAGCACCAGGACTGTGGCCCCCGGGAGTGGTCGGACCTCGCCGAGAAGGTGCTCCACAGCCTCGATACCGCGGGAGCCGCGCCCCGGCATCATCGGGCCCGCCGAGAGCGGCACGTGCGGATCCGTCGCGCCCCGCACGGGATGGCGAAGGTCTCCGCGCTGATCCCCGCGGCGGACGGCGCCAGGATCCGCAAGGGTCTCTCCGTCGCGGCGGAGGCCGCGCGTGCCGGCGGCGACCGACGCGGGCACCAGCAGATCATGGCCGACCTCTTCGCGGACGCCCTCGTCGGCCGCGGCGACGGCGTCGACCCCGCGACTCTCGAGCTCGGGATCATCATCACCGACCGCTCCCTCCTCGCGCCGGAGCATGCCGACGCCGCGATCCTCGAGGGCTTCGGGGCCGTGCCCCTCGAGCACGTGCGCGAGGAGATGCGCCGCACCGCCAGGGACGCCGAATCCGCGGATCCCGAGCTCGCGCACACGCTGCGCCGCCTGTACACCGATCCGGAGGACGGTCAGCTGGTCGCGGTCGAGTCCCGCTCCCGTGCCTTCCCGCCCGCGCTGCGCCGCTTCCTCACCTATGCCCACCAGAGTTGCCGCGCCCCGCACTGCGATGCCGACATCCGGCAGATGGACCACATCGTCCCCTGGTCCGAGGGTGGGGAGACCTCCCTCGCCAACGGCAACGGACTGTGCGCCGCGGACAACGCCAAGGAGAGCGCCGGGGTGCGTGCCCGCGTCATCGAGGACGAGACGAGCGTGCGCCGCGGCGTCCGCTGGATCAGCCGCTACGGGCAGGTCGCAGAGCGCGGAGCCGTGGACCTCGACCCCCTCGGGACCTACCGGAACCGGGTCCGGCGAGAACCGGCAGACCACGAGCGACGGCGGGATGAACCCGCCCCGCAGCCCCAGACAGACCCCGGGTCACAGCCCCTGCCCACGCTGCAGCACGCCCTCGAGGCCCTCGTGATCCCGCTCCGGGACGGCACGAGGTCCCACCCGCAGGGCTCCCGAGGATCGGCGTCTCGCCGTGTCGATCTCTACTGCCTCCGGTCCGAGGCCGCCTGAGCCTCCGCGAGACCCGACGGACCGCCCGTCCGGCCCCGCGGTCAGCCGATCTGCTCGGACAGCTCGAGCCAGCGCTCCTCGAGCTCCTCGTTCTCCTGCTCCAGCGCGCGCAGCTGATCGGTCAGCCCCTGCAACCCCTGATAGTCGGACTGGTCGTGGTCGGCGAGCTTCGCGTGCAGCGTCTCGGTCTGCGCGGAGATCTTCTGCATCCGTCGCTCCACCGCGGAGAGTTCCTTCCGCGCGGCGTGCGCCTCGGCACCCGAGAGCGCCGGGGCGCCTCCCGCAGAACTCCCGTCGGCCGGGCCCGTCGCCGCCGCCGTGGACTCTGCACCTGCGGACCGGGCGCTCGCCGACGAGCCGGTGACCCCAGCTCCGGCCCCTGACCCGGCCCCCGCTCCGGCCGCCTCCGCCGCCGCGCGCAGTGCGAGATACTGCTCGACCCCGCCCGGCAGATGCCGCACCGCCCCGTCGAGCACCGCGAACTGCAGATCCGTGACCCGCTCGAGCAGGTACCGGTCGTGGGAGACGACGAGCAGCGGCCCCGGCCAGGTGTCGAGCAGGTCCTCCATCGCGGCGAGCATGTCGGTGTCCATGTCGTTCGTCGGCTCGTCGAGCACCAGCACATTGGGCTCCTCGAGCAGGGTCAGCAGCAGATCGAGCCGCCGCTGCTGCCCACCCGACAGCTCCTTGACCTGCACCTTCTGGTGAGCCGAGGTGAAGCCGAGCCGCTCGAGCAGCTGTCCGGGGCTGACCTCGTCCTTCCCGGCGCGGAAGGTCGTGCGGTAACGGCCCACGAGGTCGCTGATGCGCTCGTGCATGTGCTCCTGCAACCCGTCGAGACGCTGGGTGACCTCCTTGACGGTCACCGTCTTCCCGCGCTTGACCCGGCCGGCCTGCGGCGACACCGAGCCCGTCACGAGCCCCAGCAGCGTCGACTTCCCGGCACCGTTGGGGCCGAGGATGCCGATCCGGTCCGCCGGCCCGATGTGCAGGGTGACGTCGCTCAGCACGGTCCGGTCGCCGTAGCCGGCGTCGACGTCCACGATGTCGATCACGTCGCGGCCCAGGCGCGAGGTGGCCAGCTGGGTCAGCTCGACGGCGTCGCGCACGGGCGGCTCGCCGGCGATCAGCTCGTTCGCGGCGTCGATGCGGAACTTCGGCTTCGAGGTGCGGGCCGGGGCGCCGCGCCGCAGCCAGGCCAGCTCCTTGCGCATCAGGTTCTGCCGCTTCGCCTCGATGGCGGCGGCCTGCCGATCGCGCTCGACGCGCTGGAGCACGTAGGCGGCGTATCCGCCCTCGAACGGGTCGACCACCCCGTCGTGCACCTCCCACATGCGCGTGCACACGGCGTCGAGGAACCAGCGGTCGTGGGTGATGACGACGAGGCCGCCGTCCTTCGGGCTCCACCGGCGGCGCAGATGCTCGGCGAGCCACGCGATGCCCTCGACGTCGAGGTGGTTCGTCGGCTCGTCCAGCAGCAGCACCTCCCAGTCGCCCACGAGCAGCTCGGCGAGGTGCACGCGGCGCAGCTGCCCGCCCGAGAGCGCGTCGAGCTGCGCGTCGAGGTCGATCCCGCCGAGCAGCCCCGCGAGGACGTCGCGGATCCGCGCGTCCGACGCCCACTCGTACTCGGGCCGATCACCGACGACGCGCTCCCGCACCGTCGCCCCGACCGTCGCCTCGTCCTGCTGGCTGAGCACGCCCACGCGCACCCCGCCGCGCACCGTGACCCTCCCGCCGTGCGGCTCCTGCGCGCGGGAGAGCAGCCGGAGCAGCGTCGATTTGCCGTCGCCGTTGCGGCCGACGACGCCGATCCGGTCGCCCTCGTCGATCCCGATCGTGACGTCGTCGAGGAGCACCCGGTCGGGGAGCGCGACGTGGAGGTTCTGGGTGCCGAGCAGGTGGGCCATGCGGTGGGGGTTCCTCTGAGGATGTCGAAGGGCGGATCGCGGGCGCGGGTCCGTCGTGGGGCGGGGCGCAGGACGCCGCCCGGCGGAGGTCAGTCGCCGGGAGGGTCCTCGACCTCGAAGGTCAGCAGCAGGACGCGCAGGGTCTGCGCGAGGTCCCGCTCCGCGTGGGCGTCCAGCGGGGCCAGGAGCTGGCGCTCCGCGGCGAGCAGGCTCTCCATCGCGGTGTCGACGCGGGCGACGCCCTCGGGCTGCAACCGCACCTCGACCGCACGGCCGTCCCGGGGGCTGCGGTTCTTGGAGACCAGTCCGCGGGAGACGAGCTTGTCGATGCGGGTGGTCATCGTCCCGCTCGTGACGAGGGTCTGATGCATCAGTGCGCTGGGGGAGAGCGCGTCGTCCCCGCTGCGACGCAGCGCCGAGAGCATGTCGAACTCCCAGCCCTCGAGGCCCGCGGCGGCGAAGGCCGAACGGCGCGCCGTCTCGAGATAGCGGGAGAGGCGCGAGATGCGCGAGAACACGGCGAGGGGGCTGACGTCCAGCTCGGTGCGCGCCCGCTGCCAGCCCTCGATGATGCGGTCGACCTCGTCGCGGGGGTCGGTGGGAGCAGGCATGGGGGCGAGTCTACGGAACCTGCTCAGCCCGACTGACGGGGGCCGGACTCCTGGCGCAGCGTCGGGGCCTTCTGCAGCGCTCCGAGGCCGAACCAGGACAGGTTGACCATCCGTGCGGCGACGACCTCCTTGGCGGGACGACGCGTCTCGAGCCACCACTGCCCGGTGTACGCCACCATGCCCACGAGCATCTGCGCATAGAGGGTCGAGTCCTTCGCGGGATAACCGTGGCTCGAGAGCTGGGTCGAGAGGATCACCTCGACCCGCCGGGCGACGTCAGTGAGCAGGGCCGAGAAGGTCCCTCCGGCCTGCGAGACCGGGGAGTCCCGCACCAGGATCCGGAAGCCGTCCTCGTTCTCGTCGATGTAGGACAGGAAGGCGAGAGCCGCCCGCTCCATGAGCTGTCGCGGATGGGCGCGCTGGTCCTGCAGCGAGTCCTCGAGAGCCCGCAGCAGGCTCGAGACCTCGCGGTCGACGACGACCGCGTACAGCCCCTCCTTGCCGCCGAAGTGCTCGTACACGATAGGCTTGGAGACCTTGGCCCGGGCCGCGATCTCCTCGACGCTGGTCACGTCGAAGCCCTTCTCCGCGAAGAGCCGACGGCCCACGGACACCAGCTGCTCGCGCCGCTCCTGGCCCGTCATCCGGGTCGACCGCCCCCGAGGGGCTCCCTTCTCCGCCATGCGGCGAGTCTCGCACAGAGCGGCGCAGAGCTCGGGCGTGGCACGGCGGGCGGCTCGGGTCGAGCGCTGCGGTCGAGCCGGGCACGGCGCTGCGGGCGGCGAAGCAGGTGGGCGGCCCTCGGGCGCTAGGATCGAGCCGCGCCGACGGCGCCGCCGGACCCGGCCCTGCTCCCTCGGAGCAGGACCGATCTTCGCGGCGGTGGCGTCGCCCTCCGCCATGGTGTAATCGGCAACACCTCAGATTTTGGTTCTGAAGTTTCAGGTTCGAGTCCTGATGGCGGAACGCCCATCGCCGACCGGCGGTGCCGCAGCCCAGACCCGTCGACCTCGAGGAGCTGCCCCCGTGGAAGCCTCTGCCCCCGCCGCCGTGATCGTCCTGGCCGCCGGTGCCGGGACCCGCATGAAGTCCCGGACCCCCAAGGTCCTCCATGAGATCGGCGGCAGGTCGCTGCTGGCCCACGCCGTGATCGCCGCCGAGGGCACCGGGCCCGCCGAGCTGGTCGTCGTCGTCCGGCACGAGCGGGAGAAGGTCGCCGCCCACCTGTCCGAGCACGCCCCCGAGGTGGCGATCGCCGACCAGGACGACGTGCCCGGCACCGGCCGCGCCGTCCAGTGCGGGCTCGAGAAGGTCGCCGCGGACTCCGGCACGGTGCTCGTGACCTACGGCGACGTGCCGCTGCTCGAGGCCGCCACGCTGCGCGAGCTGGTCACCGCCCATGAGGCGGCCTCCGCCGCGGTGACCGTCCTCACCGCCCGCGTCGGCGATCCGACCGGCTACGGGCGGATCCTGCGCAGCGACGACGGCTCCGAGGTGCTCGGCATCGTCGAGCACAAGGACGCCACCGAGGCCCAGCGGGCGATCGACGAGATCAACTCCGGCATCTACGCCTTCGACCTCGCCGTGCTGCGCGACGCCCTCTCGCGGGTCAGCACCGACAACGCCCAGGGCGAGATGTACCTCACCGACGTCCTCGAGATCGCCCGATCCGACGGCCGCTCCGTGCGGGCCGTGGTCACCGACGACGAGATGATGGTCGAGGGCGCCAACGACCGCGTCCAGCTGGCCCAGCTCGGCGCGGAGATGAACCGTCGCACCCTCGAGCGCCACATGCGCGCCGGCGTGACGATCATCGACCCGGCCACCACCTGGATCGATGCGGACGTCACCATCGGCCAGGACGCCCGCATCCTCCCCGGCGTGCAGCTGCACGGCGCGACCGACATCGGCGAGGACGCGATCATCGGTCCCGACACGACCCTGCGCGACACCGAGGTCGGCGCCGGTGCCGAGGTGGTCCGCTCCCATGCGCTGCTCGCCCAGATCGGCGCGGGCGCCACCGTCGGACCGTTCTCCTACCTGCGTGCCGGCACCGAGCTCGGGGCGAAGGGCAAGATCGGCGGCTTCGTCGAGACGAAGAACGCCCGCATCGGGGACGGCGCGAAGGTGCCGCACCTCAGCTACGTGGGCGACGCCGAGATCGGCGAGGGCACCAACATCGGCGCCGCCACGATCTTCGCCAACTACGACGGCGTCACCAAGCACCGCACGACCGTCGGCAAGCACGTGCGGATCGGCTCCGACAACGTGCTCGTCGCCCCCGTGACGATCGGTGACGGCGCCGCGACCGGCGCCGGGACCACGGTCCGCAAGGACGTGCCCCCGGGCGCTCTCGGAGTGAACGCCGTCGCGCAGCGGAACGTGGAAGGATGGACCCTGCGGCGCCGAGCGGGGACCGCGGCCGAGGCAGCGGCGCGTGCCGCCCTCGAGGCCGGTCCCGCGGCCACCGCAGCACCTGCCGTCGAGGACAACGAGGAGCACCAGCAGCGATGAGCGGAATCGTCACGACGGGGGAGAAGCGCCTGGTCCTCGCCTCGGGAAGGGCTCATCCGGTCCTCGCCCAGGAGGTCGCCGCAGAGCTCGGCGTCGAGGTCCTCCCCATGGATGCCTGGGACTTCGCCAACGGCGAGATCTACGTTCGCTACGGCGAGTCCGTGCGCGGCACCGATGTCTTCGTGCTGCAGTCGCACCCCGCGCCCATCAACACCTGGGTGATGGAGCACCTGATCATGATCGACGCGCTCAAGCGCGCGTCGGCCAAGCGCATCACCGCGATCGCGCCGAGCTTCCCGTACGCGCGCCAGGACAAGAAGCACCGCGGCCGCGAGCCGATCTCGGCCCGCCTCATGGCGGACCTCTACGAGACCGCCGGTGTGGACCGCATGATCTCCGTGGACCTGCACGCACCGCAGGTGCAGGGCTACTTCAACCGCCCGCTGGACCACCTCATGGCGCTGCCGATCCTCGCGGACTACATCTCCGCGAAGTACGGCCACGAGGACATCGCCGTGGTCTCGCCCGACGCCGGCCGCATCCGCGTGGCCGAGCAGTGGTCCAAGCGACTCGGCGGCGCGAACCTCGCCTTCATCCACAAGACCCGCGACACCACGCGCCCGAACCAGGCGGTGGCCAAGCGCGTGATCGGCGACGTCGAGGGCAAGACCTGCATCCTCGTCGACGACATGATCGACACGGCGGGCACCATCGTGCAGGCCGCCGATGCTCTGGCCGCCAACGGCGCGAACTCGGTGGTCATCGCGACCACGCACCCGATCCTGTCCGACCCCGCCACCGAGCGGCTGCGCAACAGCCAGGTCCGCGAGGTCGTCGCGACCAACACGCTCCCGGTGCCGCCCGAGAAGCAGTTCGACCGGCTCACCCTGCTCTCGATCGCGCCGCTGCTCGCCCGAGCGATCCGCGCGGTCTTCGACGACGGCTCGGTGACGTCGCTCTTCGACGGCGAGGTCTGAGCACCGCCCCGGGGAGCCGAGGTCTCCGGGACGAGGAGGACATGAGGAAGGGGCCGCTCCTGGGGGAGCGGCCCCTTCGTCGTGTCTCTCGGGGGGGGGAGTTCGTCATGGGGTGGGAGACGGTGCCGGACAGCCGGACCGGCACAGGCCTGCCGCCTCAGATCAGGTACGGAGCCTTCCGTCCGACGAGGGCCTTCCACTGCTTCCCCAGGCCCAGGTACTCACCGGCGCCGAGGCCGGCCAGGGCGACCATCAGCACACCGAGGATGACATGGTCGTCGATGATCGGGTTGGTGGTCATGGGGAAGGCGGCGAGGTACATGAGGCCGTAGAGGGCGGCGCCGGAGACGGCCGCGATCCGCATGCCGATGCCGAGGAGCAGAGCGATGCCGATGCCCAGCAGGCCCGCCATGAACAGGATGTTGGTGATCGGGTTGAGGCTCAGCCAGAACTGCCAGAAGCCGGCGAACGGGTTGCCGCCCTCGATCGAGCCGCCGAGGAAGCCGGCGGTCGGGGAACCGCCGTTGATCCAGGCCCGCTCCGCGGGGGTGGAGAAACCGAGGCCGAACAGCTTGTCGAGGAAGGCCCAGAGGAAGTAGAAACCGAGGAGAATGCGCACGACGCCCAGGACCGTGAAGCCCCACCCGCGGGCGGAGCCGGCGGCCGCGGGAGCGGCGGGGGCGGTGGTCGGGGAGGAGGGAGCGGCGGTGGCCATGAGAGATGTTCCTTCGCTGTCGCGAGTTCCGTGCCGGTCGTGTTCGACTGACAAGAACAGGTTAGGGTCGCGAGGCGCTCGCAGCGGGGGACCAAGGTCACGACTTTCCCTCTCTGACCTGCAGGGACGTTGGTCCTTGCGGGGGCGGTGACGGTGACGGAGGGGCGCGGCGGCGCCGGGGACGGACCGCTCGGGGATCCTCCGATGCGAGGGAGGTCACCCGGCCGATGAGGAGCCTGCCTCCGCGTGCTAGCCTTCCCGCGTCACTTCGGCGAGGGAACGGGCTCGGCCCGCTCCGTGATCGACGCGGTGCGGCAGTGCGGGCCCCGAGCGGGCCCCCGCTCCCGTGGCGTCGCTCATCGCCGAGCCCCACCCCACCAAGGAGCATCCCATGGCTGAGAAGCTGAACGTCGAACTGCGCGAGGACTTCGGCAAGGGCGCCGCCCGCCGTCTCCGCGTCGAGGGCCGCGTGCCCGCCGTCCTCTACGGCCACGGCCAGGACCCCGTCCACCTGTCGCTGCCGGGCCACGAGACCGCCCTCGCCGCCCGCAACCCCAACGCCCTGCTCGAGCTCGCGCTCGCCGACGGCACCACCCACCTCGCCCTGATCAAGGAGATCCAGCGTCACCCGCTCAAGCGCTCGCTGGCTCACCTGGACCTGATCATCGTCCGCAAGGGCGAGAAGGTCGAGGTCGACATCCCCGTCGTCCTCACGGGCGAGCCCGTCGCCCCGGCCATCGCCGTGGTCGACGCCCAGACGCTGACCCTCTCGGTGGACGCGCTGAACGTCCCCGAGCAGATCGAGATCTCCGTCGAGGGCGCCGAGGACGGCCTCCAGCTGTTCGCCGGCGACGTCACCCTGCCGGGCGACGCCGAGCTGGTCACCGACGCCGAGCTGCTCGTCGTCGCGGTGCAGATCCCGCGCGTCGAGGAGGAGCCCTCCGAGGACGAAGAGGCCGCCGAGGGCGAGCAGGCCGAGGGCGGCGCCGAGGAGTCCTCCGAGCAGGAGTGAGGATCCTCGGATCACACCGACCCGCCGGGGCGTCGCGCAGGAGCGCGGCGCCCCGGTAGGTTTCTCGGGGGCCCCGGTGCGCCGGAGGCCCCTGTCGTCATGTTCAGGAGGAGCACGTGAGCACGTCCGACCGCAGCGCGGGCACGTATCTGGTGATCGGCCTCGGCAATCCCGGGGACCGCTACGCCGCGACCCGGCACAACGTCGGCCAGATGGTGCTGGATCACATCGCCGCGAGCACCGGGTCGAGGTTCTCGGCAGCGCGGCGTGCCCAGGCCGTCGTCGTGGAGGGCCGGCTCGGGCTACCCGGCGCCGACGAGCGCGTGATCCTCGCCAAGCCCACGACCTACATGAACACCTCCGGCGGGCCGGTGAAGGCGCTCGCCGCCTACTACGACGTCCCGCCCGAGCGGGTGGTGGTCGTGCACGACGAGGTCGACATCCCCTTCGACACCGTGCGGCTCAAGCGCGGCGGCGGCGAGGGCGGGCACAACGGCCTGCGCGACATCACCAAGGCCCTCGGTACGAAGGACTACCTGCGGGTGCGCGTCGGCGTGGGCCGCCCGCCGGGCACGAAGGACACCGCGGACTTCGTGCTGTCCCCGTTCTCCTCCACCGAGCGGAAGTCGCTCGAGCTGCTCGTCTCCGACGCCGCCGACGCCGTCGAGGCGCTCGTCCTCAACGGCCTCACCGCCGCCCAGCAGCGATTCCACGCACCGGAGGGCCGATGAGCACCACCCCGCAGACCGCCGCATCGCAAGCCGCCGCCCCGCACAGCGTCGCGCCGCTCGCCCCGCTGCTCGATCAGCTCGCCGCCGGCGCCGATCTCACCGCGATCCGCCGCCTTGTCGAGGAGGGCTCCGCCTCGGGCGACGGCGGCGATGTCGTCGCCGCGACCGGGCTCTTCCCTTTCGTCGTCGCTGATCTCGCACGGCAGGCGACCGCCGAGCAGCCGCTCGTCGTCGTCACCCCCACCACCCGGGCGGGCGAGGACCTGAGGGCCGCGCTCGCGGCCCTCGTCGGCACCGACCACGTCGCCGAGCTGCCGGCCTGGGAGACGCTCCCGCACGAGCGGCTCTCGCCCCGCGCCGACACCGTCGCGCGCCGCCTCGCGACCCTCCGCCGCCTCGCGCATCCCGAGTCCGAGACGCCCGTGCACGTCCTGCTCATGCCGGTGCGCACCCTGCTGCAGCCGATCGCGACCGGTCTGGGCGACCTGCAGCCGGTCCGGGCCCGGATCGGCGACGACCGCCCGCTCGAGCGCCTCGTCGAGGAGCTCGTCGATGCCGCCTACGTGCGCGTCGACATGGTCGAGAAGCGCGGCGAGTTCGCCGTGCGCGGCGGCATCCTCGACGTCTTCCCGCCCACGGAGCCCCATCCCGTGCGCGTCGAGCTGTTCGGGGACGAGATCGACGAGATCCGCTACTTCTCCGTCGCCGACCAGCGCTCGCTCGACGCCGCCCCGCAGAGCCTCGACGCCCCGCCCTGCCGCGAGATCCTGCTGACCCCCGCCGTGCGCGGCCGCGCCCGCGCGATGGCCGAGGAGCTGCCCGGCGTCCGCGACCTGCTGCTGCGCATCGCCGACGGCATCGCGGCGGAGGGGATGGAGTCCCTCAGCCCCGTCCTGGTCGACGGCATGGAGCAGGTCGCGGACGTGCTCCCCGCCGGTGCCCGCCTTCTTGTCCTCGATCCCGAGAAGGCCCGCGCCCGCGCCGCCGAGCTGGTCGCCACCACCGACGAGTTCCTCGCCGCGGCCTGGTCCAGCGCCGCCGCGGGCGGGGGGCTGCCGATCGACGTCGGCGCCGCGAGCTTCGTCCCGCTCTCCGAGGCGCGCGAGCACGCCGAGGCCGGGGGGAGGGCCTGGTTCACCCTCGCCGCCTTCGGGCTCGACACCGACGTCGACGTCACCGCGGGCGCCACCACCCACCCCGGCTACTCCGGCAAGCCGGGCGACGCCGCGAAGGATCTGGAGCGCCGCCGCGCGGACGGCTGGAGCGTGCTCGCGACCATGGTCGGGCCCGGCGGCGCCCGACACGTCGCCGAGAACCTCCGCGCCGAGGGCCTGCCCGCCGTGTTCGCGCCCGATCTCGAGGGACCGGTCGGCCCGGGCGAGGCTGTCGTCACCGTCGGCCCCTTCCCCGAGGGGCTCGTCGTCCCCGACCTCAAGCTCGTCCTCGCCTCCGAGCGCGACCTCACCGGCAAGTCCGGGGCGCGCCGCGGCGAGGAGCGGAAGATGCCGTCGCGGCGCCGCAACGTCGTCGACCCGCTGCAGCTGCGCCCCGGCGACCACGTCGTCCACGCGCACCACGGCGTCGGCCGCTTCGTCGAGATGACCAGCCGCACCGTCGGCACCGGCGCGAAGCGCACCACCCGCGAGTACCTCGTCATCGAGTACGCGGCGTCCAAGAAGGGCCAGCCGGGTGATCGGCTGTACGTCCCCTCCGACCAGCTCGACCAGGTCACCAAGTACGTCGGCGGCGAGGAGCCGAGCGTCAACCGCATGGGTGGCGCGGACTGGGCGAAGACCAAGTCGAAGGCCCGCAAGGCGATCCGCGAGATCGCCGACGAGCTGGTCCGTCTGTACTCGGCGCGGCAGTCCGCCCCCGGGCACGCTTTCGCGCCCGACACGCCGTGGCAGCGCGAGCTCGAGGACGCCTTCGAGTTCGTGGAGACCCCGGACCAGCTCTCGACCCTCGACGACGTCAAGGCCGACATGGAGAAGACGGTCCCGATGGACCGCCTGATCCTCGGCGACGTCGGCTATGGCAAGACCGAGATCGCCGTGCGCGCCGCCTTCAAGGCCGTGCAGGACGGCAAGCAGGTCGCGGTCCTCGCGCCGACCACCCTCCTCGCCCAGCAGCACCTCGACACGTTCAGCGAGCGGTACACCGGCTTCCCCGTCACCGTGCGCGGGCTGTCCCGCTTCCAGAGCCCCGCGGACTCGCAGGCGACCATCGAGGGTATCGCCGACGGCACCGTCGACGTCGTCATCGGGACCCATCGTCTGCTCACCGGGACGGTGCGCTTCAAGGACCTGGGTCTGCTGATCATCGACGAGGAGCAGCGCTTCGGCGTCGAGCACAAGGAGACTCTCAAGGCGCTGCGCACCGATGTCGACGTGCTCGCCATGTCCGCGACCCCGATCCCGCGCACCCTCGAGATGGCCGTCACGGGCATCCGCGAGATGTCGATCCTGGCGACCCCGCCCGAGGAGCGCCACCCGGTGCTGACCTATGTCGGCGTGCAGGAGGACAAGCAGGTTACCGCCGCGATCCGGCGCGAGCTGCTGCGCGAGGGCCAGGTGTTCTACATCCACAACCGCGTCGAGGACATCGACGCCGTCGCCGCCCACCTGCGCGAGCTGGTGCCCGATGCCCGGGTGCGGGTGGCCCACGGCAAGATGAACGAGGCGCAGCTCGAGCGGGTCATCGTCGACTTCTGGGAGCGGGAGTTCGACGTCCTGGTCTGCACCACGATCGTGGAGACCGGCCTGGACATCGCCAACGCCAACACGCTCATCGTCGAGAACGCGGACCGCTTCGGCCTCTCCCAGCTGCATCAGCTGCGCGGCCGCGTGGGCCGCTCGAGCGAGCGGGCGTACGCCTATTTCCTCTACAACGGCTCGAAGCCGCTCACCGAGACGGCCCACGACCGCCTCACCACGCTCGCCACCAACACCGATCTCGGCGCGGGCATGCAGGTGGCGATGAAGGACCTCGAGATCCGCGGCGCGGGCAACCTGCTCGGCGGGGAGCAGTCCGGGCACATCGCCGGAGTCGGCTTCGACCTGTACGTGCGCATGGTGGGCGAGGCCGTGGCGGCCTTCCGCGGCGAGTCCGCGGCTCCCGAGAAGGAGATCCGCGTCGAGCTGCCGCTGGATGCGCACATCCCGCACGACTACATCGGCTCCGAGCGGCTGCGGCTCGAGGCCTACGCGAAGCTCTCGGCCGTCCGCACGGTGGAGGAGATCGCGCAGGTCCGCGCCGAGCTCACGGACCGCTACGGCACGCCGCCGGAGCCGGTCGAGGTGCTGCTGGACGTCGCGCGCTTCCGCATCGACGCGCGCGCCGCGGGCGTCGACGAGGTCCAGGCGCAGGGCAAGATGATCCGCTTCGCGCATCTCGAGGTTCCCGACTCCGTCGCGATGCGGATGACGCGCCTCCATCCCGGCACGCTGCTCAAGCCGGCGATCCGTCAGGTGCTCGTGCCTCGTCCGATGACCAGCCGCTTCGGCGGCACGGAGCTGCGGGATCACGAGCTGCTCGAGTGGGCGCGGGACGTGCTGCGCACCCTCGTGCCCTCGGCGATGCTGACCGAGGCGCCGGCACCGGTGCCGGCGACGAGCCCGACCGCGTAGCCTCGCGTCGTGAGCACCGCACGGCGACCCGACCCGTCCGACCCCGTCCCGTCCCCGGACGGCGGGGGAGGGCGTCGGGGGAGCGAGCTGCTGCGCGCCGTGGAGGTGATGGAGTCCCTGCGCGGCGAGCACGGCGACGCCTGGACCCACCAGCAGACCCACGCCTCCCTCGCCCGCTACCTGCTCGAGGAGACCCACGAGGTGCTCGAGGTGATCGAGGCGCCCCGGGCGCACGGCCCCGGGGCTCTCGCCGACGAGCTCGGCGATCTCCTCTTCCAGATCCTCTTCCACGCCCGGGTCGGCCAGGAGGCCGAGGTGCCGTGGGACATCGATGACGTGGCCCGCGCCTTTGTGGCCAAGATGGAGCGGCGCAACCCGCATGTCTTCGGCGACCGCGAGGCGGGGGAGCAGCCCCTCGAGGACCCCGCGGACGTCGACGCGATCATCGCCCAGTGGCACGCCGTCAAGGCCGCCGAGCGCCGCGCGGCGGGGGAGCGCGAGAAGGGCTGGCTCGACGGCGTCCCGTCGGGCCTGCCGGCGCTGCAGACCGCCGCGAAGGCGGTCCACCGCGCCCGGTCCGCGGGGCGGCTGCCCGAGCTGCTCGCGGCGGCCGACGGGGTCGCCGGGGAGCCCGGGGAGGATCCCGACGGCTGGGGCGGGGACCTCGCCCGGCAGCTGCTCGACCTCGTCGTCGAGGCCGAGGCGCGGGACGTGGACCCCGAGTCCGCCCTGCGCGCCCTGCTCACGCGGCTGCGCGGTGAGCTCCCCCGCCAGGGCGCTGAGCCGGGTCCCGACGGCAACAGCGGCCACCGCGGCGGTGCGGGCACGGGTACCGCCTAGACTGTCCGCGGACGGTCAGCGCCGACCGGACGATTCGAACTTCATCCCCGAAGGAAGGAAATGCCCATGGCTGCCATCATCGATGCCGTCCACGCCCGCGAGATCCTCGACTCCCGCGGCAACCCCACCGTCGAGGTCGAGATCCTCCTGGAGGACGGCACCGTCGCCCGCGCCGCCGTGCCCTCGGGCGCCTCCACCGGCGCCTTCGAGGCCGTCGAGCGCCGTGACGGCGACAAGGACCGCTACCTCGGCAAGGGCGTCGAGCTCGCCGTCGCCGCGGTCATCGAGGACATCCAGCCCAAGATCCTCGGCTTCGACGTGCAGGAGCAGCGCGCGATCGACGCCGCCATGATGGAGATCGACGGCACCCAGAACAAGGGCGCCCTCGGCGCCAACGCCATCCTCGGCGTGTCCCTCGCCGTGGCCCGCGCCGCCGCGGACTCCGCCGGTGTCCCGCTGTATCAGTACGTCGGCGGCCCGAACGCGCACATCCTGCCCGTCCCGATGATGAACATCCTCAACGGTGGCTCGCATGCCGACTCCAACGTCGACATCCAGGAGTTCATGATCGCCCCGATCGGTGCGGACTCCTTCGCCGAGGCGCTCCGCATCGGCGCCGAGGTGTACCACGCGCTGAAGTCCGTGCTCAAGGAGCGCGGCCTCGCCACCGGTCTCGGCGACGAGGGCGGCTTCGCCCCCAACCTCGAGTCCAACCGCGCCGCGCTCGACCTGATCGTCGAGGCCATCGGCAAGGCCGGCTTCGAGGCCGGCAAGGACGTCGCGCTCGCGCTCGACGTCGCCGCCTCCGAGTTCTTCGAGGACGGCTCTTACACCTTCGAGGGTGCGAAGAAGACCTCCGCCGAGATGATCGAGTACTACGCCGAGCTCGTCGACGCGTATCCGCTGGTCTCCATCGAGGACCCGCTGAACGAGGAGGACTGGGAGGGCTGGAACGCCATCACCGCGAAGCTGGGCGCCAAGGTCCAGCTCGTGGGCGACGACCTGTTCGTCACCAACCCCGAGCGCCTCGGCCGCGGCATCGCCGAGGGCTCCGCGAACGCGCTCCTGGTGAAGGTCAACCAGATCGGCTCGCTCTCCGAGACCCTCGACGCCGTGGACCTCGCGCACCGCGCAGGCTTCAAGGCGATGATGTCGCACCGCTCCGGTGAGACCGAGGACACCACCATCGCGGACCTCGCGGTCGCCACCAACTGCGGCCAGATCAAGTCCGGCGCCCCCGCCCGCGGCGAGCGCGTGGCGAAGTACAACCAGCTGCTGCGCATCGAGGAGGAGCTCGGGGACGCCGCCCGCTACGCCGGCGCCTCCGCCTTCCCGCGTTTCTCCGCCTGAGGCCCAGCCCCAGGCTGTAGCCTTCCGGCATGACCAGCAGACGACCGGGCGCCCCGCGGACCGCGAGGCGCCCGGTCTCCGCGTCCGGGGGCTCCGGCACCTCGGCGCGGAAGGCCGCGCGCTCCGCGTCGAGCTCCCGCTCCGCCTCGAGTTCCCGCAACGCCTCGAACTCGCGCTCTGCGTCGAGCTCCCGCCCGGCGGCCGCCTCCAGGCCGCGCACGACCGCTCCGCCGGCGCCGCCGGCCGACGGGCCGGGCGTCACCATCACCCGTCGCACCCTCGCCCTGATCGCCGTCGTGGTCGTCGCCCTCGCGGCGCTCGTCCCGACCGTGAACTCCTACGTCGCCCAGCGGCAGCAGCTCGCGCAGCTGCGCGAGCAGGTCGCGCAGCAGGAGCAGGACGTCGAGGCGCTGCGCGCCCAGGTCGCCCGCTGGGACGATCCTGCCTATGTGGCGGCGCAGGCTCGTGAGCGCCTGCTCTTCGCCATGCCGGGGGAGACCCAGTACCGACTCACCGACACCTCGGGCCGGGACGTCCCCCTGACCGAGGAGCAGCAGTCCGCCGCCGCGGCGGAGCAGGGCGAGTGGTACTCGACCCTGTGGACCTCGGTGGAGGGCTCGAGCCGCCTCACCCCCGAGGACATCCCCGACGAGACCGGCGCCACCGACGAGGACGCCGCCGACCAGGACAGCACCCCGTGACCCCACTTCCCCCGCTCCCGTACGAGACCCCCGCGACCGCGCAGGACCTCGAGGTGATGAGGGCGCAGCTCGGACGCGACATGCGCGGCGTCGTCTCGATCGCCCGCCGCTGCGGCTGCGGCCGTCCCGCCGTCGTCCGCACCGCCCCCCGCCTCGAGGACGGCACGCCCTTCCCCACGTCGCTCTACCTCACGCTGCCCTGGCTGACCCTGGACCTCTCCCGCCTCGAGGCGGTCGGCACCATGGCCGAGCTGACCGAGCGGCTCGGTCAGGACGAGGAGCTGGCCGCGGGCTACCGCGCCGCCCACGAGCGCTACCTGGCCCGGCGCGAGGAGGTCGGCGACGCCGAGGAGGTGCGCCACGTGAGTGCGGGCGGAATGCCGACCCGCGTGAAGTGCCTGCACGCCCTCGCCGGTCAGGCCCTCGCCGAGGGACCGGGGGTCAACCCCGTCGCCGACGAAGTGCTCGCCATGATCCCCGGGGCGGTCCCCGAGCTGGTCTGCCGCTGCGAGGAGGCGGACGCGTGAGCCGTACCGTCGCCGCGATCGACTGCGGCACGAACTCGATCCGACTGCTCGTCGCGCAGCCCGAGGCGGGCACCGGCCGCCTGCTCGACCTCGAGCGCCATCTCGAGATGGTGCGGCTCGGCCTGGGCGTGGACCGCACCGGTCGCTTCGACCCCGTCGCCGTCGAGCGCACCCTCGACGCCGCGCGCCGCTACGCCCGACTGATCGAGCACCACGGCGTCGACCCGCAGGACATCCGCTTCGTCGCCACCTCGGCGACCCGCGACGCGTCCAACCGGGACGTCTTCATCGAGGGGATCGAGTCGATCCTCGGCGTGCGCCCCGAGGTGATCTCGGGACGGGAGGAGGCGGAGCTCTCCTTCCGCGGTGCGGTGACCACGCTCGACGGCCTGCCCGACGGGCCGCGCCTGGTCGTCGACATCGGCGGCGGCTCGACCGAGCTGGTTCTCGGCACCGAGTCCCCCACCCATCGCATCAGCCTCGACATCGGCTCGGTGCGGCTGACCGAGAGGCACCTCGGGGAGGACCCTCCGACCGCCGAGCAGATCACCGCCGCCACCGCCGACATCGAGGAGCTCCTGGACCGGGCCGCGGCGGAGATCCCTCTCGAGCGGGCCGCCGCGCTCGTCGGCGTCGCCGGGACCGTGACCACCCTGACCTCCGTGGCCCTCGGTCACACCGAGTACTCGCCGGAGGACACCCATGGGGCGACGCTGAGCGTGGACGCCTCGCTCGCGCTGTGCGACCGGCTGCTACAGGAGAGCCGCCAAGAGCGCTCGGCGCACCCCACCATCCACCCCGGCAGGATCGACGTGATCGGCGCGGGAGCGCTCATCTGGTCCCGGATCCTCCGTCGCGTCCACGAGGCGGCGGGACTCACCTCGGTCCGTACGAGCGAGCACGACATCCTCGACGGCATCGCCCTGGCCCTCGCCGACCGCTCCCGCTGACCGTCGGCAGGCGCTCCGGAACCGGGTCGCTCGCGAGCGGTGTCCATTCCACCGGCAGGTTTTTGTCCGGGGGCACATTCGCCCTAAGGTTGACCCCATGAACACCACCTTCGGCGGCAAGCCCCATGTCCTGATCCTCGGCGGCGGGTCCGTCGGGATGACGACCGCGTCCGAGCTGCGCAAGACCCTCGGCTCCGAGGTCGCGATCACCATCGTCGACCCGCGTCCCTACATGACCTACGCCCCCTTCCTCCCCGAGGTCGGCGGCGGCTCGATCGATCCGCGCAACGTCCTCGCGCCCCTGCGCAAGGTCCTCGCCGGCACCAAGGTCGTGACCGGCTCGGTGTCCCAGATCCGCTCGGCGGAGAACACCGTCGTGGTGACCACCGAGGACGACAGCAAGCTCGAGATCGCCTACGACTACCTGGTCGTCGGCCTCGGCGCCGTCCCGCGTCTGCTCCCGATCCCCGGCCTGGCCGAGAACGCCATCGGCTTCAAGCAGGTCGAGGAGGCCGTGGCCGTGCGCGACCGCATCCTCGCCAACCTCGCCGAGGCGGCGTCCACCAAGGACCCCAAGGTCCGCAAGCGCCTGCTCACCTTCACCTTCATCGGCGGCGGCTTCGCCGGCGGCGAGGCCATCGCGGAGACCGAGGACATGGTCCGCGACGCTCTGCGCTACTACCCCGACCTGCACGCCTCCGACATCCGCTTCGTGCTCGTCGATGCGGCGCCCTTCGTGTTCCCGGAGCTCACCGAGGACCAGCGCGCCTACGTGCTGAACCAGCTGCGCGAGCGCGGCATCGAGGTCAAGCTCGAGACCTTCCTGAACTCGGCCGAGAACGGCGTCATCAAGACCTCCGACGGCGACGAGTACGAGACCGGCCTGCTGGTCTGGAACGCCGGTGTGAAGCCGAACCCGGTCCTCGGCGACGCGGAGTCCTCGGACCTCCCCACCGTCACCGAGCGCGGCCCCCTCATGGGCAAGCTCGAGGCCCTCGCGGATCTCCGCGTCAACGGCACCGACGGCCCGCTGGACAACGTCTTCGCCGCCGGCGACTGCGCCGCCGTGCCGGACCTCGCCTCGGGCGAGGGCAAGTTCTGCCCGCCGAACGCCCAGCACGCCGTGCGCCAGGGCAAGCGGGTCGCGGACAACATCGCCCGCTCCGTGCAGGGTCGTCCGCTGGTGGACTACTACCACAAGAACCTCGGCGTCATGGCGACCCTGGGCATGTACAAGGGCGTCGGCCGGCTGATGCTGGGCGACAAGGAGATCGACGTGCGCGGCGTGCCGGCGTGGGCCATGGCCCGTGCCTACCACGTGTACGCCATGCCGACCCTGGGGCGGAAGGCCGCGGTCCTCGCGGGCTGGGCCACCACCCTGATCTCGCGCCGCGACATCATCGGCATCCCCGAGACCACCACCCCGCGCGCCGCTTTCGAGTACGCGGCGAACTCGGGCAAGAAGAAGTGATCGGAGCGCTCCTGCCGCGCTGAGGCGCGGAGGAGCGCACCGTCTCGACGGCACCGTCGCACCTTCGGGTGCGGCGGTGCCGTTCGCCGTGCGCGCTGCGGCGCGCGTTGACCGGGTCGAGAATCCTCGAGTATGCTCGCAAATGAGAGAAAACGAGCAAATTCACGCAACTCCTTCGGGGACGCGGTCGGCACCGGGAGGAGCACAGCATGCAGGTCCACATCGTTCCCGACGCCGCCGCCGGCGGAGCGCTCGTCGCCGACCTCTTCGAGGAGGTCATCCGCGAGGCGGGGGAGGCGGGCGCGGTCCTCGGGCTCGCCACCGGGTCCTCTCCGCTGACCGCCTACGCGGAGCTGATCCGCCGCCACCGCGAGCGTGGGCTCTCCTTCGCGCACTCCCGCGCCTTCACGCTCGACGAGTACGTGGGACTGTCGGGCGATCATCCCCAGAGCTACCGGCGCTTCATCCACGAGCACCTGGTCGATCAGGTCGACCTGCCCGCCTCCGCCGTCGACACCCCGGACGGCGCCGCCGCGGACCCCGACCTCGAGGCGATCGCCTACGAGCGCCGGCTGCAGGACGCGGGCGGCGTGGACCTCCAGATCCTCGGCATCGGCTCGAACGGGCACATCGCCTTCAACGAGCCGGGCAGCGATCGTGCCTCCCGCACCCGGGTGGTGGACCTCGCGCCGTCGACGATCGCGGACAACGCCCGCTTCTTCCGAGACCCCTCCCAGGTGCCGGTGCGCGCCATCAGCCAGGGCCTCGGCACCCTCGCCGAGGCACGTCGCATCGTGCTCACCGCGAGCGGCGCCGGGAAGGCGGAGGCCATCGCCCATCTGCTGGAGGGCGAGATGACCGACCAGTGGCCGGCGACCGCGCTGCAGCAGCATCCGCAGGTCACCGTGGTCGTGGACGAGGCGGCCGCGTCCCGGCTGACCCGGTCCGACACACGTCACAGCTGAGGGGGCGGCCCGGGGGAGAGGGGCGCGCCCGCTGCCGGATACGATCGCAGCCATGCAGCAGGCAGATCCCCACCCCTCCTCGGCGCCCGAGGCGCCCACGCCGGTCGCTCCGCGCTCCGGACTCGACCGTTTCTTCCATCTCAGCGAGCGCGGCTCGACCGTCCCTCGCGAGATCCGCGGCGGCCTCGTCACCTTCTTCTCGATGTGCTACATCGTGGTGCTCAACCCCCTGATCATCGGGACCGTCCCGGACTCCCAGGGCAACTATCTCGGCGGCGGCACCGAGCCGAACCTGGCCGCGGTCGCCGCCGGCACCGCTCTCGTCGCCGGCCTGCTGAGCGTGCTCATGGGAGCGTGGGCCAAGTTCCCCCTCGCCCTCGCCGCCGGGCTCGGCCTCAACGCCTATCTCGCCTACTCGGTCGTGTCCCTGCCCGGCATGACCTGGCCCGGCGCGATGGGACTGGTGGCGATCTCCGGCCTGCTGATCCTCGTGCTCGTGCTGACCGGCTTCCGCAAGGCGGTCTTCGATGCGGTGCCGCCCTTCATGAAGACCGCGATCAGCGTCGGTATCGGCCTGTTCATCGCGTTCATCGGCCTCTACAACGCGCGCTTCGTCACCCACGCGGCCGGGACGCCCGTGCAGCTCGGCAACGACGGCTCGCTGACCGGGTGGCCGACGCTGGTCTTCGTCGTCGGCCTGATCCTGATGTTCGTGCTCTGGGTGCGCAAGGTGCCCGGCGCGATCCTGATCGCGATCCTCGTCGCCACGGCGCTCGCGGTCATCCTCGAGGCGGTCAAGGGTCTCGGCGCGTACTCCGACGGCTCCTTCGCCCCCGAGAACCCCAGCGGCTGGTCGATGAACGTGCCCGCGCTCGAGGGCTCCCCCATCGCCCTGCCGGACTTCTCGACGCTGTTCCACGTCGATCTCCTCGGCGGCATCCAGGCCGTGGGCGTGATCGGCGCGTTCGTCATCGTCTTCTCGCTGCTGCTGGCGGACTTCTTCGACACCATGGGCACGATGGTGGCTGTGGCCGCCGAGGGCGACCTGCTGGACGAGAAGGGCGACATCCCCTATTCCCAGCGCATCCTCGTCGTGGACTCCCTCGGCGCCTTCGGCGGAGGTATCGGCGGTGTCTCCTCGAACACCAGCTTCGTGGAGTCGACCTCGGGGGTCGCCGATGGCGCGCGGACCGGTCTCGCGGCCGTGACCACGGGTCTCGCCTTCCTGCTCACCACCTTCCTGGCACCGCTGGTGGAGGCGGTCCCCTACGAGGCGGCCACCCCGGCACTGGTCATGGTCGGCTTCCTGATGATGACCACGGTGACCTCGATCGACTTCCGCGACCCGGAGATCGCCATCCCGGCGTTCTTGACGATCATCCTGATGCCGTTCGCGTACTCGATCACCGTCGGCATGGGCGCGGGCTTCGTGATGTACGTGGTGATCCGGCTCGTGCGCGGCAAAGCCCGGGAGGTGCACTGGCTGATGTACGTCATCGCCGCCCTGTTCATCGCCTACTTCCTCCGCGGTGCGATCGAGGGTCTCCTGCTGTGACCGCCGGCGACCCCACCGCGGAGCTGGCCGCCGACCTGCGTCGCTCGCTGCTGGTCTCCTCCCGGGTGCTGCGCTCGCGCACGTCCTCGGAGGAGATCTCGGCCTCGCAGTTCTCGGTCCTCGCCTATCTCCAGCGGGAAGGGGACGCCACCCCGGGCGTGCTCGCCGATTTCGAGCGCGTCACCCCTCCGGTCATGACCCGGATGCTCCGTCGACTCGAGGACGCCGGACACGTCACGCGGTCGGCGCATCCACGCGACGGGCGCCAGGTGCTGGTGACCCTCACCGATCAGGGCCGACGCCTCGTCGAGACCGGGCGCGCCGAGCGCGACGCCTGGCTCCGCTCCCGGATCGCGACCGCCGATCCGGAGGACCGGGAGATCCTGCGCCGTGCGGCGCAGGTCCTGCGCGAACTCCTCGTCGAGCACCGCGACTGATCGGGCACCGCGCAGCGGACGACGACGGCCGGACCACCCCTCGGGGCGGTCCGGCCGTCGTGTTCCCGGCCTGGGCCGGGGTGGGCGCTGCTCAGGCGGTCGCGTCGAGCACGTGGTCCAGCACGGCGATCAGCGCCTCGGTGTCCTCCACCGTGACCGCGGGGAAGGTCGCGATGCGCAGCTGGTTGCGGCCCAGCTTGCGATAGGGCTCGATGTCGACGATGCCGTGCGCCCGCAGGACCGCGGTGATCGCGGTGGCGTCGATGCCCTCGTCGAGGTCGAGCGTCGTGACGACCTGCGAGCGGGCGGCGGGATCGGACACGAAGGGCGTGACCTCCTCGCGGCGTGCGGCCCACTGCTGGAGCAGACCGCTTGTGGTGCGGGTCCGCTCGTCGGCCCAGGCCAGCCCTCCCTGCTCGAGCATCCAGTCGATCTGCTCGGCGAGGAGCACGAGGGTCGCGACCGCGGGGGTGTTGAGCGTCTGGTCCTTGCGGGAGTTCTCGATCGCACTGGTGAGCGAGAGGAACGACGGGATCCAGCGGGATCCGTCCGCTGCGAGGCGCTCGGCGCGGGCGATGGCGGCGGGGGAGAGGAGCGCGAGCCAAAGACCACCGTCGGAGGCGAAGGACTTCTGCGGGGCGAAGTAGTACGCGTCAGCCTGGGAGACGTCGACGGACACCCCGCCGGCTGCGGACGTGGCATCGATCAGGACCAGCTGGTCGTCGCCCGCCCCGGAGGGCCGGACCACCGGGGCCATCACGCCCGTCGAGGTCTCGTTGTGCGGCCAGGCATAGGCGTCGACATCGGCCGAGGCCACCGCGGCGGTCAGAGAACCCGGGGCCGCGGAGAGGACCTCCGGCTCATCGAGGTGCGGAGCACCCTTCGCCTCGGCCGCGAACTTCGAAGAGAACTCGCCGAAGGTCAGGTGCTGGGAACGCGCGGCGATCAGACCGTAGACAGCCACATCCCAGAACGCGGTGGAACCACCGTTGCCGAGGACCACCTCGTAGCCCTCGGGCAGCGAGAAGAGCTCGGCGAGACCCGTACGGACACGAGCCACCTGCTGCTTGACCGGCGCCTGCCGATGGGAGGTGCCGAGCACCGTGCGGGAGAGTCCGGAGAGGGCCTGCACCTGGGCGTCGCGGATCCGCGAGGGTCCGGAGCCGAAGCGCCCGTCCTGCGGGAGGAGCGCGGCCGGGAGGGCGAGGCCGCGGATGGCCTCGGCGCGAGCAGTGCGGGCATCGGACATGAGGTGCTCCTCGGAGGACGACGGACCGGAGCCGGGGTTCCGGCGGCGGGCGGGCACCATCCTGCCAAAGAGGCGTCGGGACGAGATCGGTGGTCCGTCCCCGACAGCGGGAGCGTGGGAGGATCTGCCCCATGAGTCGCGCAGATCTGAAGAAGCAGCCCTATGACGTCGCCGGGATGTTCGACAGCATCGCCGGGCGCTACGACCTCATGAACGATCTGGCCGCGTTGGGACAGGTGCGCCTGTGGCGGGGCGCCATGGTGGAGGCGCTCGGACTCGAGGAGATCGCCGTCGACGGTGAGGCGCGGGTCCTGGATCTCGCCGCCGGCACGGGGACCTCCTCGGCAGCGATCGCGCGGGCGGGGGCGAAGGTCGTGGCCGCCGACTTCTCCCTGGGGATGATGTCCGAGGGACGACGCCGCGGGGCGCCCGTGCCCTTCGTCGGCGCCGATGCCCAGCACCTCCCGTTCGCGGATGGCTCCTTCGACGCCGCCGTCATCTCCTTCGGACTGCGCAACGTGCAGGATCCGCGGCAGGGTCTGGCCGAGATGGCCCGCGTGGTGCGCCCCGGAGGTCGGGTGGTCGTGTGCGAGTTCTCGACGCCGACCTCCCCCCTCTTCTGCACGGTGTACGAGAGGTACCTGCTGCGGGCGCTGCCGGCCGTCGCGCGCCGGGTCGCCACGAGCGCTGACGCCTACGACTACCTGGCGGAGTCGATCCTCGACTGGCCGGACCAGACGCAGCTGCGCGGCTGGTTCCGGGACGCGGGCCTGGTCCGCACCCAGTTCCAGAACCTCTCCGGGGGGATCGTGGCCCTGCACCGGGGCGTCGTGCGCCACATTTGACGGGTGCTCAGGGGGTCGCCACCGGGGGATTCCGGGGCGAGGTCCGGCCTATCAAGCCGGTTCTCCCGTCGCATTCCTACGATCGTACGCCTCTGACCTGGGCTTTTGTAGATCAGACAGGAATGTGGCGCAGGACACCCCCGAAAAGGCCGTTCTGGCTTGACGGTCCCCCCGGATCCCCGTAATGTTCTTCCTCGTGCCCAGCAGAACGGGACAGCGAGAAGGTCGAGAGACCGGACAGCGAAACCGGTACTGAGCAGGCACTTCGGATCTCTCCGAAGAGCAGTGAGGCGCGGATCACACCGCACCGAGTTGACAAAGAGAACCGGAAGCCCTAAGTTATAAGGGTTGCCCCGGAGCGAAGAGCTGAAAGGCTCGGAACACCGAGTGCGCGTGTTGCTTGATATCTCAATAGCGTGTCTGTTTGTTGATGCCAATATTTTAAGTTGGCAAACATTTTATACGGATGATTAGCAGTTATATGCTGGTTGTTTGTTGTTTGTCAGGATTTTTTCTATGTTTTCATGGAGAGTTTGATCCTGGCTCAGGACGAACGCTGGCGGCGTGCTTAACACATGCAAGTCGAACGATGACGACCGTGCTTGCACGGTCTGATTAGTGGCGAACGGGTGAGTAACACGTGAGTAACCTGCCCCTCACTTCGGGATAACCTCGGGAAATCGTGGCTAATACCGGATACGAGTCTTCACCGCATGGTGGTGACTGGAAAGTTTTTCGGTGGGGGATGGACTCGCGGCCTATCAGTTTGTTGGTGAGGTAACGGCTCACCAAGGCGATGACGGGTAGCCGGCCTGAGAGGGCGACCGGCCACACTGGGACTGAGACACGGCCCAGACTCCTACGGGAGGCAGCAGTGGGGAATATTGCACAATGGGCGAAAGCCTGATGCAGCGACGCCGCGTGAGGGATGACGGCCTTCGGGTTGTAAACCTCTTTCAGTAGGGAAGAAGCGAAAGTGACGGTACCTGCAGAAGAAGCGCCGGCTAACTACGTGCCAGCAGCCGCGGTAATACGTAGGGCGCAAGCGTTGTCCGGAATTATTGGGCGTAAAGAGCTTGTAGGTGGCTTGTCGCGTCTGCCGTGAAAACCCGAGGCTCAACCTCGGGCGTGCGGTGGGTACGGGCAGGCTAGAGTGTGGTAGGGGAGACTGGAACTCCTGGTGTAGCGGTGAAATGCGCAGATATCAGGAAGAACACCGATGGCGAAGGCAGGTCTCTGGGCCATTACTGACACTGAGAAGCGAAAGCATGGGTAGCGAACAGGATTAGATACCCTGGTAGTCCATGCCGTAAACGTTGGGCACTAGGTGTGGGGGACATTCCACGTTTTCCGCGCCGTAGCTAACGCATTAAGTGCCCCGCCTGGGGAGTACGGCCGCAAGGCTAAAACTCAAAGGAATTGACGGGGGCCCGCACAAGCGGCGGAGCATGCTGATTAATTCGATGCAACGCGAAGAACCTTACCAAGGCTTGACATGCACCGGACGACTCCAGAGATGGGGTTTTCTTCGGACTGGTGCACAGGTGGTGCATGGTTGTCGTCAGCTCGTGTCGTGAGATGTTGGGTTAAGTCCCGCAACGAGCGCAACCCTCGTTCCATGTTGCCAGCGCGTAATGGCGGGGACTCATGGGAGACTGCCGGGGTCAACTCGGAGGAAGGTGGGGACGACGTCAAATCATCATGCCCCTTATGTCTTGGGCTTCAAGCATGCTACAATGGTCGGTACAATGGGTTGCGATACTGTGAGGTGGAGCGAATCCCAAAAAGCCGGCCTCAGTTCGGATTGGGGTCTGCAACTCGACCCCATGAAGTCGGAGTCGCTAGTAATCGCAGATCAGCAACGCTGCGGTGAATACGTTCCCGGGCCTTGTACACACCGCCCGTCAAGTCACGAAAGTCGGTAACACCCGAAGCCAGTGGCCCATCCTCGTGAGGGAGCTGTCGAAGGTGGGATCGGTGATTGGGACTAAGTCGTAACAAGGTAGCCGTACCGGAAGGTGCGGCTGGATCACCTCCTTTCTAAGGAGCATCACCAATGATTGGTGGCCATCTTCCTGCCCGAGTGTGGTGGGGGTGGTTGCTCAAGGGTGGAACATCAACGGATGGGCGCTTCGCCGGCCGGCAGGGCTGCGCTAGTACGACTCTTCGGGGTCTGGAACGTGTGGTTGTTCGGGTGGTTTGAGGTGGAGACACGCTATTGGGTTGTGAGGCTGCACGCGGCCTGCTGAGGGTCCTTCGGGATGCTGGGTGGGTGTGTGGCTGGTCCTCCCTGATTCTTGCTGCCTGTGTGGGTGGTGGGGGTTGGTGTGGGGTTGTTTCTTGAGAACTACATAGTGGACGCGAGCATCTTGTAAGCAATTTTTAAGATTTTGGTCTTTGTTGTGTTGCCTAAGTTGTAAAGGGCGCACGGTGGATGCCTTGGCACAAGGAGCCGAAGAAGGACGTGGGAGTCTGCGA
Organism: Brachybacterium sp. J153; assembly: GCF_036311905.1. NCBI lineage: Bacteria > Bacillati > Actinomycetota > Actinomycetes > Micrococcales > Dermabacteraceae > Brachybacterium > Brachybacterium sp. J153. Next base: position 3,253 of record NZ_JAZDCH010000025.1, on the reverse strand, counting down.
AAAGCCTCGGGGAGTTGACAACCGAACTGTGATCCGAGGATGTCCGAATGGGGAAACCCACCAGGGGTCATGCCCTGGTACCCGCCACTGAATGTATAGGTGGTGTGGAGGGAACGCGGGGAAGTGAAACATCTCAGTACCCGCAGGAAGAGAAAACAAATAGTGATTCCGTGAGTAGTGGCGAGCGAAAGCGGAAGAGGCTAAACCTGGTTTGTGTGATACCCGGCAGGGGTTGCAGGTCAGGGGTTGTGGGACGTGTCTGATGGGTCTGCCGGCTCATCGACGTGGACGTGCAGCGGTAGTCGAAGTCGTGATGAGTGCGACGGCGTAGAGGGTGTGACCCCCGTAGACGAAACCGATGTGCGGCGTGACGCTGTTCCCGAGTAGCACCGGGCCCGTGAAATCCGGTGTGAATCTGCCAGGACCACCTGGTAAGCCTGAATACTACCTTGTGACCGATAGCGGACAAGTACCGTGAGGGAAAGGTGAAAAGCACCCCGGGAGGGGAGTGAAATAGTACCTGAAACCGTGCGCTTACAATCCGTCGGAGCCTTGAGGGGTGACGGCGTGCCTTTTGAAGAATGAGCCTGCGAGTTAGTGGTCGGTGGCGAGGTTAACCCGTGTGGGGTAGCCGTAGCGAAAGCGAGTCTGAACGGGGCGTTCAGTCGCCGGCTCTAGACCCGAAGCGAAGTGATCTATCCATGGGCAGTGTGAAGCGCGGGTAAGACCGCGTGGAGGCGCGAACCCACTTCAGTTGAAAATGGAGGGGATGACCTGTGGATAGGGGTGAAAGGCCAATCAAACTTCGTGATAGCTGGTTCTCCCCGAAATGCATTTAGGTGCAGCGTTGCGTGTTTCGTGTCGGAGGTAGAGCACTGGATAGGCGATGGGCCCCACCGGGTTACTGACCTTAGCCAAACTCCGAATGCCGATACGTGAGAGCGCAGCAGTGAGACTGTGGGGGATAAGCTTCATAGTCGAGAGGGAAACAGCCCAGAACATCAGCTAAGGCCCCTAAGCGTGTGCTAAGTGGAAAAGGATGTGGAGTTGCTTAGACAACCAGGAGGTTGGCTTAGAAGCAGCCACCCTTGAAAGAGTGCGTAATAGCTCACTGGTCAAGTGATTCTGCGCCGACAATGTAGCGGGGCTCAAGCACACCGCCGAAGCTGTGTCATTCAGATTTTTGTCTGGATGGGTAGGGGAGCGTCGTGCAGCCAGCGAAGCCGCGGGGGAACCCAGTGGTGGAGGCTGCACGAGTGAGAATGCAGGCATGAGTAGCGAAAGACGGGTGAGAAACCCGTCCGCCGATTGATCAAGGGTTCCAGGGCCAGGTTTATCCGCCCTGGGTTAGTCGGGACCTAAGGCGAGGCCGACAGGCGTAGTCGATGGACATCGGGTTGATATTCCCGAACCGATCGTAGGAGGACCCATACCGAGGCAGTCGATGCTAACCACCCGAGTCTTCCCCATGCCCTTCGGGGCGTGGAGGTTGATGAGGCTGGGAACCAAGGTTGTAGTAGGTCAGCGCGAGGGATGACGCAGAGAGGTAGCTTCCGCGGACTTAATGGAATAGTCCGTCTAAGCGAGCAGCCCGAGCACCGGTAATGCGGTGCCGTATTGGGTGAGACGTGATGGGGATCCCGTATGGGCGTAGGTGAGTGATCCTGTACTGCCAAGAAAAGTTCCGGCGTGACGAATACGGTCGCCCGTACCCTAAACCGACTCAGGTGATCAGGTAGAGAATACCAAGGCGTTCGAGAGAATCGTGGTTAAGGAACTCGGCAAAATGCCCCCGTAACTTCGGGAGAAGGGGGGCCCGAACCGTGAGAGCGGTGAGGGCCGCAGAGACCAGGGAGAAGCGACTGTTTACTAAAAACACAGGTCCGTGCGAAGTCGTAAGACGCTGTATACGGACTGACGCCTGCCCGGTGCTGGAAGGTTAAGAGGACCGGTTAGATCTTCGGATCGAAGCTGAGAATTTAAGCCCCAGTAAACGGCGGTGGTAACTATAACCATCCTAAGGTAGCGAAATTCCTTGTCGGGTAAGTTCCGACCTGCACGAATGGCGTAACGACTTCTCCACTGTCTCAACCGCGAACTCGGCGAAATTGCATTACGAGTAAAGATGCTCGTTACGCGCAGCAGGACGGAAAGACCCCGGGACCTTTACTATAGTTTGATATTGGTGTTCGGGACGGCTTGTGTAGGATAGGTGGGAGACTGGGAAGCATTCACGCCAGTGAGTGTGGAGTCATTGTTGAAATACCACTCTGGTCGTTCTGGATTCCTAACCTCGGTCCGTGATCCGGATCAGGGACAGTGTCTGATGGGTAGTTTAACTGGGGCGGTTGCCTCCCAAAAAGTAACGGAGGCGCTCAAAGGTTCCCTCAGCCTGGTTGGTAATCAGGTGTTGAGTGTAAGTGCACAAGGGAGCTTGACTGCGAGACAGACATGTCGGGCAGGTGCGAAAGCAGGAACTAGTGATCCGGCACCTCATTGTGGAATGGGTGTCGCTCAACGGATAAAAGGTACCCCGGGGATAACAGGCTGATCTTGCCCAAGAGCTCATATCGACGGCATGGTTTGGCACCTCGATGTCGGCTCGTCGCATCCTGGGGCTGGAGTTGGTCCCAAGGGTTAGGCTGTTCGCCTATTAAAGCGGTACGCGAGCTGGGTTTAGAACGTCGTGAGACAGTTCGGTCCCTATCCGCTGCGCGCGTTGGATATTTGAGAAGACCTGTCCCTAGTACGAGAGGACCGGGATGGACTGACCTCTGGTGTGCCAGTTGTTCTGCCAAGGGCATGGCTGGTTGGCTACGTTGGGAAGGGATAACCGCTGAAAGCATCTAAGCGGGAAGCCTGCTTCAAGATGAGATATCCATGCACTTTGTGTGAGAGGCCCCCAGTAGACCACTGGGTTGATAGGCCAGATGTGGAAGCGCAGCAATGCGTGGAGCTGACTGGTACTAATGGCCGATGACTTATTCAACACTTCTTTTGCTGTGAGTGTTCGCGTCCACTGTGTGGTTCTGGGGAAGCAATCCCTGCCACTGTCGCCCTGTGTGGGTGGTGGTGTGTGGGCTGGTTGTGTCTCATAGTGTTACGGCGGTCATAGCGTCGAGGAAACGCCCGGTTCCATTCCGAACCCGGAAGCTAAGCTCGATTGCGCCGATGGTACTGCACTCGGGAGGGTGTGGGAGAGTAGGTCGCCGCCGGACATCTTTGTGGGAGTGGGAGTGAGCTGGAGACCCTT
>NZ_JAZDCH010000024.1:0-77210 GCF_036311905.1 Brachybacterium sp. J153 | reverse complement strand
CGTCCGAGGCGGGGACGCTCAGCCCGAGAGGGCCGCGAGCGTCCCCGCCTCGACGCGCAGGACGCTGACTCGCGCGCCGTGCGCCCCTCGCGCCCCTCGAGCCCCTCGCGCGATCGTGGATCCACGCCCGCTTCCTGGTCGGCGTGGGGACGGCAGATCTCGAGGGGGCCATCGGCCGGCGGGTCCTGCGCGAGGCGGTCGAGCGGCCTGCTCGGGGTGACGGAGACCCGACCCCGGTTCATCCACAATCCGCGGGAGCGGGTGGAGGGCTGTGGGCGGGCTGGGTAGGGTCACCGTGATCTGCTGCACATATGGAAGGCTCCCGCATGTCTCGTCGACTCCTGGCCGCTGTGGCCGCTGCCGCTCTGACCTTGGGGCTCGCCGCGTGCGGTGATCCGTCGGAGGGTACGAAGACCGACCCGCCGCCCTCGATCGACATCGGACAGAGCGACGGCGGGGGCGATGGCGGTGCGAGCGACGGCGGAGGCGACGAGGGCTCGACCGAGGCTGCGCCGGATATCCCTGCGCCCGACCCCGCGGACTATCCGGGGATGGACGAGCAGACGCCGGAGGGGGCGGAGCAGGCGTTCAAGTACTTCTGGGATGTGGCGATCGTCGGCTATATGACCGGGGATCCCGGTGTGCTGGCCGAGTTGTCTGATCCTGAGTGCGCGAACTGCGAGGCGATGCGAGTCGAGATTGAGGAGTTGGGGGAGTCTGGGGGGTATTGGGGCGAGACCAATGTGGATTTCGTTGACTCCTCGGCGCGTAACACCTCTGGAGAGCACCAGGTCCTTGCCGAGTGCGCCATCCTTGTCGGCGAGCATGTGGAACCTGCCGCGGATGGTGCTGGCATGAAAAACGTCGAGGCGTCGACACTTATCGCAACCGGAGGACTGGATTGGGTTAACGGTAGCTGGCTTGTCTCGGATTTTGCTTCGAGTGTCCAATCCGAGGAATTGTGATGCGACGTTTCCTGACGGGCTTAGTCATACTTTTGCTTGGAATGGTTATCGGGGGCGTGCCCGCCAACGCGACTCCGGAGTTCGGTACGAATGGTTCGCAGATTCTTGGAGCGCACCTTCTAAATGTTTCAAAGCATCGCTTTGGCGCAACGGGTGGGAATGAAGGCTCAAGATCTCGGCCCGAGGTCTACGTCACCTCTCGAGAACTCTCCAGTAGCAGCCGCCATTCGTGCGCGGAAATCTCGGAGTCGGACTTCGATAACACTCGTTGCCAGGTGGACAACATTGTGTGCATCGTTAGGGATGCTGCTGCGGGTGACGGGGATGGGTTCATCGCGACCGAGGTGTTGCATGTGGATACTCGATCTGGCCAAGAGTCGGAGACTCTGCTCGACTACGAATGCCGCGCGCGAGGCGGAACCCTTGTCCAGGGTGATCAGCCTGTCGTGATCACCGTGACTCTCGAAGATTTCGCGTCGATGCCGGTGCAGCCGTTGGTGGCGTCGGCGGGTCCGCCGGAGGGGTGGTTGCCGGTGAACATGGTCAACGTGCTCTACGCGGAGTCCGAGACTCAGACGATGGACATGACACTGCTGGGGACGCCGGTTCAGGTGCGGGCGATCCCGGTGAGCTATCACTGGGACCTCGGTGACGGGAACACGATCACGACGACGGACCCGGGAGCTCCGTATCCGTCGGAACAGGTGTCGGCGACGTACACGCAGGAGGGTTGGTATGACGTCACGTTGACCACCACCTTCAGCGGCCAGTTCTCCGTCGCCGGCGGTGCGTGGCAGGACATCGACGGGACGATCGATGTCGCGTCCGATCCGATTCCGATCTTCTCGAAGTCGTTGGAGTCGCGACTTGTCAATGGTGATGTTCCGGTCGACGAGGAGGGGGACCCGTGGGTTCCTGAGCGGACCGCGGAGACCGAAGGCCCGAAGGACCCCGAGGCGACTCACCGAGAGATCTGACGGCAGTCTCTCCGACGTCGGTCTCCCCCCACCGCCGGAACCGTTCCTCCCCAGAGCGCCTTTATCCCCAATCGAGCGCCTGCACTCGCCCCCACCGCCGAGAACCCGCACGCTTGTTCGAGAAGGCCGTTCCACTCCAGGAACGGCAGAGCACGGCGAACGCGGAGGAGGGGGTGCCCCATGGAGAACGACGCACAGCGCTGGACGACGCGGCTCGCGACGCTCCTCGACGAGGCGCCCGACGCCGAGGAACCGGCCCTCGAGACCGAGGCCGCACTGGTAGACCTCATCGCCGCGACGGAGCGGGCGAAAGCGCGCGTCGCCGCCGTCCAAGCCCGCGCGGAGAGAGCCTTCTGGACCGCCCAGATCCGCACGCAGGAGCAGCAGGGGGTCGCGCGCGATCAGCGCGGACGAGGCATCGCCGATCAGGTCGCGCTCGCACGACGCATCACCCCCAAGCAGGCATCCGACGAGGTCGCCCTGCATCGCGTGCTCCTGGACTCCCTGCCCCGGACCTCGGCACTGCTCGACGCCGGTGAGATCAGCGAGCTCGCTGCCCGCCGCGTCGCGGAGAACGTGCTCGTGCTCGACGACGAGGATCGAGCGAGCGTCGACGCCGCCGTGGCAGACAGCCTCCCCACCGTCACCGCGCGGCGCGCGGGGGACCTCGCCCGAGCGCGGGCCCAAGAGCTCGACCCCGAAGCAGCGGTGAAGCGGCACCAGCGGGCCGTGGCCGATCGCAGGGTCACGCTGCAGCCCGCCGTCGACGGGATGTCGATCCTCCGGGCGGTCCTTCCCCTCCAGGAAGGTGTCGCCGTGTTCTCGTCGCTCACCGACGCCGCGAAGAGCGCGCGGTCGAGCGGCGACCAGCGCACGAAGGGCCAGATCATGGCCGACACCATGGTCAAGCGGGTCACCGGGCTCGAGAAGCCGGAAGACCTGTCCGTCGAGATCCAGCTGCTCATGACCGACACGACGCTCCTGGGAGACGAAGTGCAGACGGCGTGGATCGACGGCCACCCACTGCCCGGGCCCGTCGCACGCGACCTGGCCCTCGGAACCCTCACGGCGAGCGCGGGCATGCCCCAGCGCCACGGGAGCAGTGCCCCGGAGCGTTCACCCCTCGCGAGCACCGCGGAGTTGCCCCGCAAGGACAGCGCCCCCGAACATGCCCGCCGAGTTGGCACCCCCGACGAACCACCGCCGCAGATCACCCCGCCGGAGGTCACGCAAGCCGCCCGATGGATCCGCCGCCTCTACACCGACCCCCGCACCGGCGAGCTCCAGGAAGCCGACCCCCGTCGGCGCCTGTTCCGCGGTGCCACGCGCCGCTTCATCCTGCAGCGCGACCAGCGCTGCCGCACCCCCTGGTGCGATGCGGCGATCCACGACGTCGACCACGTCCACCGCTTCGCGGACGGCGGGAACACCGACGCCGCCAACGGAGTGGGGCTCTGCCAGCGCTTCAACCTCGCCAAGGAGATGCCCGGGTGGCACACCGATCTCGAGCCAGCGAGCGACGGTGCCCCGAGCCGGCTGACCATCCGCACCCCCACGGGCCACGTCTACACCTCCACCTCACCCGCTCTGCGCACCATGGCTGATGCGCTCGGTGCGGAGATCCTGGAGGAGACGCCCGCCGAGGCGCCGGACGGGGCCGAGATCGACTGCCAGATCGACCACGAGATCGACCGCCGGCCCGCCGACGAGCCAGACCCTGCGACCGCAGAGCCGTCCGACGCTGCGATCGACGGCAGAGACCTCAGAGGCGACCGTGTCGACCAGGGACGGGAACCGCCGCCAGCGGCGGCCTGAGGTCGCCCGCGGCCCCGCGGTGCGTGAGCACGCCTGCGTCGAGCGAGGCGCCGGGGATCCGGTCCCCGAGCTACCTCACGACTTCCGCGGCAGCAGCAGCACGACCAGGCCCAGGACCGCGAGCACCGCCACGGAGATCGTCCACGGTCCGAGGTCGACGAGGGACACCATGGCCAGGACCAGACCGGCGATGACGGAGAAGCCGATCACCGCCAGCAGCATCCGCCCCCACAGCCGCCATGCGGACCGCTCGAGCGTGCCGTGGGCGGGAATCGTCGCTGCCAGCGCGAACACGGCATGCGCCACCAGCAGGGCGACCCCCACGAGCGCCGCTCTGCCCATCGACAGCCCCGGCTGTGGCACGAGCACGGCGAGCACCGCGATCGGAGCCAGGACCCCGATCTCGCTGTCCGGGCGGAGCACCAGCGCGAATGCGCCGACCATCACGAGCAGCGAGACGATTCCCGTGCCGAGGTTCGCGAGGGGTCCGGCCGGCATGGCCAGCAAGGTGGCGACCGCGAAGCCCACCACCCCGAGCCCCCGCAGCGCCCACTGGGTGCCGCTGATGCGGCGCAGGTCCAGCAGCCGCTCGGCGATCGGATCGAGCATCCGCGGTGCGCGCATCAGGACCTCCTCCGTCGCGGGGCGGTGCGTGCGGCGGCGAGGGAGAGCAGCACCGGCGTCAGCGAGGACGGCCCCTCCCACGGGATCACGGGCACGCCCGATTCCCGCAGCTCCCGCACCGTCGTGCCGCGCAGCAGCCGTCGCAGTGCCCACGCTTCCGCCCAGAACCGTTCCGAGACCGTCCCGTCGACTCGCAGCGGCCGACCGGTCAGCGCGGCGACTTCTCCGATGCTCGGCGGCAGGGTGTCCACGACGATCACGTCCGCACCATGGGCCACGAGAACACCGATCTGCGCGATGGCCTGGTCGTTCAGCAGCGGCGAGCAGACCACGGCCAGGGTCCCGGCGCGCACCCGCCCCAGCCGGTGGATCGAGCGGGCCGTCCCGTCGTCGCGGCCGGCGCGGGCGAGCGCGTCGGTGAGCACCCGCAGCTGCCGCGGCCCCGTCCCCGCCCGCACCGGGCCGATCAACTGCCCGATGTCGAACACGGACACCCGGTCCCCGGCGGCCAGGTAGTGCCGGGCGACGGCCGCCGTCGCCCGGACGGTCATGTCGAGGCTCGTCGGTGCATCGGCGTCGGCCCACGGCGCGGGCTGCACATCGGTGATGGTGTCGGTGACCAGCAGGACGTCCGTGTCCTGCTCGGTGAACGTCGCGTTGGTGTGCAGCCGCCCGGTGCGACTGGTCACGCGCCAGTTGATGCGATGCAGACGATCCCCGGTCCGGAACTCGCGCACCTCGCTGAGCGCCGTCCCGTCACCCCGGCGCCGGGACAGGTGCGCGCCGCTGACACCGATCGGCGTGGGCACCTCCACCGGGGCGTCGAGGACGGTCGAGGAGGGCACGACCCGCACGTCCACCGGGGGAAGGGTCTGCTCGGTGCGGAAGGCGCCCAGCCCGTCGGCCTGCACAACGTGCAGCGGACCCACCCGGACCCGGCCCCAGCGGTTCGCGCTGACCCGCATCCGCACCTCGCCGTCGCCGGCTGCGGCACCCAGCTTCGGCGAGAAGCGGGCCCCGGAGCGCAGCGGCACGGCGAGGGCCGTCAGGGTGCCGGGGGCGGTCACCACGGCGACGGTGGTGGTGCCGCCCTCCTCGAGCGTGCGACGCCCGGTCGCGATCACGGGCCCGTCCCCGCGCTCGTCCTCGCCGCGGAGATGCCGTCGGCCGAGGGCGAGGACCACCCACACCAGCAGCGGCAGCGCCGCGATCACCACCTGCGGACGCCCCACCAGCACCGCGAGACCGAGCGCGACGGCGACGGCGAGCACGGCGCGCACGAGCGCCGGGGTCGCCCGGAGGGCGCCGCGGGTCGTGGGCGCGCTGGCCCCGCTGGTCGTCGGGGAGCTCACGCGCCGCCAGCCGCCCCGTCGCACTCGGCAGCGGCCGGGACCGACACCTGGGAGAGCACGGCGTCGACGACCCCGGCCCCGGTGGCGTTCTGCAGCCACAGCTCGGGCTTGACCGTGACCCGGTGGTCGAGCGCGGCATGCGCGAGAGCCTTGACGTCCTCCGGCACGACGTACTGCCGCCCGCGGATCAAGGCGAGCGCCCGGGCGCAGGTGATCAGGGCGAGGGTGCCGCGCGGGGAGGCCCCGACGAGCGCGTGCTGGTGCTGCCGGGTCGCCGCCACGAGCGAGACCGCGTAATGGCCGACCGCCTCGGTCACGTGGACCTCCTCGACCGCGGCCTGGACGGCGAGCAGCCCTTCGGCGTCGAGGACCTGTGCGACCTCCTGCTCCTCGCGCCGACGGTCCAGGCGCCGCGCGACCACCGACCACTCCTCCTCGGGGCTGGGATAGCCGAAGCTGAGCCGGAGCAGGAAGCGGTCGAGCTGCGCCTCGGGCAGCGGATAGGTGCCCTCGTGCTCGACGGGGTTCGCGGTGGCGAGCACGTGGAACGGCTGCGGCAGCTTGCGCGTCGTGCCCTCGACCGAGACCTGCCGCTCCTGCATCGCCTCGAGCAGCGCCGACTGGGTCTTCGGGGGCGTGCGGTTGATCTCGTCGGCCAGCAGCAGACCGGTGAACACGGGGCCCGGGCGGAACACGAACTCGCCGGTGCGCTGGTCGAAGACCTCCGCGCCGGTCAGGTCCGCGGGCAGCAGATCCGGCGTGAACTGGGCGCGCGTGAACGGCAGGCCAAGCGCCTGGGCGAAGGAGCGAGCGGCGAGGGTCTTGCCGAGGCCGGGCAGGTCCTCGAGCAGCACGTGCCCGCCGGCGAGGATGCCGGTGAGGACCTTCTCCAGGGCCGGGCGCTTGCCGACGACGGCGGTCTCGACCGCATCGAGCACTCTCTGCGCGGCGGTCGTCGCCTCGGCGGGAGTGAGCGCCGACGGGCCGGTGTGAGGGACGGCGGTGGCGGTGGCGGTGGCGGTGGCGGTGGCCGACGGGTCGGCAGGTCGTTCTGTCTGGTCCTTCATCGGTCCCTCTCCTCGCGCGCGGCGAGTTCTCGGATGTAGCGGTGCAGGTCACGGCGGTCGATCGCCCGGATCGGATGGGCCTCGGCATCGGGATGGCGCGCCTCGTCGAGCAGCTGCGCGAGCTGTGCGCCGAGCGGCGGGGCCGACGGGTCGCGGTCCTGCTCCTCGGCGATCTGGCCGAGCACCCGGCCGAGGCCCCGGGCGGTCATGCGGCGGGACGGCTGGGCGCCGTGCACGAGGTCCTCGAGGCGGCGCACCCGCATGTCCTGGGCGTGGGGGAGGGCGTAGTCCGCGTCGAGGTCGAGATCCGGGGCGTCGAGCGACTCCGGACTCTCGATCCCGCGACTCAGCAGCCACCAGCCGCCGCCGATCGCGAGGGCCAGCGCCACGGGGAGCGGCAGGGCGAGCTCGAGGCCCCAGAGCCGGAACAGCCCCACGAGCACCAGGGCACCGGCGACGCAGCCCCCGAGCCGGAGCAGCAGACCCTTCATCGCGCCGCCCCCTCGTCCAGGCCCTCGAGCAGGGTGTCCAGGAGCGTTGCAGCCTCGCCGCGGTCGGTCTCCGCGAGCGGCTCGGGGTCGAACAGCGCCCGCCGGTACAGGTGCGCGAGGCGGTCCAGCGCGCCCTGGTCGAGGTCGAGCGTCCCCAGTACCGCGACGACGAACTCGAGCGTGGTCTGCGCCGGGTCGCGGCGCACGCCCGCTGCGGCGATCGCCCGCTCGACGGCGAGCCAGGCGGCGATCACCGCGTCCTGGGCGTCGACCTGGATGCCGAGCAGCTCGCGGGCGTCGTCGAGGGCGGCGCGGGCCTGCTCGACGGTGAGTTCCTCCTCGCCGGCCTCCTCGGCCTCGAGGGGGCCCGGCCGGGCGAGGGACCGAAGGCGCCACAGCAGGATCACGACCGCGGCCGCGGCGACGAGTCCCAGGAGCACGAGCAGCACCGTCATGATCGATCCCGCGACCCGCTGGGCGACCGGGTTGGCGGTGGGCTGCTCCTGCTCCCCGAAGTCGGGCTCGGAGAAGGAGATCTCGGGCGTCGCCATCGGCCCGGCGGACCGCGTGCCCTGCTCGTGCACGACCGGCGCCGGACCACGATCGGCGGAGGCGCCGAGCATCACGATCCCCGTCCCGACCAGGACCAGCACGGCCAGCAGCCAGACCGCGAGGCGGCGGCGACGGGCGAGGTCCGCGTCGGGGGCGGCGGTCATGCGATGGCGCCGTGCGGTGAGGCGACGATGACGGACTGCTCGCCGGCGATGCGGGTGAGGATCAGCGTCGCGGACTCATCGCCGTACTTCCGCGGACGCAGGCGGCGCCGCAGCTCCTCGGGTTCCACGGCGGTGCCGCGCTTCTTGATCTCGAGCACGCCCAGGCGATGCTCGCGCAGGTAGGCGGCGAGGCGCTTCATCCCGAAGGGCATCACGTCCCGCACCGCATAGCCGCGCGCGAAGGGGGTGCTGACGCGACGATCGCCGCTGAGGTACGCGATCGTCGGATCGAGGGTGCGGGCCTCGAGCCGGGCGGCGAGCGTGCCGATCAGCCCGGCGCGGATCACGGCGCCGTCGGGCTCGTAGAGGTGGTCGCCGAGCGGTCCGGGCTGCGGGTCGGCGGGGGCGTCGGTCCCGCGGTCCAGGCGGTGGGCTCCGTCGCGGTCGATCAGCAGCGCCGAGGAGTGGACGCCCTCCCGGGCGAGCGGGCCGCACCAGAGCGCCGCTTCGAGCACCTGGCCGTGGAAGGACAGCCACTGCGCCTCGACCTCGGCGGGCAGCGCCTCTCTGTCCACGGCCGGACCGAGCTTGGCCCCGAGCGGACCGAGCTCGCCGTCGCGTCCGAGCCGGCGCGCGAGCTCGAGCACGGTCGACAGCGGCGGCTCGTACTCCTCGGGGTCGTGGAGCCGACGGGTGCCGCCGCGCGCGGGGGCCCGACGCGCCGGGTCAAGCCAGATCCCCTCGGTGTCGTGCGGGTCGTGGCCCTCCGCGGTGCCGAGCCGCACCTGGGCAGTGGGGAAGGGGCGCAGGTTCACGGTCGCGACCGCCACGGAGACCGGGTCGCGGTCCACGGCGATGACGTCGAGGCCCAGGCCGGCGAGGGCCATCGAGTCCCCGCCGATCCCGCAGCCGAGGTCGGCGACGGAGCCGACGCCCGCCCGCTGGAAGCGCTCGGCGTGCAGCGCGGCGATCGGCAGACGCGTGGCCTGCTCGAGCCCGTGCGGGGTGAACAGCATCGACGCCGCGAACTCGCCGAACTTCTCGGCGCCCTTCGCCCGCAGCCGCGCCTGGGTCATCACGGCAGCGACCAGCTCGGGGGAGTGCCCCGCCTCCCGCAGCCGCGCTCCCTGGCGCAGGGCGTCCTGCTCGACGTACGGGGGGAGGGCGTTCAGCAGGGCCCAGCCGTCCCGCTGCAGCACGGGTTCGAGGGTGCGCAGCGCCGCGTCGGCGTCATCGGAGGGCGGAGCCATGCGTGCCAGGCTACCCGCTGGGCACCGGTGCCAGGAGCCCGGACCGACGTGCGAACACGTGGCGCGGGCACGTCGTCGGGGAGAGCTCAGGCGCGGGCGTCGAGCACGAGCTTGCCCCGGGTGTGGCCTTCCTCGAGCAGGCGGTGCGCCTCCGCGATCTCGCCGAGCGGCAGCACCTTGGAGACCTCGAGCGGCAGGCGCCCCGAGCGGACGCCCTGCACGAGGTGGTCGAGCCGCTCGCGGCTCGCGACGATCCCCGGGATCCTCGCGTCGATGCCGCGCTCGCGCGCCGGGGAGAGGTCGGCGAGCGACGGCAGGGCGACGATCCGGCCGCCGTCGGCGATGACGTCGAGGCTCGGCAGGAAGGTCTGGTGGTAGTGGGTGTCGAGCACGAGGTCGACGCCGCGGCCGTCGGTGAGGCGCTCGATCTCCCGCGCCCAGTCGCCGGTGTCGTACGGGATCGGCTCGGCGCCCAGCTCGCGGATCCGCTCGGCGTTCGCGGCCCGCCCGGTCGCCCACACGTGCGCCGCCCCCGCCTCGCGGGCGAGTGGGATCAGCAGCTGCCCCACGCCGCCCGAGCCGCCGTGGACCAGCACGGTCTGCCCCTCGCGCAGCTCCGCGGCGTCCTGCACGGTCGCGATCGCCGTGAGGCCGACGAGGGCGAGCCCCGCCCAGCGCGGCAGGTCCTCGTCGGGGATCTCGCCGGGGACCGGGGCGAGGTCGTCGGCGTCGAGGGCGACGACCTCGGCGGCGGTGCCGCGGGAGTCCGACGGGCCGCGCATCCCGAACACGCGCGTGCCGACGGTCAACCCGCGCGATCCGAGCTCGGCCTCGTCGAGGTCGGACCCCGCGCCGATCACCACCCCGGCCATCTCGCGGCCGGTCCCCGCGGGGAGGGCGAGGTCCTTCGCCCGGCCGGAGGAGCCGTCGCGGATCTTGTAGTCCAGCGGGTTCAGGCCCACATGGGAGACCTGCACCAGCACCTCGCCCGGGGCCGGTTCGGGCACCGGGGCGTCGGTGTGGAGGGTCAGGACCTCGGGGCCGCCGAAGCGGTCGAAACGGATCTCGCGCATAACCCCATCATGCACCCGGTATCCGGGCGTCGGGGGAGAGGGGCGGGGGAGGTGCCTGGGAGGTGGCGGGGGCGGGGCGGGTGCCGACGAGGGCGGGCGAGGTGGCAGGATGCGGAGGACCTGCACCAGCACCCCGACGAGAACCCCGAGGAGCAGCGATCTATGGCCGGCGAGCGCACCGATCCCTGGCAGTGGCGGGCCCTGCTGATCCGCGAGCTCGCCCTGCCCTCCCGCCAAGAGGAAGTGCCCCTCACGGAGGCGCTCGGGCGGGTGCTCGCCGCCGACGTGACGAGCCCCGAGGATCTCCCCGCGGAGCCGCTCTCGGCGATGGACGGCTTCGCGGTACGGCGAGCGGACCTCGGCGCGGGCACGCCGACGGGCGAGATCGACATGGTGCTGCCGGTGCTCGCCGAGCTGCCGGCGCGGCCGGGGCACGTCGGCGCCCTGCCTCCGGGGGCGACGGCGCGGATCATGACCGGCGCTCCCGTGCCGGAAGGCGCCGACCTGGTGATCCCGGTCGAGGACACCGATGCCGATCCCTTCGGCCCCGCCCCGGAGCGGGTGCGGATCCGGCTGGCCGGCGCGCCGCGGGTCGGGCGGCACGTCCGCCGCCGCGGTGAGGAGGTGGCCCTCGGTACTGTGCTCGCGGAGCGCGGACGACGGGTGGGGCCCGGACTGATCGGGCTCGGCCGCGCCCTGGGGATCGGGACCCTCCCGGTGCTCGCACCGCCGCGCGTGGTCGTGGTGGTGACCGGTGACGAGCTCACCGGGGCGCAGGAGGTGACGGCGGCGGGTGCCGTCCGCGAGTCCAACGGCGAGATGCTGGTCGCCGCGCTCGCCGCCGACGGGGCCGACGCCTCCTGGAGGCACAGCGGCGATGACCCCGCCGCTCTGCGCGCGGTGCTCGAGCGGGCCGCCGCGGAGGCGGACCTCGTTCTCACCACCGGCGGGATCGGCAGCGGCGCGTACGACGTGGTCAAGCAGCTGCTCGGCGAGCTCGGCGCTGGCACCAGCCGCTTCGCCCATCTCGCGCTGCGACCGGGCGGGCCGCAGGGCTGGGGCCGACTCCCGGGCGGCACCCCCGTCGTGCACCTGCCGGGCACACCCGTCGGTGCCTTCGTCGGCCATCACCTGTTCGTGCGGCCGCTCCTGCCCGGCGTCGACCCGGCACCGCGGCGGCTCCCGCTCGGCGCCGACGGGGGAGATCGGGGAGACCGCGCCGACGGGGGAGACGGGCGTGACGGGGGAGGCCGGGCCGACGGAGTGGGCCGGGCCGACGGGGTGCTCCGCGCCCTGCCGGGTCTGCTGCGCCGGGACGTCGAGGGCCGGGAGAGTGTCGACGTCCTCCCCGGCAGCCGCCTCGCCCCCTACGGCCGGGCCGACGCGCTCGTGCTCCGCGACGGCGGCCCCGGAGCGCTCGTCCTCCCCCTGTGAGGACCCGATCTCTCGCTGTGAGGGACCGCGCCCGCTGTGAGGGGCGATGCCGCTCCGCCGATACCCTGGGCCGCATGTCCCCGTTGCACCTGCGCCCCCACGGCGCGACCGTCCTCGCGATCGTGGTCTGGGTCGTGCTCGGCCTGCTCGCCGCCGAGGCGCTGCTCTCCGCCGGGGTGCGGGGGCTCGGCGTCGTACCGGGTCTCGCACTGATCGCCGGGCTGATCTGGCTGCTGCTATGGGCACCGCGGGTCGTGCTCCACGAGGAGGAGGTCGAGGTGCGCAACATCCTGCACACCCACCGCCTGCCTTTCGCGGCGATCACCGCCGTGCGCCTCGGGGCGATGCTCCGCCTGGACACCCGCGCGGCCGACGGGTCACCGCGCACGATCTCCGCCTGGAACGCCCCCGGCATCGGCCGCGACAACCCGCTCGCGCGGGCCGGACGCGACGAACCCGGTGCGGGCGGGACCGAGCGTCGGCGGCGGCTCTCCCGTGGGGAGCGGCTGCGCCGTGACCAGGAGCGCAGCCGCTCCGCCGTGGTCCGCGACCGCTGGGAGAGCTGGGCCGAGCACCACGAGGAGGACCCGGGCGTGGTGGGGACCTCGCGCCTGAACGTGCGCGAGATCGCCGTGTTCGGGGTTCTCGTCGCCCTCGTCGTGCTGCGCCTCGACCTCTGAGGGCCCCGAAGACTTGGAGATCCTCGAGGGCCCGAGGTCCTCACCCTCGCGCGACGCAGAGGCGCCCCGGACGCCGGACGGGCCCGACCGCCTCTCGGCGATCGGGCCCGTCCGCTGCGGGAATGCAGGCGCGGTATCCCGGGGGATCAGGCCTTCATGCCCACCTGGGTCCAGTCGACGTTCTCGAACTGCGAGGCGCCGTAGTTCACGATGCCGGTCTTCACGCCCACGATGTTCGGGGTCGCGTAGAACGGGATGATCGCGAAGGACTCGGCGATGACGGTCGAGATCTCGTTGGCGACCTTCTTGCGCTCGGCATCCTCGAACGCACCCTTGATCTGGCCGTCCAGCTCGCCGAGGCGGTCATCGGCGAAGTTGGTGAAGTTCTGGCCGGAGTCGAGCGGGTACACCAGGTTCACCGAGGAGGACTCGGGGAACTGGCTGCCGACCCACGAGAAGGTCACCGCGTCGAAGTTCTTCGGGGTCACGTACTCGTCGAAGTACGCGTCCGAGGGGACGGTCTCGACGGCGACCTTGAAGCCGATCGCGTTGAGGTTGGAGACCACCTGGGCGGCGCGGTCCTCGTTGGACTTGGTGTCCGCGGGGACGATGATGTTGAAGGCCAGCTGCTTGCCGTCCTTCTCGCGCACGTCGCCGTTGAGGGCCCAGCCGGCCTCCTCGAGGATCGCCGCAGCACCCTCGGAGTCGAAGTCCAGGCCGCCGAAGGAGTCCTCGTAGCCGTCCTGACCGGGCATGTAGACGAAGTTGTCGACCAGCACGATCGGGGCCTCCAGCGGGCCGATGACGGCGTTGCCGATCGCGGTGCGGTCGATGCCGCGGGCGATCGCCTCGCGCACCTTCACGTCCGCGAGGGCGCCGTCGCCGCCCTGGGTGTTGATCGTCAGGTGGGTCCAGGTCAGACCGTTGGTCACCTGGATCGCCGCATCCGAGCGACCCTTGGCCTGGGCGAGCTCGTCGCCGTTGGCGATGTCGTAGGCGTCCAGCTCGCCGTTGGCGAAGGCGGCCGGGGCCTGCGACTGGTCGGTGACCTTGTAGATGATGGTCTCGAGCTTCGGGGCGCGACCCCACCACAGCTCATTGCGCACCAGGGTGACGACGCCGCCCGCGGCGTCGATCGAGCCGACCTTGAAGGGACCGGCGGACGGGGTGGCCTGCGAGGTGTAGCCCTCGTTGAAGGCCGCGACGTCGCCCGAGATGGAGGCGGGCAGGGTCGGGTAGGCGACGGTGATCCAGTCGACGAAGGGCGAGGAGAACTCGATCTCCGCGGAGAACTCGTCGTCGGTCTGACGGATCTCCTTGATCTGGTCCCAGCCCACGGAGGAGACGATCAGGTACTCCTCGTTGGTGGCGTTGAGGGACTTCCACTCGGCGATGAGGTCGGCGACGACGATCGGGTCGCCGTTCTCCCAGACCGCGCTGGGGTTGAACTTGACGGTGACGATCTGCGGATCCTCACTGGTCAGCTCCGCGCTCTCGACGTAGTCGCGGTTCATGGTCTTCTCGCCCGACTCCGAGTACAGGATCGCGTGGCCGTAGCCCATCGCGTCACGGATCTTGGTGAGGTCGGCGAGGTTGCCGTCGGTCTGGTTGGAGTTCCAGTTGTTGGGCAGCTGCGAGACGGCGAGGGTCAGGGTGCCGCCGTCGGCGACCGCGTCGTACTCGGCGCGCTCCCACGCGGTCGAGGGCAGGGAGGCCTGCTCCTCGGCGGCTCCTGAGTTCTCCTCGGCGGCCTGGGAGGCCTGCTCCTCGGCGGACTGCTGACCGCAGGCGGCGAGGGCGAGGGCGGTGCCCGCGGCGGCGGTGCCGCCCAGGAACAGACGGCGGGTGCTGGTGATCTTCATGGGTTTCCCTCTTCCGTGATGGGGAGTGCCGTCACGCGCTGGTGACGGAGGATGTGGAACCGGCGTCGACGACGTCGAGCCGGCGGATCGAGTCCACGTGGTGGCAGGCCACGCGGGAGCCGCCGTGGGCGGTCGGGGTCGGGTCCTCGGCGCGGCACCGGGCCTGGGCGTCGGCGTCGAGGAGGGGGAGCAGGGGGCAGCGGGAGGCGAAGGAGCATCCCTGGATCTCCTCGGCGGGGCTCGGGAGGTCCCCGCTGAGGATGATCTGGTTGCGCTCGCGCTCGACCTTGGGGTCGGGCACGGGCACCGCCGACATGAGGGCGCGCGTGTACGGGTGGCGGGGCGAGGAGAAGACCTCCTCGACCGGCCCGTACTCGACGATGCGCCCGAGGTACATCACCGCGACCTGGTCCGAGATCTCCCGGACGATCGCGAGGTCATGGGCGACGAACAGATAGGACAGGCCCAGCTGGTCGCGCAGATCGGCGAGCAGGTTGATCACGCCCGCCTGCACCGACACGTCCAGGGCCGAGACCGGCTCGTCGAGCACCAGCAGCTTCGGGTCGGTCATCAGCGCGCGGGCGACGCCGATGCGCTGGCGCTGGCCGCCGGAGAACTCGTGCGGGTAGCGGTCGGTCATCCGCGGGTCCAGGCCCACCAGCTCGAGCTTCTCCCGCACCAGGCGGTTCCGATCGGCCTTCGGGGTGCGGGTCAGGGTCAGCGGCTCGGCGATGATGTCGCCGACGGGCAGGCGCGGGTCGACCGCCGCCATCGGGTCCTGGAAGACGATCTGCACGTCGCGGCGCAGCGCGAGCCGCTCCTTCTTGCCGAGGGCCCCGACGTCCTTCCCACCGACGGTGAGGGTGCCGGCCTGGGGCCGCAGCAGCTCCATGATCTCCAGCGCCGTCGTGGACTTGCCCGAGCCGGACTCGCCGACCAGGCCCAGGGTCTGCCCGGGCATGATCTCGAAGTCGACCCCGTCGACGGCGCGGACCGTGCCGACGGCACGGCGGAACACCGATCCCTTGTACAGCGGGAAGTGGCGCACCAGCCCCTCGGCGCGGACCACCGGCTCCTGGCCGGTGTGGTCCTGCGGCGGGCGCGGCTCGAAGGCCGGGCGCGGGAAGATGTCCGGCGCGGCGAGGGTCCCCGCGGCGATCTCGTCGCTGCGGTGGCAGGCCACCCGACGGGAGGCACCGTGATCCTCCACGAGATCGGGCTCGCGCTCGTGGCACAGGGAGATCGCGGCCGGGCAGCGGGGCGCGAACGGGCAGCCGGGGGGCAGCTCGGAGAGCACCGGAGGACGCCCCTCGAGGGGGACCAGGCGGTCCTTGCCGGCACGGAGCATGTTCGGCACCGAGCGCAGCAGACCCATCGTGTAGGGCATGTGCGGCTTCTCGAAGATCTGGTCGACCGGACCGGTCTCCACCAGCTTGCCCGCGTACATCACCGCGACCCGGTCCACGTTGCCGGCGACGACGCCGAGGTCGTGGGTGATCAGCACGACGGCCGCCCCGGTGACCTCCTTCGCTTTCTGCAGCACCTCGAGGATCTGTGCCTGGATGGTGACGTCGAGGGCCGTGGTCGGCTCGTCGGCGATGATCAGGGTGGGGTCGTTCGCCATCGCGATCGCGATCATGGCGCGCTGGCGCATACCGCCGGAGAACTCGTGCGGGAACGCCCGGGCCCGACGCTCGGCCCCGGGGATGCCGACGATCTGCAGCAGCTCGACCGCGCGCTTGTGGGCGGCGGCCGCGCTGATCCCCCGGTTGTGCAGGGTCAGCGCCTCCACGATCTGCTGGCCGATGGTGTAGACGGGGGTCAGCGCGGACAACGGATCCTGGAAGATCATCGCCATGTCCTTGCCGCGCAGTCGCGACAGCTGGGAGTCGGACATCCCCAGCAGCGACTGGCCGCGGTACTGGATGTCCCCCTCGATCTTCGCGGAGCTGGGCAGCAGGCCCATCACCGCGAGGGAGGAGACCGACTTGCCCGAGCCGGACTCGCCGACGATGCCGAGGAACTCGCCCTCGCGCACTTCGTAGTTCACCCCGCGCACGGCCCGGACGTCGCCGGTCGCGCTCGGGAAGGTCACGGTCAGGTCCTTGACCCGCAGCACGGGATCAGCCACGGTTCACCTCACTGGTGGGATCGATGGCGTCGCGCAGGGCGTCACCCAGCAGGGCGACCGCGGTCAGCAGCGCGACGAGGAAGAACGAGGGGAAGTAGAAGGCCCAGGGGCGGGAGATGACCCCGGACTGGCCGTTCTGCAGCAGGGCCCCGAGGGACACCTGCGGGTACTGGATACCGAGACCGAAGAACGACAGCGAGGTCTCGGCGAGGATCGCGCTCGCGACGCCGAGGGTGGCGTCGATGATCAGCAGCGAGGCGACGTTCGGGATGATGTGGCGGCCCAGGATCGTCAGCGTGCCGACGCCCATGTAGCGGGCGGCCTTGACGAACTCGCGCTCCTTGAGGGACTTCGTCTGGTTCTTGACGATCTGCGCCATGATCATCCAGCCGAAGCACGCCAGAGCCAGCACGATCAGCATCCACGAGGGCATCAGGGCCAGCTGGCGCAGCTCGCCGGGCAGCGACTCCGGCGCCTGGATGGCGGGGGAGAGGATCAGCAGGATGTAGAACACCGGGAGCACCAGGAACAGGTTGATCACCCAGGTGATCACCGTCTCGACCCAGCCGCCGAGGTAGCCGGCGAGGGCTCCCAGGAGGGCCGCGAGGAGGGTCGCGAGCGGTGCCGCGATGAAGCCGATCAGCAGCGACATCCGCAGGCCCTCGACGATGCCCGCATAGAGGTCGCGGCCCACGTGGTCGGTGCCGAACCAGTGCTGCGCCGACGGGGCAGAGTTCTGGTTGAAGGAGTCGGTGTCGGCGTACGAGTAGATGTTCGGGAGGTTCCCGAACAGGGCGAACAGCACGATCAGGCCGATGACCACGGCGCCGATCCAGAAGTTCGGCTTCCGCTTCAGACGCAGCCACACGAGGCGGGTGCGGGAGATCGGGGTGTGCTCGTGATCCGGGTCGATCGGAGCTGCCTCCGGGATGTCCGCGGGAGGGTTCAGGGCGGCTTCCGCCTGCTGGGACGACATGGGGTCACATCCTCACGCGGGGATCGAGGGCGGCGTACAGGACCTCGGACAGCGTGGAGCTGAACAGCACCAGCACGGAGGTGAAGCAGACGACGCCGGCCATAGCGTTGATGTCGGAGGTCTGCACCGCGGTGATGCCGTACTTCCCCATCCCCTCCCACGAGAAGATGATCTCGAGGAAGGTCGATCCGGCCACGAGGGTGCCGAACTGGTAGGCGAAGTAGGTCGACATCGGGATCAGCGCGACGCGGACGCCGTGCTTGATCAGCGCGCGGTTGCGGGTCGCGCCCTTCGCCCGGGCGGTGCGGATGAAGTCCGAGCCGAGCACGTCGAGCATCACCGCTCGCATGTACCGGGAGTAGCTCGCGGCGCCGAAGAGCATCAGCGCAATCGTGGGCAACAACAGGTGGTTGAGCAGGTCGAGGAATTCTCCGAAGCCCTCGTAGCCGGCGGTGTAGGCGCCGGAGAATCTCAGCACCTGGTGGCCGACGAGGCGGTTGAACTCGGTCGCGAGGATCATCAGCATCAGGCCAACCACGAAGGTGGGGGTCGAGAAGAGGATGAACGAGGCGTAGGAGATGATCTGGTCCGAGGCCTTGTACTGGCGGACCGCGCCCCACACGCCGAGGATCACGCCCAGCAGCGCCCCGAGCAGCGCGCCGATCAGCAGCAGGCGCAGGCTGATCCCGGAGCGGCCGAGCCACGCGATGTCGAAGGGGTTCAGCGCATTGTCCGGCGTGCCGAGCATGTCGGTGATGACCCAGTTGTTCGTCAGCGCCATACCGAGCTTCTGCTCGAACGGGGCGGTGAAGATGTTCTGGATCCAGTTCCAGGTGCGCAGCGCCACGGGGTCCCCGTGGTAGACGCCGTAGCCGCGCATGAGGTTCGCGATCGAGTCCTCGGGCACCGGAGGGTTGCGGCCCTGGTACTTCTTCGCGGGGTTCAGGAAGGTCGACGCCGCGACATACGCGAAGGTCGTCGCCACGCACGTGAGGATCAGGTAATTGAGGAAGCGCCGGATCACATACAGGGTCATCGGGACCCGCCTGTGATCGGGGCGATCGCACGGCCACGGGCGGACGGGGTGTCCTGCCTGCGGCGCGCGGATGCGCGGTGGTACTGCGTCACGAAGATGTCCTCACGTGGTCGGTGCGGGTCCGCGGCACTGCGGACCGGCGAGTAAGTTCCTCGAACTGTAGGCCAGGCCACAGGGCCTCACCGCCCGGAGTGACGGACCATGTCCGAATCGTTATGCAGCACGTCACCGGGCTGCCGTGCGGGAGACTACCTCACATGGTGGAAAGCGGTGGACGGACAGGGCCGGATGTGCACGGAGTCAGCGACGCGGGAGACGGGGTCGGGGGCGAGCGCTACACCCGGCAGATCCGGCTGCCGGAGCTCGGGTCCGCGGGGCAGGCCCGGCTCGGCACCGCGCGGGTCGCGGTGATCGGCGCCGGCGGGCTCGGGGCACCGATCCTCACCTATCTCGCGGCCGCCGGGATCGGCCGGATCACGGTGTTCGACCCCGACGTCGTCGAGCTCACGAACCTGCACCGGCAGGTGCTGTTCACGGCGGCCGACGTGGGCCGGCCGAAGGCCCTCGTCGCCGCCGAGCGCCTCGCCGCGCTCAACCCCGAGGTGGCGGTGCGGCCGGTGACCTCCGCCGTCACCCCGCAGAACGCCCTCGAGCAGCTCGGGGGCCACGATCTCGTCCTCGACGGCAGCGACAACTTCCCCACCCGCTATCTCGTCTCCGACGCCTGCGAGATCCTCGACCTCCCCCTCGTGTGGGGGTCGATCCTCGCCTTCTCGGGCCAGGTCAGCGTCTTCTGGGGTGAGGGCGGCCGGGGCGTCACCTACCGCGACGTCCACCCCGTGCCGCCGCGACCGGGGGAGGTGCCCAGCTGCGCCGAGGCGGGCGTGCTCGGCATGCTCTGCGGGACCATCGGCGCGACCATGGCGATGGAGGCGGTCAAGGTCCTCACCGGGATCGGGGAGCCGCTGCTGGGACGCCTCGCCCTCTACGACGCGCTGCGCGCCCGCTGGGACGAGCTGCCGCTGGCCCGGGACCCGCAGCGCGCCCCGGTCACCGCGATCGAGGACCTCGAGGCGACCTGCGGCCTGCCCGGACCGGGGGTCGCGGAGGCCGGGACTGGGAGGTTTGGGGAGCCCGGGGCCGGGGAGTCCGGGGGAAGCAGGGCCGTCCCCGAGGTCACCGCCGCCGAGCTCCCGGCCCTGATGGCCGACGGGGTGCGGGTGGTTGACCTGCGCGAGAGCACCGAGCTCGGGGTCGGCCGCATCGCGGGCGCCGAGCACCTGCCGCTCGGGCGGCTGCTCGACGAGGCCGGCGCGGACCTCGACGGCGCGGTGCTCTATTGCGCCTCGGGCCGACGTTCGGCGAGCGCCGTCCGCTTCCTCGCCGCACGCGGCATCACGGCGCGCTCGCTCTCCGGCGGCTTCGCCGGGCTCGGCGGCAGCGAGGTGCCGGTGGAGCCAGCGGAGCCAGGTGAGCAGGCGGAGCAGCCGTCTCGGTAGCGCTCAGCCGCCGGCGAAGGGCGGCAGCACGTCGACCCGGTCGCCGTCGGCGAGGGGATGGCTGAGGTCCGGTCGGGCGACGGCGTTGACCAGGAAGCTCGAGCGGCCGATCACCCGTGCCGCCTCGGCGGAGCCGTCGGCGGTGAGCGCAGCGACCAGCTCTTCGAGGGTGCGGGCGGGGACCGTCGCGGCGTCGGCCCCGAAGGCGGCGGCGGCACCCGCGAACAGGCGCACTGCGATGGTGGGGATCGGCGTGGTCATCTCAGCCTCCGATGGCGCTCATGGGTCGGTCCGGGGGCCGGAAGTCGGCGGAGTCCATGCCGTGCCCGGCCTTCTTCCCCCAGTGGGCGGCCCGCCAGCGGCGGGCGATCTCCTCGTCGTCGGCCCCGCCGCGCAGCGCCCCGCGCAGATCGGTCTCCTCGCGCGAGAACAGGCAGGTGCGCACCCGGCCTTCGGCGGTGAGCCGGGTCCGTCGGCAGTCCGCGCAGAACGGCCGGGTCACCGAGGCGATGACGCCCACCCGCCCGCGGGGGCGGCCGGTCGCCCGCTCGGACACCTCGAACAGCTCCGCCGGGGCGCCGTCGCGCGGCTCCTCGACGGGGGTCAGGGCGAAGCGGCCGGCGAGCAGGGCGTGGGCGTCCGCGGCCGTGATCATCCCGTCGCGTTCCCAGATCCGATCCGCGTCCAGCGGCATTTGCTCGATGACGCGCAGCTGGAGGTCGCGGTCGAGGCACCAGTCCAGCAGGTCCGGCAGCTCGTGGTCGTTGACCCCGGGCAGCAGTACGGCGTTGACCTTGATCGGCGCGAGCCCGGCGGCGCGGGCCCCGTCGATGCCGGCGAGGACGCGGTGCAGCAGGGGCCGACGGGTCAGGCGCTCGAAGGTCTCCGAGACCACCGAGTCGAGCGATACGTTGATCCGGTCCAGTCCCGCCTCCCGCAGGCCCGCCGCACGATGGTCCAGGCCGATCGCATTGGTGGTCAGCGAGATGTCAGGGCGGCGCTCGAGCGCCGCGACCCCGGCGACGATCTCCTCGAGATCGGGGCGGGTCAGGGGCTCCCCGCCCGTGAAGCGCACCTGCTCGATGCCCAGTCGCTCGACGCCGATCCGCACCAGACGCACGATCTCCGCGGGGGTCAGCAGCTCGTCCCGGCCCAGGAAGGTCAGGCCCGAGGCGGGCATGCAGTAGGTGCAGCGAAGGTTGCAGAAGTCCGTCAGCGAGAGGCGCAGATCCGTCGCGGCGCGCCCGAAGCGGTCGGCGAGCGCGGGGGTGGCCGGTCGGTCCGAGGTGTCGGGGAGGGCGTCCCCGAGGCCGTCGGTGCGGCGCGGGACGGGGATCCCGAGGGACACGCGACGGGAGGCCCGGGGGGGCGCCGCGGCAGAAGCGGGGGTCGACATGCGCTCACCTCCTGGGCTGCGGACGGTGCCGGCGTCCGACCAGGATAGGCCGTGGCACGGCCATACTGGACGAGTGCGCGCCGCGCACCGTGAAGGGCGAGCCGCGGAGGGAGTGGGCGAGATGGCCGGTCGGAGGCGGATCCCGTTGCGCGATCACGTGGACGACGCCGTGGCGCTACTCGCCGCCGTGCGCGGCACCGAGGTGATCGGGCTCGGCGCGGCGGCCGTGGGACGCGTCGCCGCCGAGGACGTGCGCTCCCTGGTCGATCTGCCCGGTCTCGACGACTCCCAGATGGACGGCTACGCCGTGGCCGCCGCGGACCTCGCGGGCGAGCACGCGGAGGTGACCCTCCCGCGGGGACCGATGATCGCCGCCGGCGATGCGCCGGGACGGCTCGAGCCCGGCACCGCGCGGCCGATCATGACCGGGGCGCCCCTGCCCGACGGCGCGGACCTCGTGATCCCCGTCGAGGAGAGCGGGGAGGGACGGTTCGCGGCGGTCGAGGGCGCCGCGCCGACGAGCGTGGTCCTGCGCCCCGCCGAGGTCGCCCCGGGGCGCTTCGTGCGGCGCCGCGGCTCGGACACCCGCCGCGGGGACACCGTGCTGCGCGCGGGCCGCCCCCTCACCCCGGCCCGCATCGCCCACCTCGCCGCCTGCGGACTGCGCGAGGTCGAGGTCCACGCCCCCGTGCGGGTCGTCGTCCTCTCCACCGGCTCCGAGGTGCGCCCCGCCGCCCACGGCACGCCCGCACCGGGCATCCGGCACGACGCCAACGGACCCGGGATCGCCGCCGCGCTGACCGAGGCCGGGGCCGAGGTGGTCCACGTCGGCACCGTGCCCGACGACCCCGCGGTCCTGCTGGGCCGACTCCGGGAACAAGTTGCCGCGCACGACGCGGACCTCGTGATCACCAGCGGCGGCGTCAGCCAGGGTGCCGTCGAGGTGGTGCGCCTCGCGGCCGAGCACCCGGGCGTCGTGCTCGCCTTCCCCACCCTCGCCCTGCAGCCCGGCGGCCCCCAGGGCATCGGCACCCTCGAGGTCGGCCCCCGCCGCGTGCCCTGGCTCGCCCTCCCCGGCAATCCCGTGTCCTCCCTGCTCAGCTGCGAGCTGATCGTGCGCCCCGCCCTCGGGGCCCCGGACCGTCGGCGCCTGCAGCTGCCGCTCCAGCTCGAGGGTCCGGACGCGGTCGAGGCCTCACCCGAGGCGCTGGACCAGTACCGGCGGGCGCGCGTGCTGCCCTCGGGACGGGTGCGCCTCCTCGGCGGGGCGTCCTCGCACCTGCTCGGCGGCTACGCCGCGGCCGACGCCCTGGTGCGGATCCCCGTCGGCGTCGGCGCGGTGCACGACGGCGACCTGCTCGAGACCCTGCTGATCCCTGGAGGAGAGTCATGACCGAGGACCTCTCGCACGTGCGGGCCGACGGATCCGCCCACATGGTCGACGTGACCGCCAAGCCCGTCACCGCCCGGGAGGCGACCGCCGCCGCCGTGCTCCGCACCCGCGCCGACGTGGTCGCGCGGATCGCGAGCGGCGACCTGCCCAAGGGCGAGGCGATCGCCACCGCGCGCCTCGCCGGGATCATGGGTGCCAAGCGCACCAGCGAGCTGATCCCGCTGTGCCATCCGCTGCCGCTCACGGGCATCGAGGTGGATCTCCTGCCGCGCGGGGACCGGGTCGAGATCACCGCGACGGTGCGCACGAAGGGCGTCACCGGCGTCGAGATGGAGGCGCTCACCGCCGTCAGCACGGCGGCGCTGACCCTGTACGACATGATCAAGGCCGTCGACCACCACGCCGAGATCGGCGAGATCCGGGTGCTCGCCAAGTCCGGCGGACGCAGCGGGGACTGGCACCGCGAGGAGGACCCGCGATGAGGGAGATGCCCGCCCGGCGCACCGACGCCGACTGCACCGCCCGCGAGGATCCGGGCGCCGCACCGCTGCTCCGGGGAAGGGGCCTCGTGCTCATCGCCTCGACCCGCGCGGCCGACGGCACCTACGAGGACCGCACCGGCCCGCTGCTCGAGACCTGGCTCCGCGAGCGGGGACTGGACCCGGTGGAGCGGCAGGTCGTGCCCGACGGCCCCGCGGTGGGCCGCGCGCTCTCCGCGGCGATCGACGCCGGCGCCGACGTGGTGATCACCTCCGGCGGCACCGGGATCAGCCCCACCGACGTCACCCCCGAGCAGACCGCACCGCTGATCGACCGCGAGATGCCGGGGGTCCTCGAGGCGGTACGCCGGCGCGGCGCCGAGAAGACACCGACCGCCCTGCTCAGCCGCGGACTCGCGGGCATGGCGGGCCGCACCCTGGTGGTCAACCTGCCCGGCTCCCGCGGCGGGGTGAAGGACGGCATCGCCGTGCTCGACCCGCTGCTGGACCACCTGCTCGAGCAGCGCGACGGCGGCGGGCACGAGGACGGCACGCTCACGGAAGGGGACCGGCCGATGAGTGCGGATCCTTCACTGGGTCCGGCCGAGGAGCGGACCCGGCACGCGAGCGTCGGCGAGGGGGAGATCCGGACCACGGACATGGCCGCGGCCGTCGCCGATCCCCGCTGCGGCGCCGTCGTCACTTTCGACGGCGTGGTCCGCGACCACGACGAGGGGCGCGGCGTCGCACGCCTCGAGTACACCGCCCACCCCTCGGCGGAGCAGGTCCTCGCCGAGGTCGCGGGCGAGATCGCCCAGCGCTACCCGGACGTGCTGATCGCCGTCGCGCACCGCGTGGGCCCGCTCGCCATCGGCGACTCGGCGCTCGTGTGCGCCGTCGCGGCCGCCCACCGCAAGCAGGCCTTCGCGGCCTGCGACGAGCTCGTCGACACCGTCAAGCAGCGGGTCCCGATCTGGAAGCACCAGGTCTTCACCGACGGGACGACCGAATGGGTGGCCGCTCTCGGCTGACCCCCAGGTCCGCCACGTCACCTCCCGGTCACCTGGCGCGGCTACGGTTCCCGGCATGCGCATCCTCCACCTGACCGACACCCACCTCTACGGCGATCCCGCGGCCCGCCACTACGAGCGGATCGACACCGCCGCCGCCCTGCGCGGCCTGCTGGGCCGGCTCGAGGGGCTCGCCGACGTCGACGTCGTCGTCCACACCGGCGACGCCTCCGAGGACGGCACCGCCGCGAGCTACCGCCTGCTCCACGAGATCCTCGACCCCTTCGCGGCCGGGCTCGGCGCACCGCTCGTCGTGGTCATGGGCAACCACGACGTCTCCGCCGTGTACGGGGAGACCATCGCGGCGGGGGAGCGGGTGGCCGAGAGCCAGGACCGCGTCGTCGCCCTGGAGGGCGGGGCGCGCGTGGTCGTGCTCGACACGAGCGTGCCCGGCGCCGGCTACGGCCATCTCGACCCCGAGCAGCTCGACTGGCTGCGGGGCGTGCTCGCCGAGCCCGCGCCCGGAGGGACCGTCCTCGCCCTGCACCACCCGCCTCTCGTCGCCGCCACGACCCTGCTGCGCGGCCTCGACCTCGACGGGCTCGACGAGCTCGCCGCGGTGCTGGCCGGGAGCGATGTGCGGATGGTGCTCTCCGGCCACTACCACCACGAGATGACCGGCACGATCGGCGGGATCCCGGTGCACGTCGCACCCGGCGTGACCAACGTGGTCGACCCGGTCGGGGCGGGGGAGAGCGAGCAGTCCCTCGCACTGTCCGGGGCGAGCCTGATCGAGCTCGGCGAGGGGGTGCCGCGCGTGGTCACCTCGGTGTTCCCGAGCGCGGGCGACACCCTCGGTGATCCGGGCGTGCCGGTGTACCGCTTCGACGCCGGCCAGGTCGCGGCGATCGTGGCGGCCGCGGGGCGCTGAGCAGGACGCCGCGGCCCCGCCGGGGAGGTCCCTCGGGCAGGATGTCCCCATGCTCGAACCGCTGATCGACCGATGGGCCGAGAAGCACCTCGGCCCGGGCCGTCCCGTGCCCCGCTGGATGCGCGGCCTGCTCGACGAGACCTTCCTCTGGGTCGCCGCCGGGGAGCTGCTGATCGCCCTCCATGTCCCCCGGGAGTCGGTGCGTCGCCTCACCGTGCTGCAGGGGATCCTCGAGGAGTACCGCGACCTGCTGCGGGAGCAGGGCGTCGAGGTGCGCCGCCTCGAGGACGTCCGGACCCTCGAGGACCTCGACGGCCTCGCCGAAGGGGAGGCGATGCCGAGCCTCCCCGTCGGCCTCCCCGCCGATGCGACCGACGGGGAGACGCTCGCCCTGCTCGCCCGGCAGCTCCCCGCGACCACCCTCGCCCGCTGGATCGAGGACGGCGCCGCGGTGGTCCTCGACCTCGCCGAGCAGACGCTCGAGGGTCTGCGCCGCCGGCGGGTGCGCCCCGAGCTCGTCGGGGCGGACCCGGCGGCCGTGCAGGAGCTGATCCGGGAGCTGCGGAGGCGGCTCGCCGCGCTCGACCTCCCGGCGCTGGGCCGCGCCGGCTACCCGGTGATGATGCCGCGCCTCGAGGAGGCGGCCCGGGAGATCGAGCAGCTGGACCTGATGAGCGGGCTCGAGGTGGCTCCCCGGGCACCGCGCCCCGGCGAGGTGCAGCGGATCGTCGGGATCCTGCAGGATCTGCCGGCGCCGACCCGTGAGCGGCTGATCCCGGTCTCGGTGCTCCGCTCCCGGCTCGTGCTCGCGCCCCTGCTCGCCCGGGTCCTCGCCGACCTGCGCGCCGGCTGGATCGATCCCGCCGAGCGCCCCGAGCCGCCCTCGGACGAGGAGGCGGCGGCGATACGGGCCCGGGCCGCGGCCGACCGCCGCGAACGGACGGCGCGGGAGGCGAGCCGCCGGGAGCTGGGCCGTCTCGCCGTGCGGCGCACCGCGATGCGCCTCTCGGCACAGGGAGCGGCGATGCTGATCGTCGCCGCCACCTGGGTGCAGGTATGGGTCCTGGGCACTCAGCCCGACAGTCTCCGGGAGCTCGGCATCCCACGGATCGGGGCGGCCCAGGCGACGGCCCTGCTGCTCGCCCTCGTGGTGGTCGGCGCGCTCGCCGGACCGGCGCAGCTCGGGCGGGACCCGCTCGCGATGCATGAGAGCCCGACCGGTCGGCTCCGCGCCGACGTGCTGCGCGTCGTCGGCGGCCTCGGCGATCTGCTGCTGCTCGTCAGTTGCCTGGGGGTGTGGGCGCTGCTGCCCACCTCGCCGCTGCGGGGCAGCGAGTGGTACCGCCGGGAGCACGGGGATGCGCTGCTGGCGCTCGAGATCGGCATCGACGGAGCTGTCGGCGCCCTCGACCCCGGGGTCGTGCTGATCATCGGGGTGATCGCCGCCGCGGTGCTGGGGATGATCCTCGGCCACCTCGGGCAGCGCCGCCTGCGACGACGGGCGGGACTCAGCCCCTGAGGTGCGTCCGCGGTGCGGGGCGCGTCAGCGGTTCATGCCCAGGGTGGTCACGCCCTGGTTCGAATGCGCCTTGGTGAGCGCGGCGAAGTTCCCGCCGACCCGACGGCCCGGGACCAGATCGGGGCGCTCGACGTCCTGCCCCTGCATGCGGTCGGCGCCGCGGGAGAAGCGGTGGAGGGAGTCGCGGAGGGAGCGGAGCAGAGTCATGATCGGCAGATCCTTCGAGTCGGAGCGGGGTGATCGGCCGGGCCCTGGATCGCAGGTGCGCCGGCAGGTTCTCTGAGTCCGTTCTACCGCGCCGGGGACCGGCGGTCACGGGACCGAGGTTCCCCAGTTGCCAGGTTCACAAAAAGGGTGTGACCTGGGGCTCTCCCGAGCGGCCGCGGGCGACGGTGGGGCGAGGCGAGGACCCGGTGTCCGGGGCGACGGCGACGGGTCGGGACCAGGTGTTAGCACTCGTCTTGCATGAGTGCCAGCTCGGTCCTAAAGTGGTCGTCGTTGGCAGTCGACAGCCGAGAGTGCCAGAGGCTGCCAGTCAGGGAACGCCCCGTTCGGCACCGCGACGACGACCGGGATCCGCGCTCCCTGGTTCCCCGAACTCATCAGAGTCAACTCTTCATGAAGGAGTGAGCCGCATGTCGGTCTCCATCAAGCCCCTCGAGGATCGCGTCGTCGTCAAGCCGCTCGAGGCCGAGCAGACCACCGCCTCCGGCCTGGTCATCCCGGACACCGCGAAGGAGAAGCCCCAGGAGGGCGAGGTCGTCGCCGTCGGCGCCGGTCGTTTCGACGACAAGGGCGACCGCATCCCCATGGATGTGAAGGTCGGCGACAAGGTCGTGTTCTCCAAGTACGGCGGCACCGAGCTCAAGTACGGCAACGAGGAGTACCTCGTCCTCGGCGCTCGCGACATCCTCGCGATCATCGAGAACTGAGCGAGAGCATCCCTATGGCCAAGGAGATTCTGTACAACGAGGACGCGCGTCGCGCCCTCGAGCGCGGCGTGGACAAGCTCGCCAACACCGTCAAGGTGACGCTCGGCCCCAAGGGCCGCAACGTCGTCCTCGACAAGAAGTGGGGCGCCCCCACCATCACCAACGACGGCGTGACCATCGCTCGCGAGATCGAGCTCGAGGATCCGTATGAGAACCTCGGCGCGCAGCTCGCGAAGGAGGTGTCCACCAAGACCAACGACGTCGCCGGTGACGGCACCACCACCGCGACCGTCCTCGCCCAGGCGCTGGTCCACGAGGGCCTGCGCAACGTCGCCTCCGGCGCCGCTCCCTCCGCGCTCAAGCGCGGCATCGAGAAGGCCGTCGACGCCGTCTCGGAGAAGCTCGGCGAGCTGGCCACCCCGGTGGACGGCAAGGCGCAGATCGCGAACGTCGCCGCGGTGTCCTCCCAGGACCGCGAGATCGGCGAGCTGCTCGCCGAGGCGTTCGACAAGGTCGGCAAGGACGGCGTGATCACCGTCGAGGAGTCCTCCACCACCGCGATGGAGCTGGACTTCACCGAGGGCATGCAGTTCGACAAGGGCTTCATCTCCCCGCACTTCGTCACCGACGCGGACCGCCAGGAGGTCGTGCTCGAGGACGCCCAGGTGCTGCTGCACCAGGGCAAGATCTCGGCCGTGGCCGACATCCTGCCGCTGCTGGAGAAGGTCGTCGAGGGCGGCAAGCCGCTGTTCGTGATCGCCGAGGACGTCGACGGCGAGGCCCTGTCCACGCTGGTCGTCAACAAGATCCGCGGCGCCTTCAAGGGTGCGGCCGTCAAGGCCCCGGCCTTCGGCGACCGTCGCAAGGCGATGCTCCAGGACATCGCGGTGCTCACCGGCGCCCAGGTCGTCACCTCCGACCTCGGCCTCGACCTCAAGACCGTCGGCACCGAGGTGCTCGGCCACGCCGGTCGCGTGGTCGTCACCAAGGACTCGACCACCATCGTGGGCGGGGCGGGTGACGAGCAGGCCGTGGCCGACCGCGTCGCGCAGATCCGTGCCGAGATCGCGAACACCGACTCCGACTGGGATCGCGAGAAGCTCCAGGAGCGCCTCGCGAAGCTGGCCGGCGGCGTGTCCGTCATCAAGGTCGGTGCGCACACCGAGGTGGAGCTCAAGGAGAAGAAGATGCGCATCGAGGACGCGGTCTCCGCGACCCGCGCTGCCATCGAGGAGGGCATCGTGGCCGGTGGCGGCAGCGCCATCGTCCAGGCCTCCGCCGTTCTCTCCGAGGATCTCGGCCTCACCGGTGACGAGGCCGTCGGCGCCCGCGCCGTCGCCGTCGCCGTGGTCGAGCCGCTGCGCTGGATCGCCGAGAACGCGGGCCTCGAGGGCTACGTCGTCGTCGAGAAGGTCAAGGAGGCCCAGGCCGGATTCGGCCTGGACGCCGCGACCGGCGAGTACGTCGACCTCGTGGCCGCCGGCATCATCGATCCGGTCAAGGTCACCCGGTCCGCGCTGCGCAACGCCGCCTCGATCGCCGGTCTGGTGCTCACCACCGAGACCCTCGTGATCGAGAAGAAGGACGAGGACGAGTCCTGATCCTCGTCTGATCCTCGCGTGATCATCGCGGGACAGACCGCCGACGGGCGGGCCATCCGGGAGACCGGGAGGCCCGCCCGTCGTCGTGTCCGGAGACGACGGGGACGACGGAGACAGGACACATCCCGCCGCGACCGGGAGGCCGGGGATGTCCGCGGGCTGCCGGTGGTGCTCGCGAGGGGGCGGCTCGGCCTAGGATGACGCTGTCCCACCGGATCGAGCCGCCTCAGGAGGAGTGGTGACCAGCAGCACGGACGCCACTCCGCTCCCGGACGACGACCGCCCCACCCGCACCTTCGGGCCGCCCGCCCCGGTGGTGTTCGGCACCCTCGGGGTCGCGCTGGTGTTCGTGATCGTGCTCGAGTTCCTCGTGATCATCAGCTTCGTGGGGCAGCGGCTGTGGACCGTCCCCGCGCTGCGCGACTCCTTCCTCTTCCAGCTGCCGCTGCTCCTGTGGGCCCTGGTGGTGATCGCCTCCGTGGTGGGGGTGCTGCGCGTTCTGACCGCCTGGCTCCAGGTGGACTCCGACGGCTTCACGCTCCGCGGCCTCGCCCGCCGCACGCGCAGCGCCCGCTGGGACGAGGTGGGCGGGGTGCTGGCCGTGCGCGCCATCGAGCGGGGGGCGGGTTCCGATGAGGGGCTCGACCTCTCGGAGACCGCCTATGACGGGGTGTACCTGCTGGACGCCGAGGGCCACCGCCTCGTCGCCGTCTCCAACCGGTTCTTCGGGCCGCGCGCACAGGAGGCGTGCCTGCGCCACGCCGCGGCGGCCGGGGTGCGCATCGACCGGATCGACGCCATCAGTCCCGCGGAGCTGCGCCGGCAGGCCCCGCGGGCGCTCGGCGTCGTCGACCGTCATCCCACCCTGGTGGCGCTGTGCCTCGCAGTTTTCTACATCGGCCACAACGTCCTGACCTTCGCCGTGTGGGGGCTGTGAGCGGCAGCCCCGCCGCGGCAGGGGGCCGCGGCCCCGCCGAGCGCCCGGGCCGGGCCGCGAGGCGCACCGCACGGCGTCGGCCGGCGCCCCTGCCGCAGCGGCACGGGCTCGACCCCGTCGGCTGGACCCTCCCCCCGGGGGCCACCACCGGCGCCGCGCTCGAGGCGTTGCTGGCCCGCTTCCCCGCACTCGCCGACCCCGCGGCGACGCCGCTGCGGGACCGCTTCGCCGCCGGGGAGATCGTCGACGCCGACGGGCGGGCGCTCACGGCGGACACCCCCGTGGGCCCCGGCGACCGGCTGTGGTTCCATCGCGAGCTGCGGGCCGAGGAGGTGCCCGAGGTCGCGCTCGACATCCTCCATGCCGACGAGCACCTGATCGTCCTCGACAAGCCCCACGGCATGGCGACCATGCCCCGCGGTGCCCATGTGCTCGGGAGCGCCCTCGTGCGGCTGCGACGGGAGACGGGCGTCGCGACCCTCGTGCCGCTGCACCGCCTCGACCGGCGCACCGCCGGGGTGCTCGCCTTCGGGATCGTGCCCGCCGAGCGCTCCGTCTACCAGCAGCTGTTCGCGCGCGGCGAGGTCGACAAGGAGTACCTCGCCCGCGTCGACCCGGGACCCGGCGCGACGATCCCGCGGGAGCCGGGGGAGCGGGCCGAGCTCCGCGACCGACTCGTCAAGCCCCGCGGCGAGCTGACGACGCGGCGCGAGGCAGGGGAGCCCAACGCCCTCACCGAGCTCGAGGTGCTGACGGCCGACGCCGACTCCTCGCTGCTGCTGCGCCTCCGCCCCCGCACCGGCCGCACGCACCAGCTGCGTGCCCAGCTCTCGCTCCGCGGCGCCCCGATCCGCGGCGACGACCTCTACCCCTCGCCCCGCCCCGAGCCCGCCGAGCCGCTGCAGCTGCTGGCCCGCGAGCTGGCGTTCACCGATCCCGTCACCGGGGCGGCGCGCCGCATCCGCAGCCGACGTACGCTGACCTCGTGACCAGCCCCTCCGCCCCCGTCGACGCCGCGCCCCCAGTCCCGCGGCGCACCCGCGGCGGGGCGGTGCTCGTGGGGCCGTCGATCCGCTCCCGCTACCTGCCGCTCGCGCTGTGGGGGCTGCCGCTCCTCGCCGCCGTGCTCTCTCCCTTCGGCGGCGTCGCGATCCAGCAGCTGCGCCGGAGCCGGCTCGCCGCTGGGCACGACGGCGTGCTCGAGGCGGCCCTCGACCCCGCGGGGGTGCAGTTGCTGCTGGGCGGCCTGCTGCTCTGGGCGATGTTCGCACTGTGGGCTCTCGTGCCGGTGCTGCTCACGCACCGCCTCGTGCTGCTCGACGAGGCGGCGGGCACGCTCGTGCTGCGACGGGGGCTGCGCACGTCCGGCCGCGCCGCCCTCGCGGACGTCGTGCACGCCGTGGGGGAGCCCGAGCGGGGCAGCCTCGCGGTGATCGGCGTGCGGTCCGCCGGGGGTGTCGCGCGCGGCGGGGGCGACGGCGACGTGACGGACTGGATCATCCCCGAGATCGGCTGGGACGAGGCGTCGTTCGACGGGCTGCGCGCCCTGCAGGCCGCGGCCGGGCTGCGGCCCGCGCCGCCGCGCCGGGAGCTGCTCGCCGCCCGTCGGCAGGACCGCCGCGCCCGCGCGCACCAGGAGCTCGCGGAGCGGCTCGGTATGCCGTGGCGCCCCGAGTACACGCACGACGAGGCGGCCTTCCAGGCCGAGTTCGACCGGGTGCGGCGCGTGCTCGGCGGCAAGGAGGAGCCGCGGGAGGGGGACCCGACGCCGTGACGGAGGAGGAGGGGCGCCCGCCGCGGCGCGAGCCCGTGCCCACCACGACCAGCCCGATCGGGATGCCCGACTCGCTCACGGTGCGCTCCGAGGCGGCAGCCGCCGTCGGCGCCGAGCTGCTCTCCGCCGGGATGGCGTCCTACCGGGTGCGCTGGGCGATGAGCCGCACGGCCCGGGCGCTCGGCCTCGACTCGTTCACCGCGATCGTCACCTACACCGACATCACGGCGACCGCGACGCTCCACGGCCGCTACCGCACCCGGCTCACCCAGCCCCGCCACGTGGGCGTCGACGTCGACCGCCTCCACCGCACCCAGCGCTTCGTCGAGGCGCTCCCCGACGACGGCACCACCGCCGCCGAGGTGCACGCGGCCCTCGCCGCTCTCCGCGCCCGCGGCCCCCTGCACGGCCGAGTCACGAACGCGCTCGCCGCCGGCTTCGCCTGCGCCGCCTTCGCCGTCCTGAACCAGGCCGGCCCCCTCGAGGCCGTGGCCGCCGGGATCGCCGCGACCGTGGGCCAGGCGGCGCGCCGCACCGCCCAGCTGCGCGCCTGGAACCACCTGCTGACCACCGTGATCGGCGCCGTCGTCGCCGCCTGCTGCTACCTGCTGGCCGTCGGCGGGGCGGGTGCCGCGGGCTGGGCGACGGGAGACCTCATGGGCGGCCATCTCGCCGCCGTGCTCTTCCTCGTGCCCGGCTTCCCGATGATCACCGGCCTGCTGGACCTCGTGCGCGCCGATTACTCCGCCGGGCTGCAGCGCCTCACCTACGCGGCGCTGATCATCCTCGCCGCCGCCTCCGCCGCGTGGACCGTGAGCCTCGCCGTGGGCGTCGAGCCGGTCGTCGCGGAACCGCTCGGCCTCTCCCCGCCCGTGCTGCTCGCGGTGCGCGCCGCGGCGACCTTCGTGGGCGTGCTCGGCTTCGCCCTGATCTTCAACTCGCCGTGGCTGATCGCGCTCACCGCCGCGGCGGTGTCGCTGCTCGCGAACTCCGGCCGCTTCCTGCTCACCGAAGCCGGCGTGCCGATCCAGGTGGCGACCCTCGCGGCGACCGTGCTGGTGGGCCTGCTCGCCTACGCCGTCGCCCGCACCCGCCACGTGCCGCGCACCGCGATCTCGGTGCCGGCCGTCGTGATCATGGTCCCCGGCTACGCGATGTACTCCGCGTTCACGCTCGTCAACGCGGGCCAGGCCGCGGCGGCCGCGACGCTCACCCTCGACGCGCTGCAGACGATCATCGGCGCCGCCTTCGGGCTCGCGCTCGCCCACCTCGCGACGTCCCCGGCCTGGCGGAGGGTCGAGCAGCCGCGGTGAGCGGGTACCGCGGCGCTCCGGGTGAACGCCGCCCCAGGGGTCAGAAGATCGCGCGCAGCACCAGCACCACGACCGCGCCGATCCCCGCCGCGGCCGGCAGGGTGATGATCCAGGCGAGCGCGATGGGGCGCATGAGCCTCCAGTTCGCGGCATGGTTCACGACGCCGACCCCGAGCACCGCGCCGATGAGGATGTGCGTCGAGGAGACCGGCAGGCCCAGCACCGAGGCGAGCAGCACGATCGTCGCCGCCGCGAGCTCGGCCGCGAAGCCGGAGGAGGGGTGCATGGCCGTCAGGCCCGATCCGACGGTGTGGATCACCTTGCGGCCCACGAACCACAGGCCCGACACGAGCGCGATGCCGAAGGCGACGAGCGCCGCCGTGGGCACCGCCGCCTCCTGGGAGATCGCCCCGGTGCGCAGCACGTCCAGCACGGCCGCGAACGGCCCGATCGCGTTGGCGATGTCGTTGGCGCCGTGCGAGAAGGCGAAGGCGCAGGCGGTGAACACCTGCATCCAGCTGAACATGATGAAGGTGGCGCGGGAGATCGACTGCTTCTTCAGCGCCCGGGCGAAGATCGTCGTCGCCATCCACACGCCGAGCGCGATCATCGCCAGCGCGAGGAGGCCGCCGGCCAGCGGGATCTGCAGGCCCAGGTTGTCCAGGCCCTTGAACACCAGCATCGCGGAGAGCAGCACGGCCGCGGCGGCGGCCAGCGGCGGGACCCGCTTCTCGAGGGCGTGGTAGGCGGCGCGGCGCTCCACCTTGCGGGCTGCCTTGCGCTCCTTCTTGGACAGGGACGCGGCGCTCGCGACGAGCTCCGCGCCGGGGCCGCCCGGGGTGAGGTCGAGCGCCGCGGACTCCGCGAAGGCCGACTGCTGCAGCTCGGTCATCCGTTCGGTGACGGGCATGTGGTGCTGCTCGCCGTCCTCGGACTCGTCGTTCTCGTCGTCGTCCTCGTCGTCCTCCGCGTCGTCGTAGCCGCGGGAGCCGAGCGCGATCGCCCGGGCGGCCGGGGCGAGGATCCGCCGCTTGATCGCCCCGAACAGGAGGAAGGAGGCGATGCCGCCCAGCAGCGGGGAGAGCACCCAGGAGACGGCGATCTTGCCGATCTCTCCCCACTGCACCATCGCGAGGCCGCCGGTGCCGGTGACCAGGCCGGTGGTGACCGCCGCGCCGACGATGCCGCCGATGATCGCGTGGGTGGTGGAGACCGGCCAGCCCATCCTGGTGGCCAGCAGCAGCCACACCGCCGCGCCCAGCAGGGCCGACATCATGATCAGCGCGAAGCCCAGCGGGTCGACGGTCAGGCCGTCGAGGTCCACGATCCCGCTGCGGACGGTCTCGGTCACGGAGCCGCCGGCGATCACCGCGCCGGAGACCTCGAAGACCGCCGCGACCACGAGCGCCTGCTTCATCGTCAGCGTGCCGGCACCCACGCTCGTGCCGAAGGAGTTCGCCACGTCGTTGCCGCCGATGTTGAACGCCATGAACAGCCCGAAGGCGATCGCGAGGATCAGGAGGAAGGCGTTGACGTCGCGCCCGGCATGGAGGAAGGACCAGATCGTGAAGGCCACGACGGTCGCGACGGTCATCAGACCGGCGCCGAGATGCCAGGTGCGATCGGGGCCCAGCAGGCCCGTGGCGACGGGCGTCTCGGCGGAGGTCTGCGAGGGGATGCCTGGCATCTGCGTGTCCCGGGGGTGAGGAGGATCGGGGGCCGCGGCCACTCTAGGCCCAAGATGACGGGGGTGTGAACGACAGATGAACGACAGCCTCGGCGTCGCGGCCCGCGCGGCGACGTGATCCTCGGCTCGTTCCGTCCGCGGCGTGCATGGATATCGCGGCCCGTCAGGGCGTCCAGGCAGGTCAGGCGGGATTCGGAGCGGGCGGGAGGACGTGGCGAGCGACACTGCACCCCCTCGCCCTGCGCGGCTACCATCGGTGCATGACGAGCGCGGATCCCTTCGGTTTCATCGGACTCACCTACGACGACGTGCTGCTGCTGCCGGGGGAGACCGACGTGATCCCCTCCGAGGCGGACACCTCCAGCCGGCTCACCAAGGAGATCACCCTGCGGATCCCGCTGGCCTCCGCCGCGATGGACACCGTGACCGAGTCCCGCATGGCGATCGCCATGGCCCGCCACGGCGGCATCGGCATCCTCCACCGCAATCTCTCGATCGATGACCAGGCCCACCAGGTCGACCTGGTCAAGCGCACCCAGACCGGTCGCATCACGAACCCGGTCACCATCGGCCTGGACGCGACCCTCGAGGACTTCGACGCCGTCTGCGGTCAGTACCGCGTCTCCGGCCTGCCGGTGGTCGACGAGGACAAGCGCCTCCTCGGCATCTGCACCAACCGCGACCTGCGCTTCATCCCCGTCGCCGAGTGGGCCACCACCCGCGTGGGCGAGGTGATGACCACCGAGGTGTTCACCGCCCCCAGCGACGTCTCCCACGAGGAGGCGACCGCCCTGCTGCGCCGGAACAAGCGCGAGCGCCTCCCCCTGATCGACGCCGACGGGAAGCTCACCGGCCTGATCACCGTGAAGGACTTCGTGAAGTCCGAGCAGTTCCCCGACGCCTCCAAGGACGCCCAGGGCCGCCTGCTCGTCGGCGCGGGCGTCGGCTTCTTCGGCGACTCGCTCGAGCGCGCGGGGGCCCTGCTCGATGCCGGCGTCGACGTGCTCGTCGTCGACACCGCCAACGGCCACGCCCGCCTGGCGCTCGAGATGATCGCCCGCATCAAGTCCGATCCGGCCTTCGCGGGCGTGCAGGTGATCGGCGGCAACGTCGCCACCCGCGCGGGCGCGCAGGCGCTCGTCGACGCGGGCGCCGACGCGGTCAAGGTGGGCGTGGGACCCGGCTCGATCTGCACCACCCGCGTGGTCGCCGGCGTCGGCGTCCCCCAGATCACCGCGATCCATGAGGCCTCCAAGGCCACCAAGCCCGCGGGCGTCCCGCTCATCGGCGACGGCGGCCTGCAGTACTCGGGCGACATCGCCAAGGCCCTCGTGGCAGGCGCCGACACGGTCATGCTCGGCTCCCTCCTGGCCGGCACCGAGGAGTCCCCGGGCGAGGTCGTCCTCGTCGGCGGCAAGCAGTTCAAGGCCTACCGCGGCATGGGCTCGCTCGGCGCCATGGCCTCGCGCGGCAAGAAGTCCTTCTCCAAGGACCGCTACTTCCAGGCCGACGTCTCCAGCGACGACAAGATCGTCCCCGAGGGCATCGAGGGCCGCGTCGCCTACAAGGGGCAGCTCGGCTCCGTCGTGCACCAGCTCGTCGGCGGCCTGCACCAGTCGATGTTCTACGTCGGCGCGCAGAATGTCGCCGAGCTCAAGGAGCGCGGGCAGTTCGTGCGCATCACCCCGGCGGGCCTCAAGGAGTCCCACCCGCACGACATGGCCGCGATCATGGAAGCCCCGAACTACTCGGCGCGCTGAGCCGGGGCGGCCTCGTCGCCGCCGTGCTCGAACCCGATCAGCCACACCACCCCGAAGCGGTCGCGGACCTGGCCGTCAAAGGGGGATCATCCCTCCCCAGGACCCCGCCGTCCACCGTCCCGCCCGCAGGGGCTCGTCCGTGGGGGAGTGCCCCTAGGGTGGGGGCATGAGCACCTCCTCCTGGCTGGACCGTCCCCTGCTCGGTTTCGACACGGAGACCACCGGCACCGACGTCGCCGCGGATCGCATCGTCACCGTCGCGCTCGTGCACTCCGTCGGGCCGGGTCGGGCGCACGAGACGGTCGCCACCTGGCTGATCGACCCCGGCATGGACATCCCCGAGCCGGCGCAGCGGGTGCACGGCATCTCCACCGCCCACGCCCGGGAGCACGGGATGGCGCCCGCCGAGGCCCTCGCCGAGGTCGCGGAGATGCTCGCGGACGCGCTCCGGGCGGATGTGCCGATCGTCGCCTTCAACGGCAGCTTCGACCTGCAGATCCTCGAGAACGAGCTGCGTCGCCTGGGCCTGCCCACCCTCGCCGAGCGGCTCGGGCACGACATCGCCCCCGTCGTCGACCCGCTCGTGATCGACCGGGCCCTGGACCGCTGGCGGAAGGGCAAGCGCCGCCTCGTGGACCTGATCGAGCTGTACGGGGTCCAGCAGGACGGCGCGCTCCACACCGCCGACGTGGACGTCTCCGCGACCCTCGACGTGCTGCGCGCGCTCGCCGCGAAGTTCCCCGAGATCGCCCGGGCGGACCTCGCCGAGCTGCACCAGAAGCAGATCGCGTGGCATCGCGAGAGCGCCGAGAGCTTCAACCGCTACCTGCAGAAGCAGGGGAAGACCCCGGACGCCAAGGAGACCTGGCCGCTGTGAGCGTCCCGGATCGGCACGCGCCGATAGACTGCCCCGCGTGATGAACGAGATCGAGATCGGCCGCAACAAGCGGGGACGCCGCAGCTACAGCTTCGACGACGTGGCGGTGGTGCCCTCCCGGCGCACGCGCGACCCCGAGGACGTCTCGACGTCCTGGCAGGTGGACGCCTACCACTTCGACATCCCGATCTTCGCCGCGCCGATGGACTCCCTCATGTCCCCCGAGACGGCGATCGCGCTCGGCCGCCACGGCGGGCTGGGCGTGCTCGACCTCGAGGGCCTGTGGACGCGCTACGAGGACCCGACGGCCCAGTTCGATCGCATCGCCGCCGCCTCCGACGAGGACGTCGTCGCCGTCATGCGCGAGGCCTACTCCGCCCCGGTGCAGGCCGAGCTGATCCGCGACCGCATCCGCCAGCTGCGCGACGCGGGCGTGACCGCCGCAGGGTCCCTCTCCCCGCAGCGCACGCAGGAGCACTGGAAGACGGTCGTCGACGCCGGTGTGGATCTCTTCTTCATCCGCGGCACCACGGTCTCCGCGGAGCACGTCTCCACCGGTCGGGAGCCGCTGAACCTCAAGCGTTTCATCTACGAGCTCGACGTGCCCGTCATCGTCGGCGGCTGCGCGACCTACACCGCGGCCCTGCACCTCATGCGCACCGGCGCCGCGGGCGTGCTCGTCGGCTTCGGCGGCGGCGCCTCGCAGACCACCCAGGAGACCCTCGGCATCACCGTGCCGCTCGCGAGCGCGGTGGCGGACGTCGCCGCGGCGCGCCGCGACTACATGGACGAGTCCGGCGGCCGCTACGTGCACGTCATCGCCGACGGCGGCCTGGGCCGCTCCGGCGACCTCGTCAAGGCGATCGCCTGCGGGGCCGATGGGCTCATGGTCGGCGCGGCCCTCGCCCGGGCCGAGGAGGCCCCCGGCCGCGGCCACCACTGGGGCAGCGAGGCGCACCACCCGACGCTGACCCGCGGCCACCGCGTGCAGGTCGGCACCGCCGGCACGCTCGAGCAGATCCTCTTCGGCCCCTCGCTCGCGGCCGACGGCACCACCAACTTGGTCGGCGCCCTGCGCCACGCGATGGCCACGACGGGCTACACGGACCTCAAGGAGTTCCAGCGCATCGAGGTCGTCACCACCGCCTGAGGCCCTCCGCTCCCTCCCCGGCGGAGGGGCGGAGCCCTGCTCAGGCGGAGCGGACCAGGGCGACGATCCCCCAGATCGTCATCACCAGCGCGACGAACCCCAGCACCACCGGGAGCAGGAAGCCGACGCCGACGGTGAGGAGGAATCCGCCCATGCCCGCACCCCACAGCGCGACGGCCTCGCCGCCGGTGCAGGTCACGCTGACCTCCTGGTCGCCGAAGACGGTCACCGTGTAGAGGTCGTAGTAGGGCACGCCGTCGACCGATCCCAACGACGTGTCCGACGGCTCGGCGCGCTCGACCGAGATGTCCTCGCCCTTGATCTCGCAGGTCGTCGTGTCGAGGTCCTCCTGCGGCACGGCGATGGAGTACATCGACCAGGTCGAGGCCTCGAAGGTGTCCCCGGCAGGATCCAGCGGAGTCATCTCGGTATTGGCGGAGTAGAGCACCACGCCGCTGAGGACCGCCGCGACGATCGGCATCACGACCAGTCCGACGGCATTGGCCACCAGCCCGAGCGCGCCGAACACCGTGCGCTTCACCCCTCGGCGTCGACGTGGCGGGAGCTGGGAGTAGTCAGGAGTCAGGCCGTAAACGGGCGGATAGGACATCGATTCCCCTCGGTCGTGCGGACGCGGAGCACAGGATATCCGGCTGTCCAGCGGGCTGGCGACGCGTTGTCGTGCGGAGCCGGCGCCTGGCATACTGAGTCCGTTCCGCGGTGGGACGGTGCCGGATCGGCAGGAGACATCCGGCAGGAGACAGGGGGAGCGGCGATGGAGGCAATCCTCGTGTTCGTGCTGGTGATGTTCGGGGTCGTCGCCGTCACGATCAAGCTCACGAACGCGGGGAACGGCGGCGCCGGGAGCGATCAGCCGCGGACCCGCGGGACGACCCCCCGGACCGGGACCGTCCTGCGCACCCGGCGGAGCGCGTCGACCGCGACCGGGATGACGGCGGACAGGATCACGGATCCGCGCGGTCGCTCGTCCCGGGAGGACGCGGCCCGTGCCGCGGCTCTCGCCGCCGTGGCCTCGGTGCTCACCGCCGCTGCGGCACGTTCCGCGACGGCGAGGGAGGATCCCGCGGGCGCTCCGACGGGCGCCGCCGGGGGTGTTGCCGCGCCGACGGAGGAGCCAGGCGCTCCCCGCACCGAGCCGGTGGCGTCCGAGCACGGCGTCGGCTCGGTGTACACCTCCTCCGCGGCGTCCTACAGCTTCTACCAGCCCACCTCGGTCTACGAGAGCGGGGCCTCGGTCCTGGAGGAGGACGGGTCCCCGGACGCCGAGGCGCGCGGGGACTCCTGATCCGCGGGTCGGGCCGTGTAGCGCAGCAGCAGCTCGTCGTCGCCGCGGAGGATCCCGGCGAGCCGCATCGCGGTCGGCGCGGACTCCGGGGAACGGGCGATCAGGCCCACGCCCCCGGCCTCGAGCGTCGGGGCGAGGGTGAGGCACAGCTCGTCGACCGCGCCCGCGGCGAGGAAGGTGCCGAAGAGGGTCGGCCCGCCCTCGGCGTGGATCCGCCCGAGGCCGCGATCGGCCAGCACGGCGCGGGCCCTGGCCGGATCGACCACGGAGGTCCCGGCGTCGACCACGTCGGCCACCTCCGCGAGACGCTCCCTCGCCCGGCGGGGCGCCTCCCCGACGGTGAGCACGAGCGGGCGGACCGGGGCGCCGACGAAGAGCGGCGAAGCCGGGTCGAGGTCGAGCCGACCCGAGACGAGGGCGAGGACGGGCTGCTCCGCGAGGCCGTGCGCGAGGCGCCAGGACGCGGCGTCGTCGGGCAGGCGCATCGACCCGTAGCCCTCCGTGCGCGCCGTGCCCGCCCCGACCAGGACCACGTCGGCCCACCACCGCATC
The DNA here is from genome assembly GCF_036311905.1 of Brachybacterium sp. J153. Classification (NCBI taxonomy): domain Bacteria; kingdom Bacillati; phylum Actinomycetota; class Actinomycetes; order Micrococcales; family Dermabacteraceae; genus Brachybacterium; species Brachybacterium sp. J153. The sequence goes on along the minus strand of NZ_JAZDCH010000024.1, from coordinate 36,645 downwards.
AGGTCGAAGACCAGGCGGTCCGCGGCGCCGCCGAGTCCGCCGGAGAGCCCCTCCCGGGTCACGGCCCCGTCGAGGCTCTCGACGAAGTTCATCCGCAGCCAGGGGACCTGCGGCGGCGCGTAGGCCGCGAGGATCTGCTCCTCGCGGAGGTCCTCGGCGGCCTCCGGCCACAGCGCGTCGATCCGGGCCATGGGGCTCTCGCCTCGACCCTCAGCCGCGGGCGACCGCGAGGGCCTGCTGCGCGATCGCGAGCTCCTCGTCGGTGGGGACGATGAGCACGGTCACCGCGGAGTCGTCGGCCGAGATGACCCGCACACCCTTCGCCCGCTCGGCGTTGCGGGCCGCATCGAGCCGGATCCCGAAGCCCTCGAGGTCCGCCAGCACCCGCTCGCGCACCTCCGGCACGTTCTCGCCGATCCCGGCCGTGAAGGTGATCGCGTCGAGCCCGCCGAGCGCGAAGGCATAGGAGCCGACGTACTTGCGCAGGCGGTGCACGTACACCTGCATGGCGAGCTCCGCCTCCTGGTTCCCGTCGCGGATCGCGGCGGTGATGTCGCGGAAGTCGCTCATCCCGCACAGGCCCTGCATGCCGGACTGCTTGTTGAGCAGGGTGTCGATCTCGTCGATGTCCATGCCCGCGCTGCGGGAGAGATGGGCGTACACCGACGGGTCGATGTCCCCGGTGCGGGTGCCCATGACCAGGCCCTCGAGCGGGGTGAGGCCCATCGAGGTGTCCACCGGCTCCCCGCCGCGCACCGCCGAGGCGGAGGCGCCGTTGCCGAGGTGCAGCACGATCTGGCGCAAGTCGGAGCCGCCCTTCCCCTGGGCTGCGAAGTGGGCGGTGACCTGCTCGGAGACGTAGCGGTGGCTCGTGCCGTGGGCGCCGTAGCGGCGGATCCGGTACTCGTCGGCGACCTGCTTGTTCAGCGCGTAGGTGCGCGCCGCCTCCGGCAGGGAGGTGAAGAAGGCGGTGTCGAAGACCGCCACGTGCGGGATTCCTGGGAACAGCCGGCGAGCGGCGTCGATCCCGTCGACGGCGGCCGGGTTGTGCAGCGGGGCGAGCGAGCCGAGATCCGCGATCTGGTCCCGCACCCAGGAATCGATGAGGGTGGGGGAGGAGAAGCGCGCGCCGCCCTGGACGACCCGGTGCCCGACGGCGACCACGTTCGCCTCCTCGAGGGAGAGCCCGGCCCCTTCGAACAGCTGCATGACCACTTGCATGGCGACCACGTGATCGGGCACCTCGCCCTGGTACGGCTGGGTGACCGAAGCGGTCTCGAGCCGGGCGCTGCCGTGGTCCTGGCCGATCCGCTCGACGATGCCGGAGGCGAAGACCTCCTCACGGGCGGGATCCAGCAGCTGGAACTTCAGCGAGGAGGAGCCCGAGTTCAGCACCAGGACGGTCGCAGCGTCAGGGATGCGGGGGGCACCCTCCGCGCTGTCGGAGGAGGTGCTGGTCGACGGGGTGACGCTCATGCGTGGTCCTTCTGCTCGGTGGGGGTGGCCGCGGACTCCGCGTCGGCCGCCTGGGCCTGGATCGCGGTGATCACCACGGTGTTGATGATGTCGTCGACCAGGGCGCCGCGGGAGAGGTCGTTGACGGGCTTGTTCAGGCCCTGCAGCACAGGGCCGATCGCGATCGCGCCGGCGGAGCGCTGTACTGCCTTGTAGGTGTTATTGCCGGTGTTGAGGTCGGGAAAGACGAACACCGTCGCCCGCCCGGCCACCGAGGAGTCGGGAAGCTTGGTCTTGGCGACCGAGACGTCCACCGCGGCGTCGTACTGGATCGGGCCCTCCACGTCGAGCGAGGGATCCGCGGCGCGCACCAGCGAGGTTGCCTCGCGCACCTTGTCGACGTCGGCGCCCGTGCCCGAGGTGCCGGTCGAGTAGGACAGCATCGCCACGCGCGGCTCGATGCCGAACTGCGCGGCGGTGGCGGCGGACTGCGCGGCGATGTCGGCGAGCTGCTCGGCCGTCGGATCCGGGTTCACGGCGCAGTCGCCGTAGACCAGCACGCGGTCCTCGAGGGCCATGAGGAACACCGAGGAGACGATCTTCGCGCCCGGCTTCGTCTTGATGATCTCGAAGCTGGGACGGATGGTGTGCGCCGTCGAGTGCACGGCGCCGGAGACCATGCCGTCGGCCTCGCCCATCTGCACCATCATCGTGCCGAAGTAGGAGACGTCCTGGACGATGTCCCGCGCCTTCTCGAGGGTCATGCCCTTGTGGGCGCGCAGCCGCGTGTACTCGGCGGCGTACTTCTCGAGCAGCTCGGAATCCTGCGGCGAGACGATCCGCGCCTCGGAGACGTCGTGGCCGAGCTGAGCGGCCTTCGCGCGGATCGCCGTCTCGTCGCCGAGGAGGATGAGCGCGGCGACACCGCGTGCGAGGATCGCCTCGGCCGCGGCGAGGATGCGCGGCTCGTCGCCCTCGGGCAGCACGATGGTCTTCTTCTCCCCGCGGGCGCGGGCCAGCAGCTCGAACTCGAACATCATCGGTGTGACCACCTCGCTGCGGGCGACGTCGAGCACGCCCAGCAGCTCGGCGGCGCGCAGGTGCTCGCCGACGGCGCGGCGGGCCGCGTCGACCTTCTGCGGGCTGCCCGCCGAGAGGCGGCCGCGTGTGCGGGAGACCCGCAGTGCCGTGTCGAAGGTGTCCAGTTCGGTCGCGACGATCGGCAGATCCTGCTGCACGCCGGCGATCAGGCGGTTGACCTCGTCCGGCACGTCGTAGCCGCCGGTCAGCACGATCGCGGCGAGCGAGGGGAAGGTGCCCGACTGCTGCGCCATGACCAGGCCCGGCAGGAGGTCGTAGCGGTCCCCGGGGGCGACCACGGTGCAGTTCTCGGTGAGCCGACTGAGCACGTTCGGCAGACTCATCGCGGCGATCACGGTGCCCGTCGAGACGCGACCCAGCCACTCCTCGCTGCCCTGCAGCAGGGTGCCGTCGACCGAGTCCTTGATGGCCTGCACCGTCGGGGCCATCACCACGGGGTTCTCGGGGATCGCGGCGACCAGCGGCACCTCGACCCGGTCGGCCACGGCACGCTGGATCGCCTCGAGCGAGGCGGGGTCGGAGCGGTTCACGACCACCGCGATCGGGCTCGCATGGTGCGAGGTGAACTCCCCGATGGAGACGACCGCGAGGGCCGCCAGCTGATCGGGGCTGCGCTCCATCCCGGAGAGCACCACCACCACCGGGGCGCCGATGTTCGCGGCGACCTCCGCGTTGAAGGACAGCTCGGTGGGGTTGGCGAGATCGTCGTAGTCCGAGCCGAGGACCACCAGCAGCGAGTACCGCTCGGCGAGGTCGCGGTGGCGGCGCAGGATCTGCTCGTGGGCGGCCTCCGGGTCGGACAGCACCAACTGGTGGTCCACCCCGACGGCGTCCTCGTAGGACTGGGTGACCGCCGGGTGCGCGGTCAGGAGGTCGATCGCGTAGTCGCGGGCCTCGTCGGCCTTGACCACGGGGCGGAACACCCCGACGCTATCGGAACGGGAGGCGAGGGCTTCGAGGAGGCCGAACGCCACCATCGACTTGCCGGTCATCCCCTCAGGGCTGGCGATGTAGACACTCTGCGACACGCCCTCCAGCCTACGGCGGCGGGAGCGGGAGGGGGAGGCCCGAGGTCCCCCCGAGCGGCGTCCCCCCGGATCTGTCGTGGCAGGTGTGAGGACCCGCACCCCGGTCGCCGCGCCTCACAGGGCGCGCTCCTACGATGGGCGCATGCTCCTCACCGCCCTCCGTCCCCGCTTCCTCGGGCTGCTCGCCCTGATGGTCGCGGCGACCGTGGTGTGCGGGCTGCTCGCCACCTGGCAGTGGGACCGGGCGCATCGCGCGCTCTCCGATCGGGTGGACGGCCCCCAGCAGCTCGGCGAGATCCAGCAGGTCCTCGCGGTGGGCGATGCGGTGACCAACCAGATCGTCGGCGACATCGTCACCGCCCGCGGCGAGTTCCTCCCCGGCGAGCAGGTGCTCGTGCCTGGCCGGCTGATCGACGACACCGAGGCCGTGATCGTCGTGTCCGCCCTCGAGGTCGTCACGGCCGACGGCACGACGGCGCGGCTCCCCGTCGCGCGCGGTTGGGTGCCGGCCGCCGAGGTCACTGGGGCCGACGGGGAGATCGACCCCGCGCTCGCGCCCGCCGCCCCCGCAGGGGAGGTCGAGGTGACCGGGCGGCTCGAGGCGAGCGAGTCCGCGACCGGCGGAGTGACGGACGGCGTCGCCGCCGAGATCGCCACTCCGCTGCTGGTCAACGAGTGGGGTGCCCCGATGTACGCCGGGTACGTCGCCCAGACCGACACCGCCGAGGGCCTCCGCCCGATGCCCGAGGGCGGCTCCGCCTTCACCCGCGGACTGGACTGGCAGAACATCGGCTACTCCGCGCAGTGGGTGCTCTTCGGCGCCTTCTTCCTCTACCTGTGGTGGCGCTCCGTGCGCCAGGCGTACCTCGACGAGCTCGCCGCGCAGCGGGAGGCGCTCGAGGAGCGGCTCGCGGCCACGACCCCCGCCCCGATCCAGACCCCGACCAAGGACGTGTGACCCGTGCCCACCCCCCGCCCCCTCGACGCCACCGCCGCCCGCACCTCCTTCGCCCGCTTCCGCGTGGCCTCGATCGTGGAGGGCATCGCGCTGCTGGTGCTCGTGGGCATCATGACCATGCGCTACCTGGTCTTCGGCGGCGACGCCTGGTTCACCTCGACCTCCCCGACCTGGGAGCACATCTCCTCGATCTGGTCCCCGATCCACGGGCTGATCTACATGATCTACGTGATCCTCGGCTTCGACCTGTGGATGAAGATGCGCTGGAGCCTGCCGCGCATGCTGCTGCTGATGCTCTTCGGCGTCGTGCCGGTGCTCTCCTTCTTCGGCGAGCGCTGGACGCACCAGGCCGTCGAGCGCGATCTCGCCCGGCGTCCCACCCTGCAGGACCAGGACGCCTGAGCACGTAGACTCATCCGGGTGACCGACACCGACCAGCGCCCCGTCCTCGTCGTCGACTTCGGCGCCCAGTACGCCCAGCTCATCGCCCGTCGCGTGCGCGAGGCCCGCGTCTACTCCGAGGTCGTCCCGCACAGCATGAGCGTCGCGGACGTCCTCGCGAAACAGCCCCGCGCGATCATCCTCTCCGGCGGCCCCTCCTCCGTGTACGAGGAGGGCGCTCCGCGCCTCGACCCGGCCCTGCTCGAGGCCGGCGTGCCCGTGCTCGGCCTCTGCTACGGCTTCCAGTCGATGGCCGCCGCCCTCGACGGCACCGTCGCCCCGACGGGCGTGCGCGAGTACGGCGCGACCCGGCTCGAGGAGATCGACGCCAACTCGCAGCTGCTGCGCGCCCAGGACCTCGACCAGAACGTGTGGATGAGCCACGGCGACTCCGTGACCGCCGCACCGTCGGGCTTCCGCGTGGTCGCCACCTCCGCGGGCGCGCCCGTCGCCGCCTTCGAGGACACCGAGCGGCGCCTCTACGGCGTCCAGTGGCACCCCGAGGTGGGCCACAGCGACCGCGGCCAGGAGGTGCTCGAGAACTTCCTGCATCGCGGCGCGGGCATCGAGCCCACCTGGACCACCGGCAACGTCATCGAGGAGCAGGTCGAGCGGATCCGCGCCCAGGTGGGCGAGGGCACCGCGATCTGCGGCCTCTCCGGCGGCGTCGACTCCGCCGTGGCCGCCGCGCTTGTGCAGCGCGCCATCGGAGACCGCCTCACCTGCGTGTACGTGAACCACGGCCTCATGCGCCAGGACGAGTCCGCGCAGATCGAGAAGGCCTTCGGCGAGTCCACCGGCGGGGCACGGCTCGTCATGGTCGACGCCGAGGAGCAGTTCCTCGCCGCGCTCGCCGGGGTCACCGACCCCGAGGAGAAGCGCAAGATCATCGGCCGCGAGTTCATCCGCTCCTTCGAGGGCGCCCAGGCGGACATCCTCCGTGAGCAGGGCGTCGTGGAGGGGGAGGGTGACTCGGCGCATGTCGAGGCCAAGGCATTCCTGGTGCAGGGCACCCTCTATCCCGACGTCGTCGAGTCCGGCGGCGGCGAGGGGGCGGCGAACATCAAGAGCCACCACAACGTGGGCGGCCTGCCCGAGGACCTCTCCTTCGAGCTCGTCGAGCCGCTGCGCGCCCTGTTCAAGGACGAGGTCCGCGCCGTCGGCTCCGAGCTGGGCCTTCCCGACGAGATCGTCTGGCGCCAGCCCTTCCCGGGCCCCGGCCTCGGCATCCGCATCATCGGCGAGGTCACCAAGGAGCGCCTGGACATCCTCCGCACGGCCGACGCGATCGCCCGCGCCGAGCTGACCGCCGCCGGCCTGGACCGCAGCATCTGGCAGTGCCCCGTCGTGCTCCTGGCCGACGTCCGCTCCGTGGGCGTGCAGGGCGACGGCCGCACCTACGGCCACCCGGTCGTGCTGCGCCCGGTCACGAGCGACGACGCGATGACCGCCGACTGGGCCAAGGTGCCCTACGAGGTGCTCTCGCGCATCTCGACCCGCATCACCAACGAGGTCCGCGAGATCAACCGCGTCACCCTCGACATCACCTCGAAGCCCCCGGGGACCATCGAGTGGGAGTGAGCGCGGCGGTCTGAGCCGCGCACTCCGAGGACTAACCGGGGCCCGGGCCGCCGCATCGCGCGCAGGCTCGGGCCCCGGCTCGTTCGTATGCGCCATCATGCCCCCGTGAGTAGGCTGGAGAGGTGTTCCATCGATTCCAGAGCGCGGTCCCGAATGGGCGGGGCAGGTTTCCCGGCGTTTTCGCGATGACCAACGGCCTCCGCCGAGCGGGCCTGCTGTCCGCTGCGGACGAGGAATGGCTGCGCCAACAGAACGCGCGCGCCGAGCTCGCCTACACGGATCCGAGCAGCGAGATCCGGGACTGCTACAGCCCGACGACGAACCCGGGCGCGCGCTCCTGGTTCAGGGCGGAGGCCCGCGAGCTCCTGGACATGACGAGCGGATACGTAGCGCTGCTGGACCGTTACGAGATCCCCTGGGTCGAGCTTCGGACCGAGAAGCCGGGTCGGATCGTCTACGAGGACGAGGTCCAGGTCGTCGCCGTCCCGCTCACGCACGAGGAGCACTGGCCGCTGCCCGTCCCCGACGCGCGGACGGCCGAGGTCAGCGGAGCAGATCGGGCTCGACGGCGCTGAGGACCTTTCCGCGGGACCTCGCGTAGTCGATCTCCCGACGCGTCGCCTCTCCGAGGCATCCGTCGACGCTGATGATCCGCACCTCGTCTGCGAGATCGATCCTGCGCAGGTGCAGCTCTCCGAGCATCGCGCGATGCTCGGCGGTCAGCTCATGCTCCGTTTCCTCCGGACCCAGGACGATCACGCCCTGGGCCGTCAGACGACGCCTCTCCGCGCGGAACAGCGCGGCGAGCCTCAGCGAGCCGCACAGGCACACCACCTGGGGAGCCATGACGGGGGCGCTCAGGCCATCGGCGGCTCGGGCAGCCGCGTGGGGTGGGACAGAGCAACGGCGTGCCGAGAGCGGGTCCGTTCGAAGGTCTCCCGGCCCATCGTCGTGGCTCTCGCGATCCAGCTGAGGGAGGAGCTGGTCGGCCGCGAGCCGTGCGACCTCGAGAGCGTCACCCTGGCCGGGGCGCAGCAGGAGGTCGACATGCGTCTGCTTCGATGTTGTGACCAGTGCTCGGCCGAGCTCGGTGTTCTCGAGCACGGCGTCGAGGCGTTCCAGGTCGCGGTGGACAGGCGGAGGAGGGCGCCGCTGGCGACGAGCGAGTCCAGCTGGCGCCACGTGTTCGTGCCGTGAGCCTGCGGGTCCCGGAACCGCATCGTGCGCAGGGGAGCTCTCGCGATCGTCCTCACGAGCTCAAGATCTTTCACGACGACTCCCTTTACTGAGCTCCAGTATACGTCTGGCGTATGTTCACGCTCAGTTGATGGGCGGAAGTGGTCTTACATCGCCGATGGCGGCTCGAGCAGCCGCGAGGGATGCGCGGGGGCGACGGCGTGCCAGGAGCGGGTGCGCTCGAAGGTCTCCCAACCCATCGAGGCGTAGATCCCGTCGGCGCCGGTGGGGGAGTCGTCGTCGACCTCGAGGTCCACGAACACGCGTCCGCGCTCGGCGGCATCGCGGATCGCGGCGCGCAGAAGCGACTTCGCGATCCCGTGGCCGCGGGCGCTGCGGTGCACGCCCAGGTACTCCAGGTACGTGCCCGCGCCGCGGGTCGGGGTGGCCTTCATCGGGGCGGCGACGAGGCCGCCAGCGGGCAGCCAGCGCCCCTCCCGTTCGATCTCCGCGATCCACCAGTGGTCCCAGTCCGCCTCGTCCGGGGCCTCGATGAGGCGCTGGACGAACTCGGCGAAGGACTCGCGGTAGGAGTTGAAATGGTCGGCGAAGGACTTCTCGAGCATCCGGTGCACAGTGCGGACGTCCTGCGCGACGGGCAGTCCCGAGTCGTGCCGATGCACGCGCCGCACCCGCGTGCCCTCGCGCGGGGCGGGTAGCGAGGTCGCCTCCTCGGGGGCGACGGGGCGGCGCATGTGCAGCCAGGAGCGCACCATCTCGTAGCCGGCCGCGGCGAGGAGCTGTGCACGGTCGGTGTCGAGCTCGTTCGCGTCGGTGGTGAGCTTGGTGGCCTCCACGCCGCGGGCACGGGCGAAGGAGCCGCCGACCTCGACCGCCCAGTCCAGCAGCGAGGCGGCGAGGGCCTCCCGCTCGGGAGCGTCGGCGGCGATCACGAATTGAACGTTGGTGCGCCCGCTCGCGCGGTCCTCGAGTGCGATCCAGGCGAGCGGCGGCTGGTCGAGGGAGGGGGAGCCGTCGGCGCCGACGGGCACGACGACCACCTGGCGGCGGGACCAGGACTTCAGCCCCACCATGCGGGAGCGCAGCGCGGTCTCGTCGGCCGCGGCCTCGGGGTCGTGGCGGCGCAGCGCGGCGGTGAGCAGTGCGGTCACCGGGGCGACGTCGGCCGCGAGCGGCAGGCGCGTGGCGAGCCGGTCCGCGAGGGTGGCGGGCAGGATGGGCGGGAAGTGATCCACGAGCAGCATCCGTCCATCGTGTCATGGAGGCCTGTCCGGACTTCGGCCCGCGACCACGCCGCGCGGACCCACGGACGCGTCGCGTGTCCCGCGCATGCTCCGGGGCCGAGAACGACGAGACCACCGACCCTCCGGGATGGGAGGAGCGGTGGTCTCGAGGATGAGGCCGAGCAGGCGGTGATCAGCGTCGCGCGGGATCGCCCTGCTGCGCGGTCGCGGGGTCGACCACGCGGATCTCGCCCGTGGTGGTGACGGACTCGCTCGCCCCCACCTCGGCCAGGGCGCCCGTGGTGGTGTCGAGGAGCTCGTGCTCCGTCTCGGCATCCCTCCCTGAGGGTGCGTCGTGCAGGGTGTCGCGCAGCGGGACCTGCTTGACGAACAGCGAGAGCAACAGCGCGAGGACCACGAAGGGCACTGCGGTGAGGAAGACGCCGTGCATCGCGTCGCCCATGCCCGCGCGGATCGGCTCCACGAGGAACTCCGGCAGCTGCGCGAGCGCCGCGGGATCCAGCACGGAAGCCTCGAGCGAGGAGGCGTCCGCCCTGCCGCCGGACTGCTGCAGGGCAGCGAGCTGCTCCGGCGGCAGGCTGCTGAGCTGCTCCTCGATGGCCGGGCCCATCCGGGAAGCCATCACGGTGCCGAGCACGGCGGTGCCGATGGTCGATCCGATGTTGCGGAAGAACTGGATCGAGGCGGTGGCGATGCCGAGCTCCTTCTGTGGCACCGCGTTCTGCACCACCAGTGTGTACACCTGCATCGACAGGCCCAGGCCCAGGCCGATCACGACCATGGCGAGGGTGAGATGCCAGGGGGAGTCGCCGTACTGGATGTCGGCCAGCAGCAGGTAGCCGCCCACCAGCACAGCTCCGCCGAGGACCAGGAAGATCTTGTAGGTGCCGAAGCGGGTGATGAGCAGACCCACCAGGATCGAGGTGAGGATCATCGCCACCGACAGCGGGATGAGGATCGCGCCGGAGTTGGTGGCCGAGACGCCCATGACGCCCTGCGCGTAGACGGGGATGTAGATGATCGCGCCGAACATCGCCACGGCGATCGCGAAGGAGGCGGCGACGGAGAGGGCGACCACGGGGCGGGTGATGAGGTGCATCGGGAGCAGGGGCTCCTCGACGCGGGTCTCGATGATCACGAAGGCGACGAGGAAGGCGGCGGCCACCGCGTACATCCCGATGATCACGCCCGAGTCCCAGGCGTAGTTGTTGCCGCCCCAGGTGGTGGCGAGCAGTCCGATCACGAGCCCGGGGGTCAGGGTGATCATGCCGAGGTAGTCGACCTTGCCGTGCTGCGCAGAGGTGGGCAGGTGCAGGAAGCGCAGGATGAACACGAAGGCGGCGATGCCGATGGGGAGGGTCAGGTAGAACAGCCAGCGCCAGCCCAGGTTGTCGGTGACCGTGCCGCCGATCAGCGGGCCCACCACGGAGGTCACGCCGAAGACGGCGCCCATGATGCCCTGGTACTTGCCGCGCTGACGCGGCGGGATGATGTCGCCGATGATCGTCTGGCTCAGCGGCATCAGGGTGCCCATGCCCAGACCCTGCACCGCGCGGGCGAAGACCAGGAACCAGAAGTCGGTCGCCATGCCCGAGAGGATCGAGCCGATCATGAAGACGGCCAGCCCCCCGAGATAGAACCAGCGGCGGCCGTAGAGGTCGGAGAGCTTGCCGACGATCGGCACCGCGACGGCGGAGACCAGCATCGCGGCGGTCGCGATCCAGCTGTAGTACTCCACGCCGCCGAGCTCGGCGACGATCCGCGGCAGCGCGGGGCCGACGATGGTCTGGGAGAGGGAGGCGACGAACATGCCGAGCATGAGGCCGACGAAGACGAGCTTGCCCTGGCGGTCCAGGCCGGTGAAGGCGGCCGGCGTCGTGGTCGCGGTGGGAGATGTGCTCACGAGTACCTCGGGGAGATGAGTGGACGGATGCGGATGGCGCGCGCGGGAGGTGCGTCGGCGGCCGCTGCACGTCCTCGTGCCTCGACGAAGCCATGCTAACTGGTTGTTGCATTGACTGCACTATTGCATCGAGTGCAGATTCTGTGATCTCTCGGACCTACGATGTCCCCGTGAGCGAGAACGAGACCGCACCCGCCGGGCTACGGGAACAGAAGAAGCACGCGACCCGGCTGGCGATGCACCGGGCGGCCCTCGAGCTGGTCGCCGAGGACGGGCTCTCGGGGGTGACCTCCGAGATGATCGCCCGGCGCGCGGGCGTCTCTCCCCGCACCTTCTTCAACCACTGGTCCACGAAGGAGTCCGCGATTCTCGGCGTCGTCGGGGACGAGGGGCCGCGAGCCGTCGCATCCCTGCGGGAGAAGCTCGAGACGCTGCCGGTGCGGGCCGCCCTGCTGGCCGTCATCCGTGAGGGCATCTCCCGGATCCCCGTCGACCCCGAGCTGCGTGAGCTGAAGAAGCGGGTCATGGCGCAGGAGCCGAGCCTGCACTCGATCTCCACCGGCAATCTGCAGGCGATGCAGACCGACCTCGTCGACGTGCTCGACGAGGCGCTCGAGGAGGAGTACTCCCGGGAGCTCGCGATCATCGTCGTGCAGGTCAGCTTCGCGCTCACCCGCAGCGCCTTCGCGATCTCGATGCGCCGCGGTATCGACCCCGTGCTCGCCTTCGACCAGGTGATCGAGCTCTACCACGAGCGCGCCCGGGACCTCTGAGGCGGGCCGGGTGCCCGGGGGAGTCAGCGCAGCAGGCGACCGCTCCCGGTGGTCCAGCCCCGCCCGTCGGCCAGGCGATCGGCCACGCCGCGCTCGAGCCGGGTGCGGCGCGGGAGCGCGGCGGGATCCACCGGCGGGCGCAGCCCGAAGGTGAAGAAGAGGGCGCCGTCGGCCCCCTGGGGGTCGGTGCCGATCAGCTGCCAGCGCGCGGCGAAGCGGGCGAGGTTCGACTCGGACCCGGTGATCTCCTCGAACTGGTCGCTCAGCAGCCAGGAGTCGCAGGTGAACTCGTGGCCGAAGCGCGGGGCGTCGGCCGGGCGGTCCGCGTTCAGATCGGCGTAGTGCTCGGTGAAGTAGGCGACGGCGGCGTCGAAGGAGGCGTCCACCTCGGCGGGGTCCAGGGGGCCCGTCGCGGGGATGTGGGTGCCGACGACCCAGCGCTGCGGCTCGTCCGGGCCGGTGCGCTCCGCGCCGTGCTCGAGCCGGGCGACGCGCCGACGGCTCAGGTCGAACTGCAGCCGACCCAGGTGCACCAGACGGCCCGCCCAGTTCCCGGTGACCCAGTTCAGCTGGTGCAGGCCCAGCCGCCCCGTACCCGTGCGGTGCACCCGCATCTGCCGGCCGAGATCCGCGAGGACCGTCCACGACAGCTCCGGGGAGAGCCCGCGGGCGCCATGCCAGCGCCGCACTGTCGCGGTGGAGACGGTGAGCGCGAGGATCGCGAGCAGCCCCTCACCCGGGGCGATGCCCTGCTGGAGAGCGTCGAGCTCATCTTTGCGGGCGGCGAGGTCGACCTCGGGCACCTCGAGCCCGGCGGCGGCGCGCAGCTGGTTCGCGAGCGAGGTGACCTCCGCGAGGAGCGCGTGGTCCGCGGTCGCCGGACCGACGAGGGGCAGCAGGTCCTCGGCGTCGGCGCCGATGATGCCGAGCAGCTCGAGCAGCGAGGGATAGGACGGCGCGGTGAGCATGGCCGCTACCGCGGCGGGCTCGAGCTCGTCCTCGGACTCGACGAGCACGGGTGGGGCGGTGGTCATGGGGCCACGGTACTGGGTGATCCCCGCCACCCCGCTACGATCGACCCGTCCCGATCGCGATGCAGCCGGTCCGCCGGCGAGGAGGCCCCGATGACCAGCCCGCAGCAGGATTCCGCCGTCCCCGAGCCGCAGGCGGCGCCCGAGGCTCCCGCCGCGGCTCCCGCCGTGCCCGCCGGCTCCGCCGAGGCCGAGCAGATCCGCAGCGCCTACGCCTTCGAGGGGGCGCGCATCCACCTCGGCGCCCTCCTCGCGGACGGCGGCGCGGGGGAGCCGGATCCGAGCGTGCCGGTGAACCTCTCGGTCGCGATGCTCAACCGCCACGGCCTCATCGCGGGCGCGACCGGCACCGGCAAGACCCGCACCCTCCAAGTCATCGCGGAGCAGGCCGCCCATGCCGGGGCGGCGGTCTTCGTCGCGGACATGAAGGGCGACCTCTCGGGCATCGCCGTGCCGGGTGCCGCCTCGGAGAAGCTCACCGCGCGCGCCGCCGCCCGCGGCCAGGAGTGGGTCTCGCGCGCCGCGCCGACGGAGTTCTACACCCTGGGCGGGCAGGGCGAGGGCGTCCCGATCCGCACCACCGTCTCCGACTTCGGGCCGGTGCTGATGTCCAAGGTGCTCGAGCTCAACGAGACCCAGGAGTCCTCGCTCGGGCTGATCTTCCATTACGCCGACGCGCAGGGGCTCGCGCTCCTGGACCTCAAGGACCTCCGCGCCCTCATCCAGTTCCTCACCTCCGACGAGGGCAAGGGCGAACTCAAGGGCATCGGTGGGATCTCGAGCGCGACCGCCGGGGTGATCCTGCGCAGCCTCACCGCCTTCGAGGCCTCCGGCGCGGACGTCTTCTTCGGCGAGCCCGCCTTCGACACCCAGCAGCTGCTGCGCACACAGGGCGGCACCGGGATCATCTCCTGCCTCGAGCTCCCCGGCGTCGCCTCCCGACCCGCCCTGTTCTCGACCTTCATGATGTGGATGCTGGCCGAGCTGTACCAGGAGCTGCCCGAGGTCGGCGATGCCGAGGTGCCGAAGCTGGTGTTCTTCTTCGACGAGGCGCACCTGCTGTTCAAGGACGCTTCCAAGGCGTTCCTGGACCAGGTGGTCCAGACGGTGCGGCTGATCCGCTCCAAGGGCGTCGGCATCTTCTTCATCACCCAGACCCCGAAGGACATCCCCGGCGACGTCCTCGCCCAGCTGGGCAACCGCGTCCAGCACGCGCTGCGCGCCTTCACCCCGGACGACGCGAAGGCGCTCAAGGCCACCGCGAAAACCTTCCCCACCTCCGAGCACGACCTCGAGGAGGTCATCCCGGCGCTCGGCACCGGCGAGGCGATCGTGACCGTGATGAGCGAGGACGGCGCGCCGACGCCCGTCGCGATCACCGCCGTGCGGGCACCGGAGAGCTCGATGGAGCCGGCCGGTGCCGAGGTGATCACGGCCGCCGTCGCCGCCTCCCCGCTGCAGGCGCAGTACGGCACCGCCGTGGACAACGAGTCCGCCTACGAGATCCTGCAGCAGCGGGCCGCGAAGGAGGCCGAGGCCCAGGACGCCGCAGCGGGGAAGGGTGCCGGCCCCGCGGCCGACGGCACGGCCGCTCCGGCCGAGCGGGCCGCGAAGCCCGCCGCGAAGACGGCGAGCAAGGACGAGGGCTTCTTCCAGAACCCCGCCGTGAAGTCCTTCCTGCGCTCGGCCGGGACCGTGCTGGGCCGCGAGATCACGCGCGGCCTGTTCGGCACCCGTCGGAGGCGCTGACGGCCCGTGGCAACGACACGGCGCCCCCACCGCTCGGTGGGGGCGCCGTTCTCGTCGGCTGGGGTCAGCTCACTTCTTGCCCTGGTTGGCGACGGCCTCGGCGGCGGCCTTCGCGGCGACCGGGTCGAGGTAGCGGCCGCCCTTCTCGACGGGCTGGAAGTCCTCGTCGAGCTCGTACACGAGCGGCTGGCCGGTGGGGATGTTCAGGCCCGAGATCTCCTCGTCGGAGATGCCGTCGAGGTACTTCACGAGCGCGCGCAGCGAGTTGCCGTGGGCGGCGATCAGCACGGTCTTGCCGTCGGCCAGATCGGGCTTGATGCCCTCCTCCCAGTAGGGGAGGAAGCGCTCGACGACGTCCTTGAGGCACTCGGACTTCGGCAGCTTCTCGCCGAGATCGGCGTACTGCGGATCCTGGTCCTGGGAGAACTCGGAGCCGAACTCGATCTCCGGCGGCGGGGTGTCATAGGAGCGGCGCCACGCCATGAACTGCTCCTCGCCGTACTTCTCGCGGATCTCGGTCTTGTCCAGACCCTGGAGCGCCCCGTAGTGGCGCTCGTTGAGGCGCCAGTCGCGGCGCACCGGGATCCAGTGGCGGTCCGCGGCGTCGAGGGCGAGGTTCGCGGTCATGATCGCGCGGCGCTGCAGCGAGGTGTGCACGACATCGGGGAGGATGCCGGCCTCCTTCAGCAGGCGACCGCCGCCGGCGGCCTCCTCGCGGCCCTTCTCGGTGAGGGCCACGTCGACCCAGCCGGTGAACAGGTTCTTGGCGTTCCAGTCGCTCTCGCCGTGGCGGAGCAGCACGAGTGTGTAGGTCATGGGCCCAGCCTACGCGGGCCGAGGCCGGCCGTGCATTCGGTGGCCATCGGTGGCCATGGGCGGGGTCGAATCCCGACGCGGCCGGCGGGCGCTCGGCGGCGCGGGTGCCGGCCGGGCCGCGGCTCGCCATCGGCCCGGTGCCCGCGCCTCGGGCCATCGAGGCCGATGACCGGCCTCCTGGATATGGTCGGGCCATGACCGCAGTGACCTCCCGTGATCTCACCTCCGTGCCCGTCGTGCTGCTTGACCTGGACGGCACCGTCGTCGAGTCGGCGCCCGGCATCCTCGCCGCCCTCGAGCACGCCTTCGCCGCCTGCGGCGAGGAGCATCCCGGTGCGGAGCGCCTGCAGTCCTTCATCGGGCCGCCGCTGGTGGACTCCTTCCGCTCCGAGCTGGGGCTGGACGCCGAGCGGGCCGAGGCGCTGCGCCTGGCCTACACCGACCACTACCTCGCCGAGGGATACACGTTCAGCGTCCCCTACGCCGGGATGGCGGACCTCATCTCCGGGCTGCGGGCCGACGGCCGCACCGTCGCGATCGCGACCAACAAGCCCGAGACCACAGCGCGCAGGGTGCTGGAGCACCAGGGCCTCACCGCGGACCTCGACCTGATCGGCGGCACCGATCTCGCCGCGGGCCGCACCCACAAGGCGCAGGTGATCGCCAGCGTCCTCGAGCGGCTCGGCGTCTCCGCGGCCGACGGGGCCGTGATGGTGGGGGACCGGCTGCACGACGCGGAAGGTGCCGCCGTGCACGGCCTCGACGCGGTGCTGGTGGGCTGGGGCTACGGCGGGGACGCCGAGCGCGCCGCCGACCTGCCCTACGCCGCGACGGTCCCCGAGCTCCACCGGATGCTGCGCGGCTGATCCTCCAGCCGAGGCTCCGGGTGCTCAGGCCTCGAGCAGGATCGTCACCGGTCCGTCGCCGGTCAGACCCACCCGCATGTGGGTCCCGAAGCGGCCGGTCGCGACCGTGATCCCGCGCTCGCGGAGGGCGTCGGCGACCTGCTCGACGAGGGGCTCGGCGATCGCACCGGGCGCGGCGCCGCTCCACGAGGGGCGGCGGCCCCTGCGCACGTCGGCGTAGAGCGTGAACTGGGAGACGACCAGCACGGAGGCCCCGGCGTCGAGCACCGAGCGCTCGCCCGCGAGGATCCGCAGCTCGGCGATCTTCCGGGCGATCAGGGCGACCTGCTCGGGCCCGTCGTCGTGGGTCACGCCGACGAGGGCGAGCAGGCCCTCGCCGGTGATCTCGCCGACGACGTCGCCGTCGACCTCGACCCGGGCCCCGTCGACCCGCTGCAGCACCGCGCGCACGTCAGCGGGGCAGGATCGAGCTGATGCGACGCTCCTGCGTGGGGGCGTCGTCGTCGGGGTCCGACGGGCCTGCGGGGTCCGGGGCCGCCGACGGCACCGGACCGGCGGACGGCACCGGCCCGGCCGACGGTGCGGGGGCGGAATGCCGGGGAGGTGCGGCGGACTCCGGCCCGGCCGAGCGCGGTGCGGCCGACGGGACGGGGGCGGACGGTGCGGCCGACGGGACGGCTGCGGACCGTGCGGACGGTGCCGCCGACGGGACCGGCGCGGGCTGTGTGGCGGACGGGACGGCAGGCGCGGAGGGCGTCGCGGGAACCGGTGCCGCAGCGGGGGGAGGGGTCCGCGCGAGGCGGGCCGTCTCGGCGGAGCGCGCGGCCGAGACCCACTCCTCGGCGACGCGCACGATCGCCTCGGTCGCCGCCTCCCACGCGGCCTCCTGCTGCCGATGCGGACCGGTGGCCAGCGACAGCACCACGCCGGCCGAGCGCAGCGCGAGCTCGGTGGGATCCACGCGATCGGCGAAGACCGTGTGCCAGGTGCGGATCGCGAGCTCGACCCGCTCCTGCATCGCGCGGTCGATCCGTCCCGCGTTGCCGTAGTCGGCGAGGACGCTGAGATGGGCCAGGAGGCAGGCGAGGTCGTCCGCACGGCGGCCCGGGCCGACGGTGTCGATGTCGAGCATCCCCACCACGCGACCGTCCTGCACGAACACCTGCGCCTCGTAGAAGTCGCCGTGCACCACGTCGTGCGGGCGCATGTCCATGCGCTGCTCGAGGGCGGCGAGGCCGTCGCGGATCGTGCGCACGAGGGCATCGAGGCGTGGCCCGAGCGAGGGCAGCGAGGAGGCGACGATCCCGGCGTAGAACTCGACCGAGTCCGTCCACGGCGGGCGCAGCGGCAGCGGGTACATCGAGGCCGGCAGCCGGTCCAGCAGGGCGACCAGGTCCTCGGCGCGGCAGGCGTCCACGCCCTCGTCGATCACGGCCCGGGAGAGCGGGCGCCCGGGGAGCTCCTCGAGCACCACCAGGCCGTCGTGGTGGGCGATCACCGTCGGCACCGGCACCCCGGCGGCCAGCAGCCGTTCGTGCCGATCCACGATCTCGCCGCTGCGATGGGGCTGCATCACCTTGAGGAAGACCGCATGACCTCCCTGTGCGGCGCGCAGCACGGCGCGGCGCCCGGGCCGGTAGGAGACGACGTCGATGACGATCGGGGCCGTCGGGTCCGGGCCGAGGGTCACGCCGAGCCCGGCGAGGGTCCGACCGACCACATCGGGGTAGCAGACCTGCGGCAGCATCGGCAGCCACGGGTCGTGGGGATAGCGCCACACCCGGACGTTGATGTCGCCGTCGGTCATCACCAGGGTCTGCTCGGCGACGTAGAGGTCCTTCTCGCGCTCGCCGATGTGGGCGCTCGCTCCGAAGAGCTCCTCGCGGGCCGGAGCCTGCGGGCCGTCGAGCTCGGGCCACGACACCATGGTGCGGTAGAGGGCCTTGGTGCTGCGACCGGGTCGGTGATCGACATGGTCGAGCTGCCAGCTGTGCAGCACCCCGCCGGAGTTCCCGACGGCGGAGCGGAGCAGCCCCCCTGCTCCGGGCCCGGTGAGGAGCTCCGAGCCGTCCTGCGTTCGTGCCATAGGTCTTTTCTGTTCGGTCCGAGGGATCGTCAGGCGACGGCGCCTACGATGCGTGCATGGCTGATCGTACCGACAACCTCACCGGCACCAACCTCCTGGGGATCCCCGAGACCCGGCTCCCCGACGACTTCGTGGACGTCGAGGTCGCCGCCGAGCTCGAGGACGCCGAGCCCCTCGACGTCGCCGCGCGGCACCCCGAGTCCCCGCTGGCCTGGGCGACCCTGGCCGAGGAGGCGCTCGCCGACGGCGAGGACGTCCAGGCGTACGCCTACGCCCGCACCGGCTACCACCGCGGACTCGATGCGCTACGTCGGGCGGGCTGGCGCGGCCAGGGCCCGATCCCCGCCTCCCACGCCCCCAACCGGGGCTTCCTCCGCGCCCTGGTGATGCTGGGCGAGGCCTCGTCCCGCATCGGCGATACCGTCGAGGCCGATCGGATCGCCGACTTCGTCCGCGAGGCCGACCCGACCCTGCTCCGTTGAGCCCAGCCTCTGCTTGGTAGGATCGCCGAGGTCCTGCACCCGCACCCCACCCCTCGCCCCAGGAGTCGCCATGCCCGCCGTCGTGATCGTCGGAGCCCAGTGGGGCGACGAGGGGAAGGGGAAGGCGACCGACCTGCTCGGAGAGCGCGTCGACTACGTCGTCAAGCCCAACGGCGGCAACAACGCCGGGCACACCGTGGTCGTCGCGGGGGAGAAGTTCGAGCTCAAGCTCCTTCCCGCAGGCATCCTGTCCCCGCAGGTCACCCCGGTGATCGGCAACGGCGTGGTGGTCAACCTGGAGGCGCTCTTCGAGGAGATCGGAGTGCTCGAGGCGCGTGGCGTGGACACCACGCGGCTGCGCATCAGCGCCAATGCGCACATCGTCGCCCCCTATCACCAGACCCTCGACAAGGTGACCGAGCGCTTCCTCGGCAAGCGCGCGATCGGCACCACCGGCCGCGGCATCGGGCCCGCCTACATCGACAAGGTGGGCCGCCTCGGGATCCGCGTCCAGGACCTCTTCGACGCGTCGATCCTGCGCCAGAAGGTCGAGGGCGCCCTGCGCCAGAAGAACGAGCTGCTGGTCAAGCTCTACAACCGTCGCGCGGTCGAGGTCGACGAGATCGTCGACGGGCTGCTGTCCTACGCGGAGCGCCTGCGCCCGATGGTGGTGGACACCACCGTGCTGCTCGGCGATGCCCTCGACCGCGGCGAGGTGGTCCTGATGGAGGGCGGCCAGGCCACCTTCCTGGATGTCGACCACGGCACCTATCCCTTCGTGACCAGCTCCAACCCGACCGCGGGCGGCGCCGTGACCGGCACCGGCGTCGGCCCCACCCGGATCGACCGGGTGATCGGCATCGTCAAGGCGTACACCACCCGTGTGGGTGCGGGTCCGTTCCCCACCGAGCTCGAGGACAAGTGGGGCGAGTACCTGCAGAAGACCGGCGGCGAGGTGGGCGTGAACACCGGCCGTCCCCGCCGCTGCGGCTGGTACGACGCCCTGATGATCCGCCACGCAGTGCGCATCAACGGCTTCACCGACATCGTGCTCACCAAGCTCGATGTGCTCACCGGGATCGACGAGGTCCCGATCTGCACCGGCTACGACGTGGACGGCGTGATCCACCGCGAGATGCCGATGACCCAGACCGAGTTCCACCATGCGGTGCCCGTCTACGAGACCCTGCCCGGCTGGAGCGAGGACCTCTCCGAGGCGCGGACCTTCGAGGACCTGCCCGAGAACGCGCAGAACTACGTGCGCCGCCTCGAGGAGCTCGCCGGCTGCCGCATCAGCGCGATCGGCGTGGGCCCCGACCGGGCCGACACCATCGCGGTCCACGACCTGCTGCCGTGAGTCCTCGCCGCACCGATCCCGGGACCGGGCGGGCGGCGCTGCGGGCCTGGGCCCTCGACCCTGGCACCGCACCTCGCACCGTGCTCGCCCCGGCCGTCCGCTCGACCCTGGAGGACCTCGCCGAGGAGTACCCCGGTGGGGCCGTCGAGGTGCGCGTGCCGCCCTTCGCCGCGGTGCAGGCGATCGCCGGCACCCGGCACACCCGCGGCACCCCGCCCGCGGTGGTGGAGACCGACGCGCAGACCTGGTTGGGTCTCGCGACCGGTTCCGTGACCTGGGCGGAGGCGGTCGCCGACGGCCGCGTCCGCGCGAGCGGGGAGCGCAGCGACCTCTCCGAGATGCTGCCGCTGCCCGGGGCACGCCGCGCCGTCCGCACCCCGGAGGAGTCATGAGCATCGCCGTCGAGATCGCGGTCCAGGACCTGGCCGGGCTCGAGACCGCCGCAGCGGCCGGCGCGGACCGCGTCGAGCTGTGCACCGACCTCGACCGCGGCGGGATCACCCCACCGCCCGAGCTGGTCCGCGCCTGCGTCGAGCGGGCCGCCGCGCTGGTCGCGGCCCGGGACGCGAAGCCCCACTTCGACGTGCACGTGCTGATCCGCTGCCGCGCCGGCGAGGGCGACTTCCTAGGACGTCCCGCGGAGTTCGTCTACACCGACGAGGAGATCGAGCTCATGGCGGAGCAGGCGGCCGAGACCGTCGCCGCGGGCGCCGCGGGCGTCGTCCTCGGCGCGCTCACGGCAGACGGGGCCCTCGACGTGCCCGGTCTCGAGACGATCCGCGACGGGGCGCTGCGCGCCGCCCAGTCCGCCGCCCGCGGCGTGACCTTTACCTGCCACCGGGCCGTCGACGTCCTGCCGGACGCCGCGGCGCGCGCGGAGGCTGTCACCACCCTGCTCGGCCTCGGTGTCCACCGGGTGCTGAGCTCGGGCGGCGCGGCGCGCGCCCTCGACGGCGCGGCGGACCTCGCGCTCATGGTCGAGGCTGCCGAGGACCTGCTCGAGATCTGCGCCGGGGGAGGGGTGCGTCCCGCGGACGTGGTCCCCCTCGTGCGCGCCACCGGCGTCGGCTCCGTGCACCTCTCCGCACGCACCGCCGGCTCCTCCACCACCGATCCGGCCGTGGCGACCGCCGCGGTCGAGGCCGCAGGAGTGCTGTGAACCCCCAGGACGACCCCACCGCGCAGGACCCGCAGACCGCCGCGGGGACCGGAACCCCGGAGGCCGCGCCCGCGGAGACGGAGTCCCCGGACGTGACGGACACGACGGATGCGTCGGACACAACGGAGACCAGCACCGCGGTGTTCGTGCGCCGCGGACGCACCCCCGCCCTCGGGCTGTGGGTCGCGATCTGCCTCGCGGTGCCCGCCGTCGGCGCGCTCCTGGCCTCACCCTTCCTCGGACTGCCGGACCTGCCCTCGGTCCTGAACCTGATCCTGCTGGCGATCATGTTCGTCGGCGTCCCGCTCGCCGCGATCGCCGCGCTGATCGATGCGATCCGCCACCGGGGCCCGCGGACGCCGAGATCCTGAACCGCGCCTCTGTGTCAGAATGTGCCGGTGGCACGCGGCGACGGAAATCTCTCCCATGACCTGCTCCCCGGGGAGAAGGGGCCGCAGGACTCCTGCGGTGTCTTCGGCGTCTTCGCCCCCGGCGAGGACGTCTCGAAGCTGACCTACTACGGGCTGTACGCGCTGCAGCACCGGGGTCAGGAGTCGGCGGGCATCGCGACCTCCGACGGCTCGCAGATCCTGGTCTACAAGGACATGGGCCTGGTCTCGCAGGTCTTCGACGAGGCCTCGCTCGAGACGCTGCAGGGCCACATCGCGATCGGGCACACGCGCTACTCGACCACCGGCGGATCCGTGTGGTCCAACGCGCAGCCCACCCTCGGCCCTCGGCCCGTCGGCACCGTGGCGCTCGCCCACAACGGGAACCTGGTCAACACCGAGGAGCTGCTCGACCTGGTCCGCGAGCGGCACGGCGAGCAGCGCCGCGGCGAGATCGCCCGCGGGAACACCACCGACACCGCCCTGGTGACCGCCCTGCTGAACACCGAGGGTCCTCTCGAGGACGCGCTGCGCGAGGTCATGCCGCGGCTGCGGGGCGCCTACTGCTTCACCGTGATGGACGAGACCACGCTCTACGCCGCCCGCGACCCGCAGGGGATCCGCCCGCTGGTCCTCGGCCGGCTCGAGCGCGGCTGGGTGGTCGCTTCGGAGACCGCGGCGCTGGACATCTGCGGCGCGAGCTTCGTTCGCGAGGTCGCCCCCGGCGAGATGATCGTGATCGACGAGCAGGGACTGCGCAGCGAGCAGGTGCTGCCGGCCCAGCCCAAGGGCTGCGTCTTCGAGTACGTGTACCTCGCCCGGCCCGACACCCGCATCGCGGGCCGCAGCGTCAACGAGTCCCGGGCCGAGATGGGCCGGCGCCTCGCCCGCGAGCATCCCGTCGACGCGGACCTGGTGATCCCGACCCCCGAGTCCGGCACCCCCGCGGCGATCGGCTACGCCCAGGAGGCGGGCATCCCCTACGGCCAGGGGATGGTGAAGAACGCCTATGTCGGCCGCACCTTCATCCAGCCCAGCCAGACGATCCGCCAGCTCGGCATCCGGCTCAAGCTCAACCCGCTCAAGGAGGTCATCGCCGGCAAGCGCCTGGTGGTGATCGACGACTCGATCGTGCGCGGCAACACCCAGCGGGCCGTGGTGCGGATGCTGCGGGAGGCCGGAGCCGCGGAGGTCCACGTGCGGATCTCCTCGCCGCCCGTGCGCTGGCCATGCTTCTACGGCATCGACTTCGCCTCGCGGGCCGAGCTCATCGCCAACGGCCTGGACACCGAGGAGATCGCCCGCTCCATCGGCGCCGACTCCCTCGGCTACATCTCCGAGGAGGGGATGATCGCCGCCACCGGACAGGAGCGCGAGTCCCTGTGCACGGCCTGCTTCTCCGGGTCGTACCCGGTCGCCCTGCCCGATCCGGTCGCCTCGGCCCAGGGCATTCTCGTCGGGAAGGACGCATGAACACCACCCAGCCCACCGAACCCGGTCCGGCGCTCACCTACGCCGCCGCCGGCGTCGACACCGCCGCGGGCGACCGCGCCGTCGAGCTGATGAAGTCTGCGGTCTCCGCGACGCACGGACCGCAGGTCCTCGGGGGGATCGGCGCCTTCGCCGGGCTCGTCGACGTCAGCGCGCTCAAGGAGTACCGCCGCCCCCTGCTGGCGTCTTCGACCGACGGCGTGGGCACCAAGATCGCGATCGCCCGCGCCCTCGACGTGCACGACACCATCGGTCGGGACCTCGTGGGCATGGTGGTCGACGACATCGTGGTGGTCGGCGCGGAGCCGCTCGCCATGACCGACTACATCGCCTGCGGCGCCGTGGTCCCCGAGCGGATCGCGGACATCGTGCGCGGCATCGCCGAGGGCTGCCAGCTGGCCGGTTGCGCCCTCGTCGGCGGCGAGACCGCGGAGCACCCCGGCCTGATGGCGCCCGAGGACTACGACGTGGCCGGCGCTGCCGTCGGCGTGGTCGACGCCGAGGACCTCCTCGGGCCCGAGCGGGTCCGAGCGGGCGACGTCGTGATCGGGATGGACGCCTCGGGACTGCACTCCAACGGCTACTCCCTGGTGCGCGCCATCGTGGCGGCGCAGGGCCTCGACCTCGCCGCGCATATCGAGGACCTCGGCCGGACCCTCGGGGAGGAACTGCTGGAGCCCACCCGGATCTACGCCGCCGACGTCCTCGCCGTGCTGCGCGCGGAGAGCACCCGCGGGGCGGTCCACGCGCTCAGCCATGTCACCGGCGGCGGCCTCGCCGCGAACCTCGCCCGGGTGATGCCCGTCGGCCTCGGGGCACGGCTGGACCGCGCGAGCTGGACCCCCGGCGCCATCTTCTCCCAGGTCGCCGCGTGGGGCTCGGTCCCTCAGACGGACCTCGAGGGAACCCTCAACATGGGCCTCGGGATGGTGGCCGTGGTCGCCCCCGAGCAGGCCGACGCGGTGCTCGCCCTCCTCGCCGAGCGCGGGCTCGGGGCCCGGGTGATCGGTGAGGTGCTGGCGGCGGACGGCCTCGGTGCCCCCTCCCGGGAGCTCGAGCGCATCGTCACCGGCGCCAAGGGTGTCGAGGGCGGGTCGGTGCAGCTCGTCGGCCAGCACCCCGGCTGGGTCTGACCCTACCGACCGGGGCCGTCCCCGGAGACGAGCAGAGACGATGCGAGGGCCGACCCGGTGGGTCGGCCCTCGGCAGTCGTCACGGTGCCGGCGATCGCCGGACAGCCTCAGCGGCGATGGGCGGAGGGGGCGTCCTCCTCGGCCCACTCGTCGCTGTCCTCGGTCCACTCGTCGCTCTCGGCGGGAGTGGTGGTCTCGCCGCGCTGCGACTGAAGCTCGCGCTGCAGGGCGGTGAGATCCGTCGGGGGGCTGTAGTACTTGAGGTCCCGTGCCACCTTGGTGTGCTTGGCTTTCTGTCGGCCGCGACCCATGGATCTGACCCCCTGTGCGTCTGCTGCCCGGGTGTTCTGTTCGACCCGGAAGATGGCATTGATTCGGATCCCAAGAGTACATGGCGGTACCAGGATCCGGCGAACCCCCACGGCCCGGAGTGCTGGAGATCCCTTGTGACTCGTCGTGAAAGGGATTGCGTGTCGTCTTCCGGTGAGCGGTACCCTGGAGTCCATGAGCCGCCGTACCCCCGGGCGGTACTCTCCCCATCCATTTGCCACGCAGGAGGGCCCGAGACATGTCGAACGGAACCACGGAGCGCGACGACGCTCCGGAGGAGCTGCTCACTCCTGCCGAGGTCGCGAAGATGTTCCACGTCGACCCCAAGACGGTCACCCGCTGGGCCCAGGCCGGGAAGCTCTCCTACATGCGCACTCTCGGCGGGCACCGCCGCTACCACCGCCACGAGGTGGTGGACATGCTGCGCTCCACCTCCCGCACGGAGTGATCCCGGATCGGGTCCTCGGCGCCGGCTACACACGCCGAGAGCTCGACCTCGCCCCCGATGACGAGGGCCCTGTCGTCGCGGTCCTGGTGCACCGCGAGCGCGAGGGAGCGGACCAGCTCCCCCCGATCCTGCTCCTGCACGGCTGGTCCGACTACGTCTTCGACCGGGAGCTGATGGAGCACCTCGGCTCCCGCGGCCTCGATGTCTGGGGCCTGGACCTGCGCAAGCACGGCCGCGCCCTGCTGGCGGGGCAGACCGCCACCGAGGTCGACCATCTCAGCCGCTACGACGAGGAGATCGACCGCGCGCTGCGGATCATCGGTCGCGACCGCCCCCCGATCCTCCTGGCCCACTCCACCGGTGGACTCACCGCCGCGCTGTGGGCGCAGCGCCGCCCCGGCACCGTCCGGGCCCTCGCCCTGAACTCTCCCTGGCTCGAGATGCACCTCGGACCGGCCACGCGGCGCCTCGCCGATGCCCCCGTGCGGGCGCTCGCGGGGCGCCTGCATCGCCGGCCGATCCTGCCCGTCGGCGCCTCGCACTACGCCCGCACCACGCACCGCGATCACGGCGGGCTGTACGACTACGACCTCGCGATGAAGCCGCCGGGCGGCCACCCGTTCCCCGCCGCGACCCTCGCCGCCGTGCTCGACGGGCAGCGCCGGCTGCGTGCCGCCGGACCCCTCGCCCTGCCGATCCTGGTCCTGCACTCGCGGCGCACCCGCATCGCGCACCGCTTCTCCGAGCCGATGCGCCGTGCCGACACCGTGCTCGACGTCCGCTCCCTCGCGGCCGCCGCACGCCGCCTCGGGCCGCGGGTGCGCATCGAGCCGGTCGACGGGGCCCGGCACGACGTCTTCCTCTCCGACGCGGACGCCCGCGCCCGTGCCCTGCGCATCCTGGACGACTGGGTCGACCACCTCCCGCTACGATGAGCGCGACCCCGGCGGTGAGGAGGGACGGGATGCCCGCACCAGTGCGTGACCTGCGCTCCCAGGCGCAGAAGATGCGTCGGGCGGCGGACCGCCTCACCCTGCTGCGCCTGCGCCTGGCGAACTCCCTCGGAGAGCTCTCCCGCTCGGAGGACGCCCCGACCCGGCGCTTCGGCGAGGACCTGCTGGACCGCTGGACCGGGCAGGAGTACGCGGAGCTGGGGCGCCTGAGCAGCGGCCTGCGCGTCGCGGCGGGCCGGCTCGAGCAGGCCGCTCTCGCCGAGGAGCGGGTCAGCGGCCGACGCCTCGGCGGCTATGCGGGGGCGGGCTTCCTGGGCCGCGGCGACGACGCGCATCGTCACGTGGACGAGGTGGCCGAGTTCATCGGCACCCGGGAGGGAGCGAGCATCGGCGGCTACCCGCTCGCGGCCGAGTCCGCGGCGGTGCTCCCCGCCCATCCCTCGCACACGCTCGGGATCGACACCCCGGACTACGACGAGCGGGATGACGAGGGCTGAGCCGAGCCCAAGGAGCGGGCCATCGCGGCCGCGACCGCGATCCCGCCGCCGACCAGCGGCACCACGAGGGTCGCGACGGCCAGCAGCAGCATCGCCGCGGCGGCGTCCGCCGCGACCACCCCGAGCCCGACGAGCGCCGCCGCGCCGACGGTCTCGGTGATCCCCGCCCCGCCCGGGGTGATCGGGACGAGCGCGAGTACGCGGCCGAGGGCGAAGAGGGCGATGGTCAGCAGCAGCGGCACCTCCACAGCGGCGGCACGCAGCGCGAGGAGCAGCGCCGTCCACTGCATGATCCGCGCGGCGAGCGTGGGCAGCGCCAGGGAGAGGGGCCGACGGCGCAGCAGGTCCACGAGAGCGTCCCGCTGGGCGAGGACGCCCGCGGTGGGGATCGCGTCTCCCAGCTGGGCGAGGCGCTCGAGCACCGCCGCGAGCACGCTGCGGCGCAGGCCGAGGCCGGTCAGGGCCAGGGCGAGCACGCTCCCCACGACGACGAGGACCGCCGCCCAGATCCCGCCCGGCAGGGGCAGCGCCGTCGCCGAGAGGGCGTACGCGCCGAGGCCCAGCAGAGGGACGAGGATCGAGGAGACCACGAGGTCCACGAGCGAGGCGGCGAGGATCCCCGTGACGATCGCGCCGACGGCGACTCCGGCCCGGCGGAGCAGCCAGCCCAACAGTCCGAGGCCCAGGACGGTCCCCCCGGGGAGGGCGAGACCGAGGCCGGTCGCCGCGGCATGCGCCGGCAGGACCGTCCCGAGCCGGGAGCCGGCCACGGCCGTGCGCACGGTGAGCGCCTCGAGCACGAGCGCCGCGGATCCCAGCACGAGCATCGCCGGCAGCGCCCAGGCGGGCATCGTGGTGAGGGCCTCGAGGATCAGCGGCCAGGTGGCGCCGGTCGCCCAGGGCAGCGCCCAGGCCAGGATCGCGAGCACCAGCAGCACGGACAGCGCGGCCGCGACCGCACGGGCGGGGGAGACCCGGGGAGGGGTCGGGGTCTCGAAATCCTCGGCGAGCTCCGCGAGGAAGGGAGCCGGGGTCTCGGGAGCAGGGTCGTCGGCCGCGGACATGCGGCGATTCTCGCACGGTCCGGAGCGGGTCCTCCCAGGCGGCGGACCGTAATCTGGACGCATGTCGATCCTCCTCTCCGTCCTCGTCGCCCTCCATCTGATCTGCTGGGCCGTCGGCCTCGGCACCTGGGTCGCGGCCGCCCGCACCCGCACCCCGAATCCGGGCATGGCCCACGCGATCGCCGGAGCCCTGATGCTCGGGATCATCCTCGCCGCGCTGGTCTCCGTGGTCGGCGACCCGAACCACATGAAGCTCGGCATCAAGCTCCTGATCGGCATCGCCGCCGCCGTCCTGGCCTACATCGCGAACCGCCGCCGCGAGGAGACCCCGTCGGCCGTGTGGTTCAGCATCCCGCTGGCGATCATCGTCAACGTGTTCGTCGCCGTGCTCGTCTGACCCTCGCTCTATCCTGAGGTCCTCATGAGTTCCCTCTTCGACGATCTCTCCCTGCCCGACGCCTTCCGCCGCCTGGACGGCGTGGAGGTCGCGCCCCCGTCCGGCGGCGGAGCGCCTCCCGTCGGGGCGGAGCCGCCGCTCGACGAGGAGATCCCGCCCCACGAGGAGGACGCTCCGCCGGAGGAGGACGAGCCCCCGTTCGCCGAGCTCCCTCCGGCCCCGGTGCTCGCCCCGGCGCCCGCGCGCGCGGCAGCGCCCGCCGCAGGGCTGGCAGACCTCGCGGGCCTCGTCGACGACCTCAATCCTGCCCAGCGCGAGGCGGTCGAGCACCGGGGGAGCCCCCTGCTGATCGTCGCGGGCGCCGGCTCGGGCAAGACCCGCGTGCTCACCCGGCGTATCGCCCACCTGCTGCGCACCCGCGAAGCGCTGCCGGGGGAGATCCTCGCGATCACCTTCACCAACAAGGCGGCCGCCGAGATGCGCGAGCGGGTCGAGGAGCTCGTCGGCCCGATCGCCCGCAGCATGTGGGTCTCGACCTTCCACAGCGCCTGCGTGCGGATCCTGCGGCGCGACGCCGCGGCCGCGGGCCTGAAGAGCTCCTTCACGATCTACGACAGCGCGGATTCCCTCCGGCTGATCACCACGATCGCCAAGGACCTCGAGCTCGACACCAAGAAGCACGCCCCGCGGATGATCGCCTCGCGGATCTCGTCGCTGAAGAACGACCTCGTGGACCCGATCGACTTCGCGGACCGCGCCGAGCTCTCGAAGGACGGCTTCGACCAGACCCTCTCGCGGATCTACACGAACTACACCGAGCGCCTGCGCCAGGCGAATGCCGTCGACTTCGACGACCTGATCGGGCTGACGGTCACGCTGCTGCGCGAGAACCCCGCGATCCGCGAGGGTTACCGGCGCCGCTTCCGCCACCTCATGGTCGACGAGTACCAAGACACCAACACCGCCCAGTACCAGCTGGTGCGGGAGCTGGTGGGCAACGACCCGCACGCCTCCCTCACCGTGGTGGGCGACTCGGACCAGTCGATCTACGCCTTCCGCGGCGCGACCATCCGCAACATCATCGAGTTCGAGCAGGACTTCCCCTCCGCGCGCACGATCGTGCTGGAGCAGAACTACCGCTCGACCCAGAACATCCTCAGCGCCGCCAACGCGCTGATCTCCGGCAACCAGGGCCGCCGCGAGAAGAACCTGTGGACCGACCAGGGCTCCGGCGAGAAGATCACGCTCTACGTCGCGGACGACGAGCAGTCGGAGGCCCGATACATCGGTCGGCAGATCGACGCGCTCGTCGACGACGGCCGCCGGGCGGGGGATGTGGCGATCTTCTACCGCGCCAACGCCCAGTCCCGCGCGCTCGAGGACCAGCTGATCCGCGTGGGCCTGCCCTACCGAGTGGTCGGCGGCACCCGCTTCTACGAGCGCCGCGAGATCAAGGACGCCGTCGCCTACCTGCAGGTGCTGGCCAACCCGGCCGACGAGATCAACCTCCGGCGCATCCTCAACGTCCCCAAGCGCGGCATCGGGGACCGGGCCGAGGCCGCGATCGCGATGCTCGCCGAGCGGGAGCGGATCGGCTTCGGCGAGGCGCTGCGCCGCGCCGAGGAGGCCCCCGGGATCGCGACCCGCTCGCTGAACGCCGTGCGGGTCTTCGTGGCGATGCTCGAGGACCTCCAGGCCCAGGCCGAGCGGGGCGACGGCCCCGCCGAGCTGCTCGAGGCCGTCCTGACCCGCTCCGGCTACTACGCCGAGCTGCAGGGCAGCGACGACCCCCAGGACGAGTCGCGCCTGGAGAACCTCGCCGAGCTGCTCTCCGTCGCCGCCGAGTTCGAGGCCCAGGTCGAGGCGGAGGCGGCGATCGCGAGCGAGCTCGAGGAGGAGGACGGTATCTCTGCCGACCCCGCCGCCTCGCTGCTGGACAGCTTCCTGGAGAAGGTCTCGCTGGTCGCCGATGCAGACCAGCTGCCCGGTGCCGAGGACCAGTTCGTCACCCTCATGACCCTGCACACCGCGAAGGGCCTCGAGTTCCCCGTGGTGTTCCTGACCGGCATGGAGGACGGCACCTTCCCCCACAACCGCACCCTCTCGGATCCCGATGAGCTCGAGGAGGAGCGGCGTCTCGCCTACGTGGGCATCACCCGGGCGCGCGAGAAGCTGTACCTGACCCGGGCGCAGATGCGCGCCACCTGGGGACAGGCGCAGTTCATGCCCGCCAGCCGTTTCCTCGACGAGGTGCCCGAGGAGACCCTCGACGTGGCCCGCTCCGGCTCGACCCTGAGCGGTGCCGGCTACTCCTCCGGCGGCTACGGGGGGTCCTCCTCCGGCGGTTACGGCGGGGGCGGCCGACGGGGCCCCTCGTTCAGCGGCGGGATCGGCGGCGGTCGCTCCGATGTGAAGCGGCCGAGCCTCGGGTCGGGGCGCAAGCCCACCCCGGCCGCCTCGCTGCCGCAGCTCGCGCCGGGGGACCGGGTCACCCACGACTCCTTCGGGATGGGCACGGTGACGGAGGTCGCCGGTCAGGGCGACAAGACCCAGGTCGAAGTGCAGTTCAAGGCCCCGCACGGCACCAAGCGCCTGTTGCTGCGCTACGCGCCGATCACCAAGCTCTGAGCCCCCTCGCGCCGCCCGGCCCGCGGCTCAGGCGGTGACGCGGATCAGCGCCCGCGCCCCGCGCTCCATCTCTACGAAAGAGTGGTTCACGGCGGTGTACGTGCCCGGCTCGTCGAAGACCAGCTCCACGAAGCCGCCCTGGGCGGCAGCGAGGTCGAGCGCCTGCGCCCCGCCGCCGCTGCCGTCCTCGGGGCGCAGCAGGTAGGCGCCCTCCTTGAAGACGGTGTCGAAGACGCCGCCCACCACGTGGAAGGAGATTCCGCGCGAGGGGCCCGCGGCGAGTACCCAGAGTCTTACCCGCTCACCCACCCGGGCCTCGAGCGGGGCATGGACGTACTGGGTGGCGTGGCCGTTGAAGACGGTGAGGTCGGGCCTCTCGGCGGCGATCTTCGCGGGGCTGACCGGCAGGGCGCCCTCGTGCATCGCCGAGTCGGAGCCCGCTGCGCCGGCCGGGACGAGATAGTGCTCCGACTGGACCAGCACGTACTCGCGGTCGGCGGTGGCGAGTTCCGGTGGCGGGACCACGAGCGCCCCGATCATCCCGGCGGCGAGGTGCACCGACATCGGCATGGTGGAGCAGTGGTAGAGCCAGATCCCGGCATGGTCGGTGGTGATCGAGTACTCGAGCCGCTCGCCCGGCGGGATCGTGCGCATCACCGGATCAGGCGCGACGCGACCGGCGTGCAGGTCGAGGGAGTGCCCCATCGACCCGTTGTTGACGAGGTCGACGGTGAGCCGGGCTCCGAGCTCGGAGCGCAGCACCGGTCCGACGACGGTGCCGTCGTACGTCATCGCGTCCAGGGTGACCCCGGGCGCGATCTCGGCGGCGACCTCGGTGACCTGGAGCGTGAGCCGCTGCGGGGTCCCGGAGGGCGCGGGAAGACGCGCATCGCGCGTCGTGTAGCCCGATCCGGGCGCGGCGGTCATGTCGGCGGGCACACGGGCCAGCTCGTCGGCACCGGAGTCGTTGCCGTGGGCCGCATCGCCCTCGGTCGCTCCCGGAGACGCACCGGTCGCGACGACGGTGAGGGTCATGCCCATCGCACGGTGGCCGACGATCGAGCACCAACCTTCCAGATCGTGGGTGACCACCCCGCCGTCGAGGACGGTCGACGCGCCCGGCTGCAGGCGGCCGGACGAGGCGCCGGTGGCGAGGACGAGGTCGTGCACGTCGTGAGGGTCGTCGTTGCTCAGCTCGATCACCAGGGTGTTCCCGACCGGGACCTCGAGCAGGTCGGGGACGAAGCGCATCTCGGCCATCGACACCGCGATCGTGGTCGTCTTCCCGGTGGGCGACACCGCCGTGGTGGTTCCGGCGCCCGCACCTGCCGAGGACGGGAGAGAACCCTGGGCACGGTCGAGGGAACCGCCGAGCGCGGTGGCTCCGAGCACCGAGCCGAGGCCAAGCAGCGCCCCGGTGAGCGCGCGTCGCTCCAGGCGGGGGACGAGCTGCTCGACGGCGGGAGCGGGGGGTTGCGACGTCGGGGGCTCCAGGGACACGGGCACGGCGCCGCGGTGGCGCCGGTTCTCCCGGACGGCGAGCACCATCAGCACCACGAACGCCAGCAGCACCGCGAGGCCGAGCAGGGACAGGATCACGCGGGAGAGCGAGCCGAAGCCCGAGACCTCCGCCGTCCCGAGCGTGAGAGCGGAGAACAGCGCCCCGGACCCGGCGGTGCCCGCCTCGGCGAGCACGAACAAGGCGACGACCAGGTTGTAGGCGACCACGCGCAGCACGGCTCCGCGGCTCATCACGGCGAGACCCGCCGACGTCGCCCGGGGACCACCGCCCAGGGTCACCGGCAGCAGATGGCTCATCGCACCGAACAGCACCTGCAGCAGGAAGCCGGCGACGAACGGGACGGTGAGCTGCTGGACGTCGGCGGCGACGAGCGACGACACCATCTGCGCATCGGCCGAACGCCACCACATCGTCAGCAGTCCCGTCGTCGCGACGACGAACCAGCCCATCCCGGCGGCGATCGACAGGATCGGGAACAGCGCCGGCGGCACCCGGTGTTCCTGGCGTGCGCTCTGTACGGCGACCCGCACCAGGGTGATCGCGACGGCTGCGAACGAGCCGAGATAGCCGAGGAGCGCGGCGCAGCCGATCAGGGTCGAGCCGGTCAGCGCCCCCGCGACCGCGAGGAGGACGGCGATCAGCATGCCGAGCAGCCCGCCCGAGGCGCGCTGCGCCGCGTCCGCCGGGAGGCGCGTGCGCAGCACCGTCGGCCACAACGTCAGCAGCGTCCCGGTGACCGTGAGCCCCACGAAGCCCAACACGTTCACGACCTGATGGGCGAGCAGCAGCCGGCCCTGCCAGGGCTCGCCCGGACTGAAGGCCATCACCGCGCCAAGCACGGCGCCGACGGGCAGCAGGCACGCCGCCGCGACGTACGTGCGGACTGTGGCGGCGAAGCGAGGCGCCAGCGCCGCCCGGATCTGCGCACCGAGCGCCGCGGCGTACCAGAGCAGCGCCGCGGAGACGGCCAGCGCGCCGAGGACCACGAGCCACGGCCACTCCGGCAGCATCCCCGCGATCGTCAGCATCACGCCGACGGTCAGCAGGCGCAGCCGGGCGAGCTGCCGGCCCCTCGTCTCCTCGGCCAGACGGGTCTTCAGCAGCGCCTCCGCGACGTGCTGCCCCCAGATCATGATCGACGTGGTGATCAGCCCCAGCGTGACCATGTGGACCATCAGCCAGCGCGCCTGCGGCACCCACTGGTGCCCGATCACCACGAGGACGAGGGCGAGCATCCACAGGAGAATGGGGCGGGAGGCGCGGCGATGCCACGCGCCGCGCCCGGTGGCGGGGGCGGGACCTGCGGGACGACGGGGAGAAGCGGGGGAGGACGGCACGGTCGGGAGCACCTCGGGGCAGGACGTCGCCGGGACGGCGGCGGTCCGGGCAGGGACGGAACGGGGCCGCTCCAGGCTAGGTCCGGGTGTTCGCGCTCCCGTCGGCGAAGGTCCCGTGGGCGAGGGTCCCGTGGCGTGCCCGGGGCGGGCTCAGCCCCGGCCGGACCCGTCGTCGGCGTCGCGACGTCGCGCGGAGAAGACGGACACCCCGGCGGAGAGCACCATGATCACGAGCACCGCGATGACCACGCCGGTGAAGGGGATCGGGATCCCCGCCGCGGCGAGCACCGCCCAGATCGCGAGCAGCGAGGCACCGATCAGCACGGCGTCGCGGAAAGCCCGCAGCAGGCGGGGGATGAGGTTCGCCCGCTTCACCCGCCGCTCGGCGACGGTGTAGTAGGCGGCGGCGTCCTTCTGGAGCCGCTCCCCGAGGGGCCGCTCCTGGTGCGCGGTGCGCGGCCGCTCCTCGCCGGCCCCGGCCTCGAGAGCCTTCCCGGCGGCGCGCACGTAACCGGCGACGTCGGGCCCCTGCTTGCGGGCGGTGTTCCGCGCCGCCTTCGCGTAGGTCTTCCAGTCGGACATCAGCGGTCCTCCTCGCGCCAGCGGATGTCGCCGCCGCCCCGAGGAGCGGGGGAGCGGGGCCGACGAGCGCGGTAGTCGGCGTAGTAGGAGAGCCCGACGTTCAGGCCGATGGTGATCAGCAGCGAGAGCATGAAGCTCGCGAAGGTCGAGCGCAGACCCGCCAGGCGCAGCACGATGAAGAGCACGCCGATGGTGACCACGCTGATGACGAGGTGGTCCTTGATGCGCCCCAGGAGGCTGCGGGAGCGTCGGCTCATCCCGGCATGGTAGCGCCGCCACCTGGACGCCCCGCGGCCGGAAGGCGCATTCCTGATCGCGACGTGAGACTCCGCGCACACTGCTCCGGGCCGCGGTCTGCAGGGCCCGAGCGCGTTAGGCTGGCCGTGTTCTCAGGGGCGGCATCGAGGCCGAAGGCGGCCTGCCGCCCGCTGCCGACATTGAGAGGAATGCACCCCGTGGACCTGTTTGAGTACCAGGCCCGCGATCTCTTCGAGAAGCACGGCGTGCCCGTGCTCGGAGGAGTCGTCGCGGAGGATCCGGCCACTGCCAAGGCTGCCGCCGAGCAGCTCGGCACCCCGGTCGTCGTCGTCAAGGCGCAGGTGAAGACCGGAGGCCGCGGCA
The DNA here is from genome assembly GCF_036311905.1 of Brachybacterium sp. J153. NCBI lineage: Bacteria > Bacillati > Actinomycetota > Actinomycetes > Micrococcales > Dermabacteraceae > Brachybacterium > Brachybacterium sp. J153. The sequence continues at coordinate 2,026 of NZ_JAZDCH010000024.1, read as the reverse complement.
AGGCCGGCGGTGTGAAGATCGCGAAGTCCCCCGAGGAGGCGGAGCAGAAGGCCGCCGAGATCCTCGGCATGGACATCAAGGGCCACACCGTGCACCGCGTCATGGTCGCCGCCGGGGCGGACATCGCCGAGGAGTACTACTTCTCGCTGCTGCTGGACCGCGCGAACCGCAACTACCTCGCCATGTGCTCCGTCGAGGGCGGCATGGAGATCGAGCAGCTCGCCGTCGAGCGCCCCGAGGCCCTGGCCCGCGTGGCCGTGGACCCGAACGTGGGCATCGACGCGGCGAAGGCGCAGGAGATCGTCGAGGCCGCGCGCTTCGACGCCGAGACCGGCGCCAAGGTCGCCCCCGTGCTGCAGAAGCTGTGGGACGTCTACCGCGAGGAGGACGCGACCCTGGTCGAGGTCAACCCGCTTGTCAAGACCGGCGCCGGGGAGATCGTGGCCCTCGACGGCAAGGTCACCCTCGACGACAACGCGGAGTTCCGCCACGAGGATCACGCGGCCCTGGTCGACGCCAAGACCGAGGACCCGCTGGAGGCGAAGGCCAAGGCCCTCGACCTCAACTACGTCAAGCTCGACGGCGAGGTCGGCATCATCGGCAACGGTGCGGGCCTGGTCATGTCCACCCTCGACGTCGTCGCCTACGCCGGCGAGGCGCACGGGGTGAAGCCCGCCAACTTCCTCGACATCGGCGGCGGCGCGAGCGCCGAGGTGATGGCCAACGGCCTCGACGTCATCCTCGGCGACGAGCAGGTCACCGCGGTGTTCGTGAACGTCTTCGGCGGCATCACCGCCTGCGACGCGGTCGCCAACGGCATCGTCGGCGCCTTGCAGAAGCTCGGCGACGCCGCCACCAAGCCGCTCGTCGTGCGCCTCGACGGCAACAACGTCGAGGAGGGTCGCAAGATCCTCGCCGACTTCGCGCACCCCCTCGTCACCCAGGCCGACACCATGGACGGCGGTGCCGCGAAGGTCGCCGCGGCCGCCGCAGGAAAGTGAGCAGCACCCGACATGTCTATCTTCCTTGATGAGAACAGCAAGGTCATCGTCCAGGGCATGACGGGCTCGGAGGGCATGAAGCACTCCCAGCGCATGCTCGACTCCGGCACCCAGATCGTCGGCGGCGTGAACCCGCGCAAGGCCGGGCAGTCCGTCTCCTTCGAGGGCGGCCACGAGGTGCCCGTCTTCGGCACCGTGAGGGAGGCCATGGAGGCCACCGGCGCGAACGTCTCGGTGGTCTTCGTGCCGCCGAAGTTCGCGAAGGATGCGGCGCTCGAGGCGATCGATGCGGCGATGCCGCTCCTGGTGGTCATCACCGAGGGCATCCCCGTCAAGGACTCCGCCGAGTTCTTCAACTACGCCCAGTCGAAGGGCACCACCCGCATCATCGGCCCGAACTGCCCGGGCCTGATCAGCCCCGGGAAGTCCAACGCCGGCATCACCCCGGCGAACATCACCGGTGCGGGGAAGCTGGGCCTGGTCTCCAAGTCCGGCACCCTGACCTACCAGATGATGTACGAGCTGGCCGACATCGGCTTCACCACCGCCATCGGCATCGGCGGAGACCCGGTCATCGGCACCACCCACATCGACGCCCTCGAGGCGTTCGAGAAGGACCCGGAGACCGTGGGCGTCGTGATGATCGGCGAGATCGGCGGCGACGCCGAGGAGCGTGCCGCCGCGTACATCAAGGACAACATGACCAAACCCGTCGTCGGCTACGTCGCGGGCTTCACCGCCCCCGAGGGCAAGACCATGGGCCACGCCGGCGCGATCGTCTCCGGTTCCGCCGGCACCGCGCAGGCGAAGAAGGAGGCCCTCGAGGCCGCCGGCGTCAAGGTGGGCAAGACCCCCACCGAGACCGCCGACCTCATGCGCGAGATCATCAAGGGCCTCGCCTGACCCCATTCTGAGCGGGAGCGTCACGCGCTCCTGAGCGCGACGTCGCCGTGCAGCGCCCCGGACCCCGAGCGGGTCCAGGGGGATGGGCGTCCCCGGGACAGGGTCCTGTTGGGGTGGGGGAT